>JACQTX010000074.1 GCA_016210585.1 Chloroflexota bacterium
ACTTTCTTCCAATATACTACAGCTACCAACCGTTTGGAATACGAGTTAAGCCGGAATTATCATTTCCCCTTTTCACCTCACGGGTGAAGCTAATTAAAGCTGAATCGCTATTTTAGGGGCGCAGCCGAAATCAGGATTCATTCTGTAGGTCGGGTTTCCTAACCCGACTTGAAGTGGCGGGCAGGTTGGGAAACCTGCCCTACGGTGGCTACGGTGGCTACGGTGGCCAATCGCTGATTTTGGGCAATAAGAAATGCTTGACAAGAACAGCTTTGCACATAGTTTCTCCATATGTTAGAGATCTCTTATTGGTTGAAGAGCCAAACCGAAGGCTATCTTCAGCAGAATGAGCTACGCTCTCTGCGCCATGCCACTGGCCCGCTCATCGGTCCATCTCCTTGCCTTGAATACATAGCGCGGCAACTCGCCATCAGCTTCTTTGACAATGAAACCAATCCCTGTCCTGTGCCTGATTTCCTCGGCGATGTGCGACATCAGCCGCTGTTTCGTATCCTCGGCAAGGCTTGGCCTGAACTCGACGGCTATCTCGCTCCTCTCCTTACCTTCATCGGAGATATATAGCCTGCCCCGGTACTCGATGCACTCGCTATTGACCAGCACAATGTCGTCAATGGTCTCCGGCCAGATGTTAGTGCCTTTCACCTTCATCATGGCATCATAGCGGCCGATGGTGCCAGCTTCCAGAAGGTCGAAAGGGCGCCCGCAGTCGCAAGCATCCTGCGGAAAGTAGCGGGCACGGTCAGCCGACCGGAACCGCAGGAAGGGTGATGCCCGTTTGTTAAGCGGCGTCAGTACGACCTCGCCGAACTCACCCGGCTTCACCGGCTCGAGCGTATCTGGGTTGATCACCTCGGCGAAAGCTTTATAGCCGAACAGATGGTAAGAGCCACGCCGCCCGTCCCTAACAGCCCCGTTCTCGCAAGTAGCCGAGGCAGCCCATTGTGTTGAGCCGTAGTAGTCAGAAATCTCGGCGTTCCATTTTGCCTTCATCCTTTCGGCAAAGGATACCGGATATGCCTGCCCGCCCATCAATATGCTCTGGACACAAAGGTCACGAGCGGGGTCCAGCCCCATCTTCTCAGCTTCAGCGGTGAGGGATTCAAGGTAGGCGGGTGAAGCGAAGATACCCTTTATCTTGAACCTCTGCATGTAGTCCAGTTTTGTCTTGGTATCATATATGCCCAGATTGAAGACGTCACAGCCGATTCTCTGCATCGCCCACATGTGGGCTGCTCCGGCCATCGTCACGCCCACGGGCAAGGTGCTCATCACCTTGTCACCCCGCTGCCACCCTGCCCAGGTGAAAGTCATGCACATGGTCTCCGGATAGATGGCAAGGTCTTCGTGTGACAGGGTATGCACCTCCACGCCCTTGCCTGAGGTGCCGCTGGTGAGATAGGTTACGGCAATCTCATCCTCGCGCACGGCCAGGCGTGTCCCGTATGGGGGGTGCGCCTCCTGGTCCGCCAGCATGTCTTGTTTGGTCGTAAAGGGAACCCTGTGGATGAAATCATCCAGGCTCCTGATATTATCAGGGGTGAGCTTCGCCTTTTCAAACTGCCGTCGGCACAGACCACTCCGTTCATAAGTATATTTTAGCTGCTTCTGAAGCGCCGCCCACTGGAACCGACGGAAGTCTTCGTGAGACATGGTCTCAAGCTCAGGACGGTAGTATCTTTTTACCATTCTTTTCCTCACCAACCAAACGCACCCTAACTGAAGTGATCTCTCATAAAGCAGGTAAGAAGAACGTCTCACTGACCATTTTGCCCTGCCGTTCTGAGTGAGTATGCCGCAATTGTAAATATTCTAGCACAGTTGCCGAGGAATGGAATACTTATTGAAAACAGCTTCACCCGCATCGCGCTTGTGAAGCCGCCGGGTTGCGCAGTTGCCTGCCGACCCGCTACAAGCTTATAATAGGCTATTAATTTACGGGGATGCCACAGCGTGAAGATTCATGAACCTCCCCTTTCGGATGCTATCCTAGAATGATGTCTTGCAAGTATCACCGATAGTTGCGGGAGAGATTGCCAAGCCAGAAGAAGGAGGTGCAGCCATGCTCTCGGAGCTTGAGAAAAAAGTCCTGACCAGGGTCGAACAGATGGAGCCGGAGCTGACTCAGCTGGCCCTTGAGCTGGGCGGCCGCATTAGCAACCAGCCAGAAGAAAGAATAGCGGGGGACTACGCTTTCGATTGGCTGAAGTCAAACGGCTTTCAGCCCAGGAAGCTGGGGGCGGCGGAGAGGTTCAATATCCTGGGTGTCTACCGCGGCACGGGTGGTGGCCGGAGCCTGATTTTCTCCAGTCACCTGGATGTGCGCCGCGGCGAGATGATCCAACTCCGTATCAGGGACCCGAACCGGCGCGTTTTTCGGGAAGCCTGGCGCGAGGGGGATTCCGTAGTGGGCATGGGCATTGCCAACGACAAAGGGCCAATGGCCTGCTGGATGACTGCGACCAGAGCCTTGCAAGACCTGAATATCAAGCTGCCTGGCGATGTGCTTTTGTCCTGTGTGCTTGGTGAGACCGGCGGTTCGCCGGTGGATGAGTTCCCCTCACCTCAGTACGATTCCCATGAGCTGGGTGCCCGGTATTTGGCTACACACGGAGGCATTGCGGACTTTGCCCTCGTCGCCGAGGCAACCGCGTTCACCATTTGCCCGGTCGAATGCGGGTTCGCCTATATTAAGCTGACGTTGTATTCCGGGCCGGCTTCGTATACTCCTTTCCTGCCCTACCCTGAGACTGACTTGCGTAAAAGCATAAACCCAATTAACAGGATGGGCAAGTTCATCGAGCGATTTGCCATGTATGCCAATGACTATACCGCCAGATACCGTTACTCTCATGGCGATGTCGAGGTGGTGCCCAAGATCAGTATCAACAGTATGCGGAGCGGACAGCCTTTCTGCCCTATCACCTCTCCCGAGCTGTGCATTGCTTATATAGACGCCCGCATTCCCCCCGGGATCAGCGCCCTTGATATTAAGCGCCAGCTCGAAAGTCTCCTCAAAGAGCTTGACATGGAGGGAGATGTCGAAATCTATAAATACCTGTCCGGCTACGAGGCCTGGAAAGTAAAGGGCTATGATGAGTTCCGGGCTGTCTTGCTCGATTCCCACACGAAGGTCTTCGGCACGCCGCCCAAGAAACCAGTAACCTACATGACCAGTATGTGGCGGGACATCAATACCTACAACGAGATCGGCATACCGGCTATCACCTACGGCTTCCCCACCGGCTATTCCGCCGAAGGGCAACTATATGATTATGACCTCTTCCGGGTAGAGGTCTCGGACATGGTGCAGGCCACCAAAGTCTACGCCTTATTGGCCCTTGACGTTTGCAGTCGAATGGCTGCCTGAAGGCTGTCGCGGGCACTTGACAAGCTTACCGATAGTATGTTAGCCTCACATATCATTTCATAATGGACCCGGGCAAATAGCTAAGTGAAGGAGCCGGCGATGAGGATCAAGGTAATCCGTCCGGCTTCAAAACAGAACACCGCACTGGACTTCCAGGAACACTCCGTCCGGGTGTTGCAGAGCTTCGCCTCACCGGGGACACAGATTGACGTGGTCTTTCCGGAAGAGGGTCCCCATGCCGGGCCAATGGTTGGCCATATAAGCGAGGCGCGCATTGCCTCCGCGGCCCCTTTCCTCGTTTACGAGGCTGTAAAAGCCGAGCAAGAGGGCTATGATGCCGTTTACTTCACCGGAGAGTATGACGTCGGCGCCGAAATTGCCAGACATCTGGTCAAAATCCCGGTTGTGGATACCGGCCCGGTAGCCCTGCATACGGCTGCTCTTCTTGGAGACCGTATTTCCATTCTTGTCGTTGAGGATTCCCTTAAGTCTTTCACTCGCAAACTGCTCCGGCGCTGGGGTATGAGTGACTTCGTTGTTTCACTCCGGCCCTGGAATATCCCGGTGTCTGAGGTGTGGGAAAGAAGAAGCGAAGTCAGGGAGACAACCCTGCGCATCTGCCGCCAGGCTGTCGAAGAGGACGATGCCAACGTTATCGTGCCTTTTTGTGCCGTCTTCACCCCCCATATAATCACCACGGAAGAAATCGAAGCCGAGGTCGGGGTACCGGTCCTGAACACCATGGCTGTCGGCATCAGGGTAACCGAGATGTTTGTTAACCTGAAAGTCCACCGTAGTCAGAAGGTCTATCCCTACACCGAGGGCGGCCTTGACCTCTTTTCCTACGCCCGCCATTACGCTGTGGCCGGTTCACGCTGACCACTGCCACAGCACGCAGAGAAAAAGCCAATCTGGGCTAAAAGAGACAGAGGAGGTGCAAAATGAAAAGAAAGGGAGTACTCATCGTCTGCCTGCTCCTTATACTCGTCCTTGGCGTTGCGCTTGCCTGCCGGGCACCAACGCCTGCTGCCAAACCCACGCCGGCGCCTACGGTGACGACGACAGCGACGGCAACTGTAACCGCGCCACCGACTACAGTCACCGCAACACCGGCTCCGGCACCGACAGTGACGGTGACAGCTACGCCTGCCACGGCCCAGCCCATTGTTGTCAGGGCACTGCGGCCGTGGCCCTGGGATGTGGCTGATCTTACCTCCTATCGGGAGTTCTTCAAGAGGATCAATGACAAGGCGGAAGGGAAGCTGGTAATAAAAGACATGGGCGGCACCGAGGTGTTCCCGGCCGCTGAGCAGCTTGAACCGCTCCGGCTGGGAAAGGTTGACCTTTTGGTAACCTCTTCCGGCTACATCGCAGGGGCCTTCCCTGAGATAAATGTCAATATGTTCCGGTTTGGCGCTTCAGATATCCAGTTGAGAGCGGCCGGCTATTTTGACATACTCGATAAGTTTGCCCGGCAAAAGCTGGGCGTGGCTGTCCTTGGCCTCCCGTACTGGAGCCAGCACCATATGTATTTGGCCAAGAACCCCGTAAAGTCAATCTACGACCTGAAAGGCTACAAGCTCAGAGTAGTGGCCGACCAGCAGCCAATAGTTGAAAAAATAGCGGCAGCCGTCGTCATCCCGGTTGGCGAGACCTACAGCGCCCTGGAAAAGGGAGTGGTAGATGGTATTGCCTTCCCTAACAAGGGTCTGACTGACTGGGGC
Organism: Chloroflexota bacterium; assembly: GCA_016210585.1. Lineage (GTDB taxonomy): Bacteria > Chloroflexota > Dehalococcoidia > Dehalococcoidales > JAFGLR01 > JACQTX01. The sequence continues at coordinate 5,113 of JACQTX010000074.1, forward strand.
TTTGAGACTGTCCTCAAGTATCGCTTCGACCCGCCGATTATCCTGGGCCACTCGCTTACAGTGCTGGTAAACGCCAAGTTTTTCGATGCGCTGCCCAAAGAGCTGCAGGCGCTGATGAAGAATACCATGGCGGAGATGGATAAATGGGCTGAAGATGCCCTGATCGCCGTGACCAAGAAGGAAGTTGACATGATAACCAAGCTCGGCATGAAGTCTATCAGGATGAGCGATGAGGAATGGAAAAAGACGCAGGAATGGGCATGGGAAGGTGGTTTCCTGGAGCGGCTCAAGAAGATGCCTCCGGAATCCGCCAACGAGATAAAGGCCATCATTGGTAAGTTCTATCCACCTAGCCCACCGACCGGCTATCCGACTTTCCCGGCGTGGACGCCGTAAACCTCTCTATCGGTAGCTCCTCATGGGGAGGCAAGCAAATGCTTGCCTCCCCATGAGTTAGTGCGGGGTGACGCGTATAATGAGTCGCTTGTTTGACCGTGTGCTAACGGTTACCATGTGGGGCGCGGTAATAGCCACTGTGCTCGTCATAATCGGCGGCATTGACCTTGAGGTAGTGCTGCGCTATGGGCTGAACCGTCCCACCCGTTGGGTAGTGCCGGTAGCGGAGTTTGCCCTGGTCTATGCCCTCTTCCTTTCCGCAGCCTGGGTGCTGGCCAGGGAAGGGCACGTCAAGGTGGAAATCGTGGTGGACTTTCTGCCACCAAACGCTAGGCGCTGGGTAAACACCATCGGTTCAGCCATGGGGACCATATCCTGTGCAATCTTTTTTGCTATCGCCGTGCTGCAGACCTTTGAAGCTATCAAGCTGGACCAGTTCATCATGCGCTCCATCAATGTGCCCAAGTGGGTGCTCTGGATTGTGATCTCCCTGGGTAGCTTGCTCCTCGTAATTCAGTTTGCCCGACGGACCTGGCGCTCCATCAAGGGGGAGTCCTTTGTCACCGAGGAACAGAGCGAATACTAGGCCTCATCCCTTTCTATCAGGCAAAAAGGTCAGGTAAAGAAACGATGGAATGGTGGCTCACGCTCATTATTATTGGCGGCCTGCTAATGGCGTTTTTCTTCTCCGGCATGCCAGTGGCCTTTGCTTTCATGGCACTCAATTTGCTGGGCTTTTATATCTGGGCTGATGGCTTCGATAGCTGGCGGCTTCTCGTCATAAATGCCTTCTCTCAAACGGCGGAGTTCGGCTGGACGGCAGTGCCCGCCTTTGTCCTGATGGGTGAAGTCCTGTTCCATACCGGGCTGGCCAGCCTGCTGATTGACAATGTGGGCAAATGGGTCGGACGCATCCGGGGCAGCCTCAGCCTGTCCGGTGTAGCTGCCGGCACCCTATTCGCCATGATGAGCGGCTCTTCCGTGAGCGGTGTAGCCGTTTTCGGGTCAACCCTGGGTCCGGAGATGAGGCGGCGCGGCTACAAGACCGAGATGATCTACGGACCTATCCTGGGGGCAGGCGGGCTAGCCATCCTGATTCCGCCCAGCATTATGACCGTCATCCTGGCAACGCTGACCCTTCAATCCGTGGGAGACCTTCTCATCGCCAGCATTGTGCCCGGATTCATTCTAGCTGGTATCTATGTTGCCTACATACTGATACGGTGCCAGCTGCAGCCGCACCTCGCCCCGGTCCTCGCGGTGGGCCGGGTGACCTGGGCCGAAAGGGCCAGGTCACTGGCAGTCATGCTGCCGCTCGTCACCATTATACTCGTCGTGCTCGGACTGATCTTCTTCGGCGTCGCCACGCCGACAGAAGCGGCTTCTCTCGGTGCCACAGCCGCCTTCGTCCTGGCAGCTGCCTACCGCAAGCTAACCTGGCGAGGCGTCGAAAAGGCCCTGAAAAGCACGATCATGGTATCTACTATGACCTTTGCCATCATCATGTCGTCCAGCTCTTTCAGCCAACTGCTCGCCTATACTGGTGTGGCACGTGAGCTGGGTCAAGTGGCCGTAAGCCTGCCGGTATCGCCGACCATAATCATCCTCATCATGATGGTGGTGCTCATTGCGATGGGCATGTTCATAGATAGCCTGTCTATGGTCATGATTACCATTCCCATTTTCTACCCTATCATAAAGGCCTTGGGTATAAGCCCGGTCTGGTTCGGTATTTTTTTGCTCGTGAACCAGGAGATGGCCACTATCTCTCCGCCGTTCGGCATATTGCTATTTACACTGAAGGGTGTGCTCCGTGATGTTACTATGGGACAAATTTACCGCGCCGCCGTCCCAATATGTCTGCTGATACTTTTCCTTCTAGCGCTGCTCATCATATTCCCCCAGCTCGCTACCTGGCTGCCAAGTGTGGGGAAGACGGTAGCGGGCTAGGTTAAATAAGAAGTTGCCCCGAATGTGGCCGAGCAAACTTTGCAGTCCTTCTCAGCCAGTTCGGGGCTATTTCACAATGCCTGGTAGCTCAGCGCCCCATTTGCTGAGAATCTTTGCCCTTAGTTCCGGGCTTACCCTGGCAATCGGGTACCAGTCCGCTTTATGCTCCAGCCCCCGGCAGGTGTCAATTATCACTCTGGAAGAATAGAGCGGCTTGGGAGGCACGAGGTATTTCCTTTTCGTCTCCAGAGGAATAGCCGGGTCACTGTTTGTCCCGCGACACCTTTCCACAATATTGATTGTGTCACGGCTGGGCATGGCCCTCGTCAACATCGCCCATATGACCTGCTCCAGGTTGCTGGGGTCAATGTCTTCTTCCACTATGATCACGTATCTGGCGTGTCCTCCGGCGCCCCCCAGGACGGTAAGTGCCACTTCCCGGGAGTGGCCCGAGTATAGCTGCTCGATAGATACGACATCAAACAGCAGGCCGTGCCCCACTTCATGACTCCAGACGCCTTTTATTCCCGGCAGGCCGGCCCCTTCCAGAAGTCCCCACAGGCGCGCTGACACGGTGATCGCATCAAATAGGGTATCATCGTGCGGCGGGACTGTCTCATGTGCACAGGCAAGGATAGGGTCATTGCGATAGTGGATGGCCTTTACCCGTATGACCGGCTCAGGCACGGTCTGAAGTCCCAGGTTAGCATAGTAGCCGTGCCACTCACCAAAGGGCCCCTCATCGGCCTCCTCCTCGGGATGACATTCCCCCTCGATAACTATCTCGGCGGATGCCGGCAGGGAAAGCCCGGTGTAGGGACCTTCTATGACCTCCAGCGGCTCACCCTTGATGCCCCCGGCATAGTCATATTCTGAGATGCCCCAGCCTATCTGTATGCTAGTAGCCGCATAGAAGGCCGGGTCCACGCCTAAAGCTACCACGATGGGCATCACACGCCCTCGATTATGGTATTTGCGTGTAATCAGGCTACCGTGTTTTCCTTCCGTGGCGTGGAAGGTCAGGCGATTACGGTCCACCACCATAACACGATACGCCCCCGAGTTGACCCATCCCCCGTCAGGGTCTCTTTGGATAACAGCTACTGCGGTGCCGATGTAAGGATTGGTGGTATCCATCTCGTGAAAGCGCGGAGACGGGAACTTGAAAAGGTCTATCTGGTCCCCTGTCATCAGGTTCTCCCGGATTGGACCGCTAGATACAGTCTTGGGGGGAATGAGGCGGAGGTCCTTCGCCTTGCTGCGCCAGCTGTGGAGCAAACTCATATTGTCAAGCTGGTCCTCGGGCAAGCCGAGGGTCTTGGCCAGCTTCCACGGTGATGCCATATGCCCAAATAGGGTCCGGAAACCTTTGGGGTAGCCGGGGACTTCGTCAAACAATATCGCTGGCCACGGTTGCTTGCTCTCCCGGTAAAGGATCTCCGTGATACTGCTCATCTCCAGGTCACGGTCCGCCCCTTTGATATGCCTCAGCTCTCCTCGCGCTTCGGCAGCACTCAAAAAGTCCCGCAAGTCTTTGTAAGGCATATTTTCCCTCCTCCAGTTTTATATTTCTGCTTAACTTGCAACACGGGTAGTGTCCGGCTTACCTGGAGAGAAACCACTTCTCTATCTGGCGTGTTTCACACCTACGAACACCTGGCTGTTGGCCTTTTCGTTTTCTCCGTACCTTGGTTCTGGTTCAAGTCAGCAGTGCTGACCCATGTGTCAATCTGTAGAAAGAGCTGCTTTGCGACGTGCTCTTCTCCTGGTCCATTCCCAGCTTGCCACTGCCGCGATAACCCCGGCACCAATGATATTGACGATATACGAGTTTGGTGTGGCTAGCGCTATCGCCCCCAGGCCTGTTAAAATCCGGCTGAGCATGCCTATTGGGGAAAATAGGTAACCTTGCATAGCGAAACCCACAAAGATAACTGCTATAACACCCCTGGCCGCAGCCAGAGCTATCTCCGCAGGGCTCCCAATCAGTAGCAGGGAAGGGTCCAGAACAAAAAGGAAAGCAGCCAGGTAGGCGATTATACCTATTTTTACCGCCTCAAAGCCGGTGCGCATTATTGGTGAGCCAGCTAATACAGAGGCTGGATAGACTGCCACACATATCGGCGGCGTTATCATGGACATCGTGCCGAAGTAGAATACAAACATATGCGCCGCCAGCTCAGATATGCCTAGCTGGACTAGAGCCGGCGCGGTCAGGAGGGCCACTATGATATAGGTGGCCGTAGCATTCATGCCCATACCCAGAATCATGCTGGCTACGGCAGTTAGCAAGAGGAGGAGAAAAAGATTACCACCCGCCAGCTCAACGAGCGCCCGAGAGAAGGTAATCCCGACTCCCGTGATGCCAATAATGCCAATAGCGACCCCCGCGATGATGGCGATAGCGGCCATCTCCACTACCAGGCGCCCGGTGCTTTCAAATACCGTAAGTAGCTTGCGCAGTCCTGCCCTTGTCTCTTTCCGGAAGGCGCCGACCACAAGAAAAGCTCCGGCTGAATATACTGCCGCCTTGGCGGCGGGAATACCGAGAATGAACAGACTATAAATCAAAACGACAATCGGGACAGCAAATGCCCAGCCTTTACTCACGACTCTTCTTAGCGATGGTAGTTGCTCTCTTGATAACCCTTTTAGTCCTGTCCTGGCTGCCACCAGGTCAACTTGGATAAATACACCAAGATAAAAGAAGACGGCTGGTATTACTGCACCAATGGCCACCTCCGCGTAGGAGATTCCCAGTAGCTCGGCCATAACAAAAGCCGCTGCCCCCATCACTGGCGGCATGATTAGCCCACCGGTAGAAGCTACGGCTTCGATGGCGCCGGCAACCTGAGGTCTATACCCTATGCTTTTCATCAAAGGGATAGTGATTGTTCCCGTGGTGAGCACATTAGCCACAGGGCTGCCTGATATGGTCCCGAACATGCTGCTGGCCACCACCGCCACTTTGGCTGGCCCACCCCGGAACCTGCCCAGGGCTGCCAGAGCGAAGTCGGTGATGACCTTCCCACCACCTGTGTGAAATACGACATCTCCAAAGAAGATAAAGGCGAGGACCATGGTAAACACGACATTGGCCACCAGACCGAGAATGCCACCGGAGCTCAGATAAAGGAAGGTGAAAAGGTACTGCCAGGAAACCCCTCTGCCCCCCAGTATTCCGGGCACCAGATAGGTGTAGCGAGCATACAACAACAGGACTATGGCTACCGCTACCAGTGCCCATCCGAACAGTCGCCTGCTGAGCTCCAGGCCGAGCAGTATCATAATGCCGCCCATTATAATACGCTCCGGCATGAGGACGCCTATGTTGAAGGATGCCCTAGGATAGATAAAAACAATATAGGCAGAGACTATCAGACTGATAAGCGCAAACAGGGCATCATACCACGGCAGTTTGTCTCGTGCAGAGGCTTTGGCGCCGGGAACTATTAGAAAGCCAACGGTAAGAGAAAGGGCAAACATAAGCCCGAAATACTGTTGAACGTAGAAATAGAGGCCCAGGAGGCCGGCCACTCCCAGGACATACAAAATGGCAACAAGACAAAGTATACAAAGAAGGGTCTTGATGACTATGCCCAGTGTGCCCGGGAGATGTCTATACCTTGATTCTCCGCCCGTAGCTTTCACAAAGCCGTCCTCAAAGACTGGTTATTGGGTGCACTTCCACTGGCGAACAGGAGCCATGACAATTTGTCATGGCTCCTGTTCCCACTACTGCCAGCATGACAGGACCAGCGGCGCTATTTCTTGGCCAGTAGCTTTTGCTGCAGCGCCTCCAGATTATCATTCCAGACGCCGACCTCCTTGAAGAACTTTATGGCGCCGGGATGATAAGGCACAGTAGCTGTGGTAGTGACCATTATGTCACGGGTCATCAGCTTGAAATCCGGATGAACCGGATATAACTCCTCGAAATTCTGCCATATAGCCTTTGTGATAGCATAGACAGCATCGTCGCTCAGGCTGGGACGTGTGAACAGGTTGATGGAGACGGCCATAACATACGTGTCCTCAACTATACCCGGGGCCTGACCCTTCGTAGCCTTGTAAGGCTCGAAGATGACGAACTCACGGCTCTTCGCCAGCGCCTCAGGGGAGGTATCAAGTGATAGATGACGTATAGGCTTCGTGGCATTGATTTCGCGAGCGAAGGCGTTGCCCAGTGTAGTGAGAGTCATGTCAATCCGTCCTTCCAGGAAACCGGACTTTACATCGTCGCCGTAGCCGGTCGCTACCGGTACCTTCGTAACATCGTTGTAGGTCAGCCTGCCATTGGCCAACCAGGCTGACGTCATCTGGACAAAGGTGAGATTGCCGCCAAACTCGCTGGCAACCTTCGCGCCCTTCAGGTCGGCTATCTTGCTGAACTTTGAGTCCGCTCTGACTATCGGCCCGGATAACCCGATGCGAAGACCCATGATGACGCGCACGTCATAGCCCGCACCCTTTGTCGCCTCCTTGTATCCACCAAGTCCACGATAGGCATCCAGCGAATCATTAAAGTTCATTGACCCCAGGTCAGATGCATCCGAGGCAAACATAGGCAGCCATGCAGCAGGACCACCCACCGCCCGCACGGTGACCTTCATCGGGGTACGTTTCATAAGCAGGTCGCTCACCCCTACGGCCATCGCATGCGCGGTTGACCCCACTTCACTGGTCGTCCATATCAGTTCTTTAGGCAACTGTGCTGGCGTGGGAGTCGGTGTTGGAGTAGGCTTGGGTGTCGGTGTCGGCGTAGCAGCCGGGGTTGGTGTTGCCGTTACCGTCACCGCTGGCGCGGTGACGGTAACCGTCGCCGTTGGAACAGGTGCCGGTGTTGCTGGTGCCTTACAGGCAAGGGTCAGCGCAAGTGCCAGCCCCAGGACCGAGCAAATGCTTACCAGTAATAGTTTGCTTTTCACCACTCAAACCTCCTGTATTTTTAATTGACTACGTACGGCTCGGCTGGCTAGGCTCAGCATACTCTTGCTCTCGCACGGCCGGAACTGGTCCCGTTCTCCAAGCCGCTCCTCCTTTGCCGATGAATCGGGCTGTTTGGTATTCACTGACCGGCTGTTCTGAGGAGAGGAAGCACTCCACGAATAGACCCTCAGAGTGTCGCTACGGCATAAGGCGGAATTCAATCTCAACCCATTATCGGTAGCGAAAAGGCTATTTTATTATAGCATACCGTGTCAAGTGTCTTTCTCTGCCTAGCTTTGTCTGCCTAGCTTTCACGCGGGGTATTCCGCGATTTTTATATAAACTTCCCCGACCTTATGGTCGGGGTTTTAACCTATCTCAAACTTCGTTTGCCCTGAATCTTTTTCCTATGATGCGACTTATAGGCAACCCTCACTAAAAGATTCAGGGAGAACTTCCTCCCTCGACCTTACGGTCGGGGATTCAAGTATGGAACTTTGAAGCGCTTTCTTAATCCACGGATTACGGGTAACTTTTGCGTATGTTAGGAATTCTTGAAAAGTGAACTCCTTGACGATTCAAAAGTGAACTCCTGGGAAGTCCTTCAATGGGTAGGTAACGGTGTGTACCATCTGGTTATCCCACCAGATGCGGAGGTCTAAAACCCCTCTCGCTGCGTCAGGAATCAGGTGGACTTCGACTTCTTCTCTCAGAGGCACGTTGGGCACTACAATCTCATGGTTAAACAAAGATATCTTTCGGTAGCCATTGACCCTTCGTTTCTCTCGCAAGCAGAAGATGTCCTTTACTGAAGTATATGGCTTGGGTAAGGCCAAGGGCCTAAAGAGGCTCCTGCCTTCTTTTCTCGCTCTCTCAAAGCGCATACTGGGGATCTCGCCAGTAGTGGAGTGGACCTGATGGTTGTTGTATCGGTCCAGCTCTTCCTTTAAGACAGCACGGACATCCTCAATGGTCGTAAGCTTCTCTATGGCACAGGTCCTGACAATACGGTCCTGCAGCCACCGATAGGGCCTTTCCACTTTCCCTTTCGCTTCCGGGGACAGGGCGTAGGTGACATCTACGCCCAAGCTCCTCAGCACCTGCCACCACTGCGGGTCAGCTTCGTCAGTTTGCAGGACATGTTTTCGCCAGACGCTAGCTCTTCCCTGGACAAAGCGAAATACCCGCAGGGAGTCAACGTAGTAGCGCAGGGGGATTCCGTAGGTATGCACTAATGTCTCGGCAGCCTTGATATGAGCCCAGGTTGTCTCTTGCTCAAAGAAGTCAGCGAACAGGATCTTCCGGCTAAAGTCGTCCAAGGAGGTTATTAAAGCCCATTTCTCACTAACGTAAGGTGACCAGCGGTGATGAGAAGCATCATGTTGAATTAGAGCACCAATGGCAGCCGTAACGACCTCTCGGTCGTGGGCTTTCTTTCTCGGACGGGGCTGATAACAATCCAGGTCTTTCGCACGGGTGATGACCGTAGACAGGGCCACTTTAATCCCATGCTTAGCCAAACGGTCCCTCACAGCGGAGTAGTTGTAGCCGCTGATGGGCAAGCTTGGGTCCTCGATCAATCCCCTCTCTAACATTAATTCCAGCTCAATCTGCTGCTCAATAGCCTCGGGGAGCCTGGTCGCCGTCTTCCTCTCATAGGCAAGCGAAAACCTGTCTGGATCTTGCCGATATTGCCTCGGCAGAGCAAAGAATCTGGTCTTGCTGATACCCAGAATATCCTCCACTGACGACCTATTCATCATCCCCTGAGAATATCCCTTCAGCAGAAAACATACTTGCTCCGCGGTGAACCGTTTGTGTAGCTGTTCCCATACATCCCTCCTGATGACGAATGTAACAATAACGGTTCACTTTTCAAGAATTAAGTGTTCACTTTTCAGTCGTAGATAACATCATCGGAAAAGCCCTTGACATCCTAGCTGAGACATGGTATAAGTTTCAATAATACTTAATCTAGTTGGAGGCAAACAGAGTGACCAATAGCACCACAATAATCAATGGACAGGTTCTGACGCATGTAGATGAAGAACCTCCCGGTACTGTCGCCACCCGCGCGGTGGACGATAAACCCCCCAGTATTGCTGTCACCAGAGAGGCGGATGACGATAAGCCGCCCAGCAGTTTAGCGCTAGCCGATAGGACCAGGTTGTTTGCCCATGTCCCGGAGGCAAGCTGGCGAGACTGGCGGTGGCAGTTCCGCAACCGTATCACAACCGTGGATGAACTGACAAAGTTCATTCCCCTCACGGCACAAGAGCAAGCCCAGCTCAAGCTTGTAACTACCAAATATCCTCTTTCCGTGACGCCCTACTATCTTTCGCTGATTGACGCGGCGGACCCGGATGACCCCGTTCGGAAGCAGGCCATCCCCTCTTTCCAGGAGATAACCATGCATGACATGGGCATGGAAGACCCCCTGGAGGAGAAGCGGGACTCCGTTGTCCCCGGACTGGTGCACCGTTACCCGGATAGGGTGCTGATGGTGCTGACGGACATCTGTCCCATGCTGTGCCGCCACTGCACGCGTAAGCGTGAGTGGCATAATGGCGGGTGGGTCCGCGGCGAAGCTGAGATTGAGGCCATGTTGGACTATATCCGCCAGCATAAGGAGGTCAGGGACGTCATCATCTCCGGTGGTGACCCGCTGACACTCGCCACGCGCCGGCTAGAGGAAATTCTATCCCGCATCAGGCGAATCAGCCACGTGGAAATAATCCGTATCGGCAGCCGCTATCCCGTGGTGCTGCCCATGCGTCTTGATGATGAGCTATGCCAGATGCTGTCGAAATATACACCAATCTGGCTCAATACTCACTTCAATAGCTACCGTGAAATCACAGCGGAGAGTGCCGCGGCCTGTGACCGGCTGGTGCGCAGTGGCGTGCCGGTGAATAACCAGTCCGTGCTTTTGCGCGGCGTCAACGATACGGTAGAAGCCCAACTAAAGCTGTGTCATGCCCTGCTGCGCACTAAGGTGCGCCCTTATTACCTCTTCCAGTGTGATGAGGTGCAGGGGACAGAGCACCTGCGCACACCAGTCGAGACTGGCTTGAAGATAATCGAGGGCATGCGCGGCCATACCTCGGGACTGGCCATACCCACCTTTGTTATTGACCTGCCGCAGGGACTGGGCAAGATCCCTCTCCAGCCGAACTACGTCTTGAAGAAGACGGGCGAGGGCATCATTGTGCGGAACTACCAGCACCGCATCTACCACTACCGCAACCCTAAGACGGAGACCGCCACATCCCGGCGGCGCAATGGTAACGGCAATGGCAACGATAACGGTAATAAAGTCCCCTTCCCCGAGCTTGCTCCGCTCCTGAAGAGTGAACAGGCACAATAGATGAAGGTTGGGTTAGCCTACGACCTCAAAGAGGCGGTGGCTTTGACTGCGGGGCAGCCGGAGGATGCTCTTGAGGAGTACGATTCCCCCAAGACCATAGCGCTCATCGCCGCCGCTCTGGATTTACAGGGGCATTCCGTTGTGAAGCTGGGCGGCGGCCGGGAGTTCCTGCAAAACGTCCTGTGTGCGAAGGTGGATATTGTTTTCAACATCGCGGAAGGTCGGGGCCACTTCCGCAGCCGGGAGGCACAGGTGCCGGCTGTCCTGGAGATGCTGGGCATTCCCTATACCGGCTCCGACCCATTATGCTTGGCTATTTGCCTGGACAAGCCGCTGAGCAAGAAGATTGTGTCCGATGCCGGGGTCTTGACGCCTAAATGGCACGTGGTCAAGAGCAAAGAAGACCTCCGAGGGACTTCGCTATTGGCGGACATCGCTTTCCCGGCTATCGTCAAGCCCGCCTGGGAAGGCTCAAGCAAGGGCGTCCGCCTTAACTCCGTTGCGGAGACTCCGGAGCAGGCGGCAGCCATAGTCACCAGGCTATTGGACGCCTACGAGCAGCCGGTCATGGCGGAGGAGTTCATCGCCGGGGATGAGGTTACAGTGGGCATGGTGGGCAACTCGCCACCGAGCGTGCTGGGCATGATGCAGATTCTGCCCCGGCACAGACAGTGGCATTTTGTCTATTCCGTCGAGGTCAAGCGGGACTGGCAGAACCTGGTGGACTACGAGTGCCCTCCTCACTTGCCGGCAACAACATTGCAGCAGATTGAAGAGGCCAGCCTGAAGGCCTTCCGCGCTCTGGAGTGCCGTGACTTCGCCCGCCTGGACTTCCGCATTGATGCCAAAGGTGTCCCTTACTTCCTCGAAATTAACCCGCTGCCCGGGCTGGGCGACTACAGTGACCTGGTCATCATGGCCCTCAAGATGGGCTGGCGCTATGAAGGTCTCATCGGGGCCGTGGTCAATGCGGCCCTGGAGAGATACCCACTATGTGTGCGCGGGTAACCATTGTCTATAACGAGCCGGTGCCCAGCCGCTATGACGCTCGACACGAAGAGCAAGCGGTGCGCGGCGTCCTGGACTCGGTGACAGCCGTCCATTGTTCGCTTCTTGAGCTAGGCCACGAAGTAACACTAATGCCCCTTATGCCACCGCCCAAATCGATCGGCGAGAAGCTGAGAAGCTTGCCTGCCGATGTCATCTTCAATCTTTTCGAGGGTTTCCCCGGTGCCCCGGAAACGGAGGCTCTGGTGCCCGAGACAGCCGATGCGCTCAGCATACCCTACACCGGCTGTCCCGCCGCGATGCTCAGGCTGGCCTTAGATAAAGCTAAGACCAAAGAGCTTCTGCTGGCAGCAGGGATAAAGACACCGCGCTACCAGTTGCTGGAGACGAGCACGCTGGCACAGTTTCAGCTTGGCTATCCCTGCATTGTCAAGCCCCATGCCGACGACGCCAGCCACGGTCTCTCGGAGGCGAGTGTGATTGCCGATTTCACCGCCTTGAAAAGACAGGTGCGCCTGGTAGACCAGTCATACGGCGGTGCGGCACTAGTCGAGGAGTTTCTGGACGGGCGAGAGTTCAATGCTACCGTCCTGGGTGACGCAGCAGGCACCGTTCTGCCCATATCTGAGATTGAATACGCGCTGCCCGCCGGTATGCCGCGGCTGCTCACCTTTGCCGCCAAATGGGCGCCGGAGACTGTTTATTTCCAGGGCACTCCCGCCATATGTCCGGCGAAGATTCCGGCTGAAGAGCGACGGCAGATTGCCGAGACGGCGCGGGCGGCCTTCCGGTGTCTGGGCGGGCGCGGCTACGCCCGGGTGGATATGCGGCTGGACAAAGAAGGTCGCCTCAACGTCATCGAGGTGAACCCTAACCCGGATATAGGGCCCGAGGCGGGTGCCGCGCGCCAGTCCAGGGCCGCTGGTCTGAGCTACACGCAGTTTGTGGCGCGAATACTGCAGATGGCTCTGGAGAAGTGCTAACCACAGTGTGACATTCGTGAAGAAGAAAAAACCGCCTCAATAGCGGAGGAACGATTTCAGTGGTTTCGAGTAGTCTTCGGAGCAAGTTTGCTATTCCGAAGGTGATAGATACAAAATCATCCGAACTGACGTAAAGGGAGAGTGTCAATGAAAGTTTGTAGCAGGGGCGGAGTAGGCGTGTATACAGATTATCGGGAGAATATGATCGTTGATGCAGATCACCCTATTTTGAGGTGGAAAGCTAACAAGAAAAACGAAAGGCTGAGACCAAGTTGGTTTCCAGTGTGGGTACGGAGCAAGTTTCTTGCGGGATTCCCCTACATAGCCAGCGAACACAGCGAGGATGTTCTTTCTTGGAATCTTTTCTGCTCATTGCACTCAATTGGCAAGCTGGGACTTATTGCAGAAATGCTTAATCTGGGATTGGACATCCAGACACTATATTTCTGGCAACACCGCCTCGACCAACGGAGTGAACAAATTGCCCCTGAGATTCAAGCCGTTCTTGATGAAATGGAGCCGTGGGGGAAAGGTGGGGCAAGACAGCAAACAGAGACGGATGTAATACTGCGGGGGAGACGCCACATTATTATGGTGGAGAGCAAACTCGGCAAACCTAAAACTATGGTCAATGCGTGGGGAAGAAGTGGGCCACTGAACAGGCCGATGCGTTGTGACTATCTTGAGTTTATGGCCAAGCTCAGTGTCAAGCTGTTGAAGGATTCTTTCGACTTCGAACAGGATGGCAGGCGCTTCTACCAACTGTTTCGCAACTATTTGTTAGGTGCAGCTCTTTCTCAGAAGTGGGATACCGAATTTTCCCTGTTGACCATCGTTAACTCTTTGAACAGCAACTTAGGGGGTCGCAGTCATGAAGAAGAGTTTCAAAGCTTTCAGCGCATTCTTGTGGAGCCAGGTAACACCTTTTTTATGACATGGCAGCAGTTGTGGAGGATTCTACCCAACGAGCCGAAATTGTCTCAGTTGCGCCGGTGGCTTCAGAGCCACCCCTTGCTCGGTTTGTCCTAGTCGAGAGAACAACCAGAAGCCATATGTTTAGAGAAGTTCGGATTTCCCCCCGGCTTGGGGTATAATGAAACGAGATACCGGCTTTTGGTAAGGAGCTTATAATGCAGCAGGATAAGAGACGTTTTGTGGTTACGGAGAAGGGGCGCAAGACCGGAGTGCTCCTGTCTTTGAAAGATTACAGAAAGCTTCTTGAAGATTTGCAAGACCTGGCCATCATCGCTGAACGCAAAGATGAACCCTCACTGCCCTTCGAGGTTGTGAAGGAGAGGCTGGAGCGTAAGTGGCGCAATACCGGCTCGAAGTAAAGAGAAGGGCTGTCAAAGAGCTATCCAGAATAAGTCCTGATATTGGTATGAGGTTACTCCAGTCCATAGAGTCTCTTGCGTCTGACCCCAGGCCCAGGCAGAGTCATAAGCTGAGCGAAAGCGAGAGTTCCTATCGCTTGAGGGTTGGAGACTATCGGGTGCTCTACCAGGTAGATGACGAAGCAAGGTCAGTGATAATTTTCAGGGTAGGTCACCGGCGTGAAGTGTATCGCTGACGCAGGCTTGACAGAAGCCACAACAAACGAAATCGAGAGGGAGCTGGTGAAGCCAACAGGTAGTCTCAAAGTTCGTCCCCTCGTTCGTGATGACAAACCGGCCACAATGGCGATTTTGCGCGCCTTGCCGGAGTTCAAGCCCGCGGAAGTGGTTGTCGCCGAGGAGCTTATTGACTGCTACCTCAATACCCCTGGCTCCGGCTATTTCATCGCCGTGGCAGAGATAGACGCCTCGATTGCTGGCTACGTCTGCTACGGGCCGACCCCTCTGACGGAAGGTACCTGGGACCTCTACTGGATTGCAGTGGACCGCGCCAGGCAGGGGCAAGGTATCGGCCAGGCCCTGGTCGCCTTCACGGAGGCAAAGGTCAGAGAAGCCGGAGGGAGGCTTTTGCTTATCGAGACGTCAGGGAAGCCGGAGTATGAGAAGACCATCCGTTTCTATCATGCTGCCGGCTATGAAATAGTCTCTCGCATCCCCGATTTCTATGCCCCCGGCGATGACAGGCTCGTTTTTCAGAAGCGATTCTAGTGCGACTGACACTAGCTTTGGCACTTACTTAAGGGTTAGCGGTTTCTATCACTGTCATTTACAAATTGACAATTCTCTGCTGGTGTAAGACCAAGAAACACCAAATAGTACCTGAAGAGATTGAAGAGGTTATCTACGAAGATAAGCCGATTCTTAGAAAAGGTCCAGGCTCCGGAAAGGATAAACGCTACTATGTGCTGGGGCAGACCCTGGCAG
>JACQTX010000070.1 GCA_016210585.1 Chloroflexota bacterium
ACTTTCTTCCAATATACTACAGCTACCAACCGTTTGGAATACGAGTTAAGCCGGAATTATCATTTCCCCTTTTCACCTCACGGGTGAAGCTAATTAAAGCTGAATCGCTATTTTAGGGATATTATAATTTTGACTATTGGCGGGAAAACTCAACAAGATAGTAGATTATAGCCCGATTACACTTTGTAGCGCTTTGTTACTAATATCGTTTCATAGTCTATATGCTAATCAGATGCCAAAGCTGTCCTCAATGTAGGAGTGAATATCTCGCTTGTCATTCCAGCGAAAGCTGGAATCCAGAGGGTGGGGACGTGTGGTCTGGATTCTGGCGAAGGCCAGAATGACCATATTATTATGGAACTATTAGTAAGTAAAGAACAGGAGACTGAAGAATTCATGGGTTGGGATAGGGTAGCTGAAGTAGTGGTTCCGACGCAGAAACAGGCAGAATGCGTACTTCGCTGAAATCGGCCGCTTGTTCGGAGTGAAAACGGCTGGCTGTTCGGGGAAATCGGCCACCCCTTGGGCAGCCCGGACATGGGTACAGTTTAACTCACTTTACTGTCGCTTTCAATCTCTTCGACTTCGCTCCCTCGGCATGGATCGGGACAAGTCAGGACAAGCCATCCTTTCTTTCAGCTTTCGCAACCGGTCTCCTGGTGCGCATGGAATCACCTATCATCTCGATTTTGTAGGCATTGTGCAAGAACCGGTCGCAGACAGCATCGGCGAGGGTGGGCTCGCCGATACAGGGATGCCAGTCTTTGACGGGGCACTGGCTGGCGATAATGGTGGCTCCGGCTTGGTAGCGGTCCTCGATTATCTCCAGCAAATCTCTCCGCTCGCTGTCAGAGAGCGGGGTAAGCAGGAAGTCATCCAGTTATGTTGAGCTCAACATAACTGGATGACTTCGGCCTGCAACGCCTCAACGCCCAGCAGTCAACCGACCTCTATGAGCTCATTATTGCCCGGCACCGCCGGTCAAGCTTCGTGGTGACCAGCAACTGGGCCATCGAAGAGTGGCTGGAACTATTCGAAGATGCTGTGCTTGGCAACAGCGCCCTGGACCGCTTGGCCAATGCCAGCTACCAGATCGTCAGGGAAGGTACCAGCTATCGGGAGCGCCAGTCTCCCCACCGCAGAAAGACTTGCCCTGAGTTGAGTCGAAGGGAGGTGCT
Source organism: Chloroflexota bacterium (assembly GCA_016210585.1). GTDB lineage: Bacteria > Chloroflexota > Dehalococcoidia > Dehalococcoidales > JAFGLR01 > JACQTX01. Next base: position 1,179 of record JACQTX010000070.1, read on the forward strand.
TGACGCCGTGAAGTAACACATGCTAAAACAATGACATCACCGGGTGGCGCAATGACACTGGCGATTTACAGCCGCCCTCTTCTTTGGCGACCGGGTATCCCTGTTGGCCGGTTGAGCAGCCTGATAGCTGCCTTCCGGTGTAGTCCAGTCGTGGCTACAAACTCGCCTAGTATTTTCGTCTTCTGCTCCTTCGAAGACTTCAAGCAGCGCCCCCACACCGCCTGGGCATATTCGAGTATGCTGCATCGTGGTTCCACTGAGTCACCACGAAGTGTCCATCCTACCTCAAACCACTTTTTCATTGCTGTCCACCTAAACCAAACAGTAACGGCCCCGCTGAAAGCTTGAACTGGTTGGCGGTTAGTGCTAAACTAGCATTGGTCACAGCGAGAGTTTTATCCCGTATTTTGCTGACTGAAGCTCGGTCCGACGAGATTGAAGCTTAGCGAAGTAGAGCGGCGCAACGGATGGGACCTCGGCACCGAGGCCCGGCTTTCCCCTTTTCTTCCTTTGCACATGAGTCCCGCAATGCCTACCCGCGCGGCTTCACGCGGGAGAGCCATAACTAATAACACTGGAGGAAAAGCGATAGGTGTATAAGATACTGGAGCGGGAAGACCTGACCTCTAACGTCCATGCTTACCGGATAGAGGCGCCGGCGGTGGCACGGAAGGCCAGGCCCGGGCAGTTTGTGGTCATCCGTGTGGATGAAAACGGCGAGCGCATCCCCCTGACTATCGCCGACTGGGATGAGCAGGAAGGGAGCGTGACCGTTGCTGTCCAGGAGGTGGGGACAACCACCCACCGACTGGCTGAGCTTAAGACAGGCGATGCCATCGCCAACTTTGTCGGGCCGCTGGGACTGCCGACCGAGATTGAGCACTACGGCACGGTGGTCTGCGTGGCCGGAGGGTTTGCTGTGGCCGTGGTCTATCCCATTGCCCGTGCCTTAAGACAGGCAGGCAACAAGGTCATCTCGATTCTCGGTGCCCGTAACAAGAGCCTGCTCTTCTGGGAGGATGAGCTGCGCAGCGTCAGCGATGAGCTAATCGTCACCACCGATGACGGCTCTTACGGGCGCAAGGGACTGGTAACCGAGCCGCTCAAGGAGCTTATCAGCGTTGATAAGAAGGTGGACCGCGTCATTGCCATCGGGCCGAGCATTATGATGAAGTTCTGTGCCCTGACGAGCAAGCCTTTTGGCGTCAAGACGGTGGTCAGCCTTAACCCGATCATGGTTGACGGCACGGGTATGTGCGGCTGCTGCCGTGTCTCAGTGGGCGGTGTGACGCGCTTCGCCTGTGTGGACGGGCCGGACTTTGACGGGCACCAGGTTGACTGGGACTTGCTGCTCGCCCGGCAGCGCACCTACATTGATGAGGAGAAGCTGTCCTTCGAGCAGTGGCTGCAGAAGCATGCCGCCGCCGTCAAATAGAGCAAAGCATTGAGGTGAAGATATGCCAAAGTTGAATTTGAACCGGGTGGAGATGCCCCGGCAGGAGCCGAAGAAACGGGGCAAGAATTTCCAGGAGGTGGCCATGGGCTATACCCCGGGAATGGCCAAGGAGGAAGCCCTGCGCTGCATCCAGTGTCCCAAGCGCCCCTGCATGACGGGCTGCCCGGTGATGGTGGATATTCCCGATTTCGTCAAGGCCCTTAGCGAGGGTAACCTGCCCGAGGCGGTCAAGGCGCTTAAGCGGAAAAATGCCCTGCCCGGCATCTGCGGGCGGGTGTGCCCGCAGGAGACGCAGTGTGAGGCGGTCTGCACCCTGGCCAAGAAGGGCGCGCCGGTCGCCATCGGGCGGCTGGAGCGTTTTGTGGCGGACTGGGAGCGCACCAGTAAACCAGAGACCAGCCCGGCACCGGAAACGCCACCGGCACCGCCGAGCGGTAAGAAGGTGGCCGTGGTCGGCTCCGGCCCGGCCGGGCTAACCGCTGCCGCCGACCTAGCCAAGCTGGGCCACGCCGTCACCATGTTTGAGGCCCTGCACGTGCCCGGCGGCGTCCTGATGTATGGCATTCCGGAGTTCCGTTTGCCCAAAGAGATAGTGCGCAACGAGGTTGACTACGTGGCCTCGCTAGGCGTGGATATTCGTCTGGACTCGGTGGTGGGCAAGCTGGCGACGCTCGATGAGCTGCTGGGTGACGGCTTTCATGCTGTCTTCCTGGGCACCGGCGCCGGCTTACCCATGTTCATGAATATCCCCGGCGAAAATCTGAACGGCATCTACTCGGCCAATGAGTTCCTGACCCGCGTCAATCTGATGAAAGCCTACCTCTTCCCCCAGTATGACACGCCGGTGAAAATTGGCAAAAAGGTATCTGTGATTGGGGCCGGCAACGTGGCCATGGACTCGGCACGGTGCGCCCTGCGCCTGGGTGCGGAAGAGGTCAATATCGTCTATCGCCGCTCGAGAGAGGAAATGCCCGCCCGGAAGGAGGAGCTGGAAAATGCCGAGGAGGAGGGCATCGAGTTCAAGCTGCTGACCAATCCCAAGCGGTTTATCGGCAATGACAAGAACTGGGTGACGGCCCTGGAGTGCTATCAGATGGAGCTGGGCGAGCCAGATGCCAGTGGCCGGCGGCGGCCAGTGGTGAAGCCGGGCAGCGAGTTCATCATGGAGACCGATGTGGTCATCGTGGCCCTGGGCACTACGCCCAATCCCCTGATTGCCCAGACCAGCAAGGGCCTGGAGACCACACACCACGGCACCGTGGTGGCGGATGAGGTGACTGGCCGGACGAAGAAGCCGGGTGTTTGGGCCGGTGGTGATATTGTGACCGGTGCCGCCACCGTCATCAGCGCCATGGGTGCCGGCAAGCGTGCCGCCGCGGACATAGACAAGTACCTGCGAAGCTAATCTCCATTTTGTATTTAGCAAAGAGGGGCTTTCGCCCCTCTTTTTGTTTCTGGTTACATTGACAAATGGTGTCACCTGTGATACCATAACAGCAACTCCAATATATATCGAAGAAGGGAGGAATTTGGAGATAAGGAGTTGTATGCTCCATGTCCAAGAAGCAAAAACGCCTGGATAAGATTGAGAAAAACATTAAGGGGCGTATCGCTTGAAGATTTTGAGGCACTGATAAATGCCTATGGTTACATTGAAGAAGGTGGCAGCCATCCCAAAGCTATCATAGGTTCTCACACATTACCTTACAAGCGAGAAAACCCGGTGAAATCTTGCTATGTCAATGAGTTGGTTCAGATAATAAGAAGTCTGAAACAACCATGACTTCTGTTAGCAATACTTTATGGCTTCTTGGGGACTATACTTATGGTCTTATAGGTGCACCCAAGAAAGTTGAATCGAACGAAGGAAATAATGAAAGAACAGAAAAACTTAGAATACTATGATAAGCTGCCCTACAATATCATCCTGGAGCAGTGGGATGACGGGAGCGGTCCCTACTGGGTAGCACGGGTATTAGAGCTACCCCATTGCCTTATACACGGCGATACGCCCGAAGAAGCTATAAGAGAGATTCAAGAGGTCAAAAGGGAATGGCTGAAATCCAACCTGGAAAGGGGTCTCAAAATCCCTGAGCCTGTTTCCCATGAGTATAGCGGGCAAGTCAGGTTGCGCATTCCGCCCTCCCTTCACAAAGTGCTTTCGCACCGGGCTGCCGCGGAAGACGTTAGCCTGAACCAGTTCATGACAGCGGCACTAGCGGGAGCCGCTGGCGTTGAGATTGAAACAAAAGCAAAAGGGAGAAAACGAAGAGCAACAAGGGCAGCCAAGGCTAGCTTGCCGCGAAACGCGCCAGGCAAGTCAGAATAACGGCTTTCACCACGCATCAGGACCATCGCTCTCACCCCCTTCTTTACTATTCTTCCCCTTCCCACTAACTATGGGAAGGGGATACAGGCCTGCTCTGAGCGAAGTCGAGGGGGGTGCTTGACGCCGTGACATAACACATGCTAAAACAATGACACCACCGGGTGGGTCAATGTTTGTGGCGCCATGTGGCGCAAGGTTACTGGCGATTCACACCGTTGCCTGGTCTCACTAAATGAGACCATCATAGATTAGACAGTCAGAGGGCGATGTAAGGAGGAAGGAGAAGTCAAAAATGGCGGTAAAGGTATCAGAAATCAGCGAGGCCTCGGCGTTTTTCGAGACCGTCATCAAGGACTACGTAGCTAACAGTCCCAACAATCTGCTGCCTGCCTTTCCCGGCGAGCATATCTGGGATGAGCCGGTAGTAGGCTTTGCCAACGGTGATGACCCACTCTTCCAGCAGTACAAGCAGATAATCGGTGATTTCCACGTTACACCCCGGGAGGCGCTGGAGATGCACCTTCAGCGTGCTGCCTATGGCTTTTACCATCCGGAAAAGACCAGCGTTATCGCTTGGGCCCTACCCAGCGCCCGCCCAATCCGTGATAGCATGCTCAGGGAAACGCAGATGTCTTCTCTACGCTGGAATCACGGCCGCTGGTTTGGGGGGGAGCTGAACGCCCGTCTTGCCCGGCATCTGGTTGTCCTTATCGAAGATATCGGCGGTCATGCGGTGGTCCCGGACCAGGAGCGGTGGTTTGAAGTCAAGCGGGATATGCCGGGGGCACCTGTGGCGAGATGGTCGCAACGTCATGTGGCCTATGTCGCTGGCCTCGGCACCTTCAGTTTGAGTGATGGTTTTATCACGCCGGTGGGCGTGGCTGCCTGGATGGGCAGCATAGTCTGTGACATTGATATTCCGGCAACACCGCGCTTGTGCCAAGACCATCGTGAAAACTGTCTATTCTACCGAGGCGTCAACTGCCGGGCGTGCATGAAGCGCTGTCCGGCCGGTGCCATAAGTGAAAAAGGACACGACAAAGCGAAATGCGACGAGTATAACTACAAGACCATACCGAAACTCCTCGAAAAGCTGGGACGGCACGAACAAGGCTACGTAGGGCGCTATCTGGCGTGCGGCCTCTGCCAGACCCACGTTCCGTGTGAAAGTCGCATCCCGATAATTTCAGGCAGGCTTCCCTGATGGCAGGGGAATAAAAGGCCAGGGTGATCATTTCAGTGTGACTTGCATACCCGGCGAAGCTAGGAGAACGCGATTCGAGGTATCATAATATGGCCTGACGTGCCCATGCTCCGGATAAGGCCAATCAATCATTATCTCGCTTTGGGATTCAGGGCATCATTCAGGGCATCACCCAGGAGATTAAAGGCAAAGATGATAATCGCAACGGTGATAACCGGGAAAAAGACGAGGTAAGGCGTGGAGCGGAGGATGGCGATGCTCCCGTTTTCGAAAATCATCAGTCCCAGGCTGGGCACCGGGGGTTGGACGCCAATGCCGAGCCAGCTGAGTGCCACCTCAGCACCGGCAATGCTGCCCATGCCGATGGAGACCATGACCACTACTTGCGGCAGGAGGTTGGGGAAAATGTGGCGGGCTATAATCCGGAAATGCGAAGCGCCCAATGCCCTGGCTGCCAGAACATATTGGTTCTGCTTGATACTGAACACTTGTCCGCGGACCACCCTGGCCATGCCCACCCAGCTCACAATGGCCAAGGCACCGAAGACGACGAGATAATCAGCCACACCCGATTGCACAATGCCCCCGATACCGGTTGATGCTTCAAGGTTACGTGCGAAGTCCAATACTCTGGGCTTCAGTGTTGCCGCGATGAGTATGACCAGCAAAATATCGGGGAAGGCGAGAAAGACCTCACCAACGCGCATTATGGCGCTGTCCACCCACCGGCTAAAATAGCCTGAAATAAGCCCCAGGGCTATGCCAAGCAATAGTCCTCCGGCGACCATAGCCGCGATGGTTATGATGACTGTGGTGCGGATGCCGTAGATAATCCTGCTTAGCATATCGCGCCCCAGTCTATCCGTACCCAGGGGATGGTCGAGGCTGGGCGACTGTAGAGTCTGGTCCCAGTTCTGCTCGTCATAATGGTAGGGGGCTACTATTGGGGCAAACATTCCGGCGCCGTAAAGCAACAGGATGATGACGAGGCATGTCATCCCCTTCTTGCTGCGCAGTAGTTGCCGCCCGGCCTCAAGCCAGAGACTTCTGCTTCTTGGCATTACCTCGGTTGGCTCTGTCAGCAACTTCGTTTTCCTCAATCGTATTTGACACGCGGGTCAAGGAACTTGTAGACCACATCAACCAAAAGGTTGGCCAGCACATAGGCAGCGGCGATTATCAGCGTAAGTGCGGTAATAACCGGATAGTCTCTGGCAAAGAAGGACTCGATCGCCAGGCGGCCAACGCCGGGAATACCGAACATGGTCTCGGTGATAAACGCTCCCGTGACCAGTGTTGCCAGGCTCAACCCCAAGAGGGTTGCCACCGGGATCATGGCGTTGCGGAGGACATGCCGCCAGTAGACCAAATACTCTGGCAGCCCCTTTGCCCTGGCTGTCCTCACGTAGTCCTGGGCCAGCACCTCGACAATGCTGTTCCGGCTCATGCGAGCGATTACGGCAACACCGGGAATGCCCAAAATCAAAGCGGGCATAACAATCCGTGGGTCAAAGAAACCACCCCAGCCCTGGCTTGGCAAAATGCCCAGCCACAGCACGAAGACCACCAGGAGAAAGGGCGCAGTGATGAACACCGGCAGGGAATAGAAAAGCAGAGTGCCGCTGATAACAGCGGTATCCTGCCAGCGCCCCTGCTTAAGGGCCGCCAGCAGCCCGAGGGGTATTCCGAGCAGAAAACCAATTAGCAGCGCCGCCAGCCCCAGCTGACTGGAGACCCATATCCGCTGTCCAAGAAGAGCACCGACAGGCTGCCCGCGGTATTTGAAGCTCTCGCCGAGGTCACCCTGCACAGCATTTTTGATATAAATACCGTATTGGACGATAACGGGCCTGTCCAGCCCGCGCTGCTCACGAATGCGCTCGACTACAACAGGGTCCTGGTACTGGTCCAAAAGCACTTCCACAGGGTCACCCGGCCCGTAGTAACCCAGGATATACGTGATGAAACCCACGAGTAGCAACAGGACGGGTGTCCACAGCAACCGGCGCACGATATATTTTGCCATATTCTTACCTACTTCACGATGGCGGTGTAGCGATATTTGGGCACTATCAGGGGCAGCAGGAGATAGTCCTTTACAAAAGGCTTGACCAGCACATAGCCTTCACTGGCATGCCACAAAGGTATCACAGGGACTTCATTAGCGATGATTTGCTCCGCTTGCTGGTACAGGCGGAAACGAGTCTGCTCATCGCGCTCCGCCCGTGCTGCTTCGAGCAGGCGGTCAACCTCCGGATTAACGTAACCAGTCTCGTTATTCAGGCTATGACTGTGAAACAGCAGGTCCAGGAAGTTCTGCGGGTCGGGATAATCGGCTATCCAGGCCAAGGCATACATTTGCAGACGGTGCACATTCAGCTGGGTGAGGAAGGTGGCAAACTCCATCTGGCGTATTTCGACATTGATGCCCAGGGAATCGCGCCACGTCGCCAGTATTGCCTGGAGGTCAACACCGACAATCGCCCCCAGAGAGCCAGGCACAGTGAGGGTAATACGCGGCAGATTCCGGGGATCCGGGCCATACCTTGATTCGGCCAGCAGCTTCTTTGCTTCTGCAAGGTCATAGCGGAGTCCCTTCAGACCGGGATTATAGCCTGGGAAGCCGGGCGGCAGTATCCCATAAGCCGGCACCACCAGGTCCTCCAATATCTTGGTAGCTATGGCGTCTTTGGGAATGGCGTGAGCCAGTGCCTGGCGCACTTTCACATCATCAAAGGGTGGCAGGACGACATTCATCCCGAGGTAGGACAGCTGGAAACCGGGAGGGCCCCGGTGGAGCTCTTCTTTCAACGGCGACGTGGAGTTGCGCAGGCGCTTCAGGTCGGCAAGCTCAACGCCGGTGATGTAGATCTCGTTGTTTTCGTACATTATCATGGGCTGGCCACCGCTCAGCAAGAACCGCACCCTCTTGAGTGTGGGCTGACCGAGGTGATACCGGGTATTGGCCTCCAGAATGATGCGGTTCCCCGGCACATATTCCTTCAGTTTGAATGGCCCCGTGCCATTCGGGGTCTTGAACCACTGCGGGCCGGACTCAACATTCTCGCGGTCCAGTATGAAGGCGGTGGGATAGGTCAGCTTGGATATGAAATATGTTTTCGGTGAGTCTATCGTAATGGCCACAGTGCTGGCATCAATGACTTTTATGCCTGTGACCTCGCTCGCTTCACCTCTCAGCTTCTCCCTAACACCAACAATGTCCCCCAGATAGGTGTCTACAGTGGCGGATTGCGTTTTCGGGTCTGCTGGTCTCTCCAGAGACCACTTCACGTCATCCGCCGTGACCGGTTTACCATTGTGGAACCTGGCGTCACGTCGGAGTGAAAAGGTATAGGTCCTGCCATCGGGGCTGACCGTCCATGACTCAGCCAGGTCGGGGACCACCTTGAGATTGGTGTCCATGGTGAGCAGTCCACCAAAGACTTCGACCAGTATCACCGCTGAGTCGGCGTCTCTGGCCAGGTGGGGGTCAAGGCTGGAAGGCTCATCCCAGAGCCGGACCAGCTCGCCGGTCTCAGGCTGGACCCGCTGCCCTGCACATCCCGAGAACGATAGCGCTACCACGGCCAGTAAGACGAGGCTGATGATAATTCTACCGGTCATCCCACTCTGTCCTCGTAGTCCGGTAATCGTCAAATAGAACCCATGATTTAAGATTTATGATTCATGATTTAAGAAACAATCCTTGTTCTTAGATCTAATTTCCTAAATCCCTAAATCTTTTTTCTTGCGATTAGGCTTTCCAGCAGGCTACCCA
>JACQTX010000072.1 GCA_016210585.1 Chloroflexota bacterium
CCTGGGGAGAGAGGATTTTCATACATTGTTGGTGACGGTGACAACCGTCATGATGGATTGCGAGGACGACCCCGTATCAAGTACGGGGCAGGCTGTGGCAATCTCAAGTGGCCAAGGCGAACCGTCGAGATTGCCACGCCTCACGATTCGACTTCGGTTTTGCCTCGTCTCGTCGTGATGGCTCGCAATGACAGGTTAAAAAGTTTTCCATTTTTCGCACGATTTTATTGATAAGGGACTAAACAAACTCAAATCACCAAAATCCAAATTTCCGAGTTTTGAATTTGGAATTTGTTTAGGATTTAGGATTTTGTGCTTCGGGTTTGCTCTCTGCAGCATGAGCTTCTATGTATGACGCTTAATATGACCAGAGGTCACCATGAGCCAGTCTAACCCACGCCACAGACGCCTGTTGCCGCTCAACTTCATCGTCACGTTCCTTTGCTTTCTTGATACCACTCTGCTCATTCCGGTGCTGTCCCTCTATGCCGCCAGCCTGAACGCCAGCGTGGGGATGATTGGCCTCATTATCGGCCTGTATTCCATGACACATATTCCGGCCAACATCTTCTTTGGCCGGATAGTTGACCGGGCCGGTTATAAGGCACCGCTTGTTCTCGGACTGCTGTTCGATGCCCTGTGCATGTTCGGCTACGCGCTGGTGCGGACGCCCCTCGCCCTGGCACTGCTGCGTGGCTTTCACGGCATTGCCGGTGGTGCGGCCGGCCCGGCCACCATGTCACTGACAGCGCAGCACGCCGCGCCCACGAAGAAGGGGCGGGGTATGGGACTCTATGGTATGGCCGTAGGCGGCGCCACACTTGTGGGCTATGGCCTCAGCGGGACGCTGGCTACCCGTCTCGGCTACAATGCAGTCTTTTACCTTGGCTTCGGCCTTTTGCTGGTGGGGCTGGTGCTGGCGCTGCTGATGCCGCCGGGTCAGCTCCCACCCGCGGCGGGAACCAGTGTTTCATTCCGTGACCAGTTCCGGAAGGTGGCTAATCTTTTCCGGCGGCGGGGGCTTTTGACCTCGTATAGCTGTATCTTTGCCCAGTATTTCGCCTTCGGCGGCGTGGCCACTTTGCTGCCGCTGTACCTACAAAATCTGGGTATGACCGCCTTTCATGTGGGCATGTTGCTGGCGGTCTTCGCCGTCGTCTTCGTCCTGTTCATGTACCCAAGCGGCCTGCTCTCCGACCGGCTTGGGCGCGGCATTCCCATCATCAGCGGTCTGGGGTTGAGCCTGCTTTCCCTGGTATTGCTGCCGGCCCAGCAGACTTTCCTCACGCTGGCGCTGGTGATGGCCGTCTATGGGATAGGCTATGCCCTGCTCTTCCCTTCTATTACCGCGCTTGTGGCGGAGTGCTCCGCCACCGCAGAGCGCGGCCTGGCCACGGGCATCTTCCACGCCTTGTTGACCGCCGGTGTGGCTATCGGGGCACCCGTTATCGGCTGGGTAGCCAGAATGACAGGCGTAGAGGTTGGGCTGGCGCTCAGCGCCAGTGCGGAGGCACTCGTCCTTGTCCTTGTAGTATTTGTGCTCAGGCCGAGATAGCACGGGAAAAAAGGAGTCCACTCTCCTTCAGCGAAGGAGAGTGGACTCACGATAACGGTCTAACGCGGGGTCTTTCTACCAGTCTGTCCGTTGGCCACCGTGTGGGTACTTGTCCAGGGGCCACAGTGGTGGTCCTTGCCAGCGCGGGTAGGGCATATTGGCCTCAAGCTCATCTGCCACGTAGCCCACCCCCAGCTCCGTGAGCTTGGCACGGGTGGGGACACCGTCCCCATCCCAACCCCTCTCGCGGTAGTAGTCTTCATAGTATTCTCTAAACAGCTCTGGCGTAATTTTGCCCATAGCCAGATGGTCAAAGGCCATGTTCTGCTGCCATTCAGGCAAAATTTCCCACTCACGGCCGGCTCCCTGCCGGATGTTGAAAGCCCGCTCGAAGTTGTAGGCCCGTTCGGCACACTTCAGGACTTCGTCAGCTGTAAATTCGTGCCCTGTAAGCGCCGTCATCAGCTTGGCACGGGCTTCGCCAAGGGGGTCCTCCTCGAGGTCAGCGAGAATCGGGATACCGCCAATGACCCCGCCGGAGATACACCGCCCCAGGCAGTCATTGACCATCTTGCTGTGCTCCTCCCACATCATCCACGGGGCACGGCCTTTTATCGCAAACTCGTTTGGCGGCGTTAGCTGCGGTATCTTCTGGACTAGCTTCTGATATATTTTCATCTTTTCTTCGGGACCAAAGAAGACAGCGCAGAGGGTGGACAGGTGATCAGTGCCCCGCGTCCCGGTGGTGAAGGCCAGTGACGCGTTGTACAACCGGCCGTACATGCCATGGCGGTAGGGATAAGCCCCCTTGATGATACGTGCCATATTGCCCGGCCCCTCGGCCAGGATATTGCCGAAGCCTTCCCGGAAGGCGGTCATGTGGGTCAGCTCAATAATAGTCTCATGGTCGCCGGCCTTGATTTCGATGCCGCCGGTATCCTCCTTGGTCAGAATACCGCGCTCGTAAAGCTCCAGAGCAAACTTCAGCGCCGTGGGCATCATCTTGCCGCAGAAGCCATACTGGTTGGCCAGGCTATGGAACTTCACCAGAGAGCCGGCGTTATTGTTGCCCATGCCCAGGGTCATGTAGTCTGTCGAGCCGAAGCGGACCGCGCAGGTGCGCGTGCCGGCGTAAGGGCCAACATTGACCTCCCAGAGATAGGTGCAGTTCTCCAGGCAGTTAGAGCCGCAGGCGTGGTAGCCGACGCAGTATTTCTCAAAGAGGGGGCGGCAAAGGATGCTCTTCATCTCCTCGCCGGTGAGATAGCGAGTATCCTTTCCGTAGCCGACGTAGTTAGTCAGCAAATCGTAGAGAAGCATGGTGCCGTATTTCTGGTACTCGATTTCCGCCGGCCTTTTCGTGCTCCGCAGCCGCTTTGCCTCCACCCGGGCCAGCCGGTAGAACTCCTCCGGGTCGGCAATGGCCACCGGTTTCGTGCCGGTTACGGCAATGCACTTCAGATTCTTGGAGCCCCACACCGCGCCGGAGCCGCCATTAGCGGAAAAGTCCCCGTCAACGATAGTTGACGCCGCCCGGGCCAGGTTCTCACCGGCCGGGCCAATGCCGGCTACCCTGACATCCCGGCCGTGCTTCTCCCGGATAATCTTCTCCATCTCAAGGGTGGTCTTGCCCCAGAGGTCGCCGGCGTCTTTTATCTCCGCGCCATCGTCATTGATGAAAACATAGACCGGCTTGGGTGAGCGGCCGGTGACGATGATATGGTCGTAGCCCGCCGCCTTAAGTCGGCTGGGCCACCAGCCGCCGGAGTTGCCGTAGCCATAGATGCCGGTCAGCGGGTTCAAGCAGCCAACATTGATGCGGCCGGTCTCGGGGAAAATGGTGCCGCTCAGCATCCCTGCCCCCAGGGTCAGGACATTCTCCGGGCCGAGCGGGTCAATGCCCGGCTTGACCAGGTCAAAGAGGAACTTGGCATCAAACCCCCGCCCGCCCAGCAAGCCGTAGGCGAGGTCATCAGACAGGGGTTCCTCCTGAATTTTGCCAGCCGTCAGATCTATCCTCAGTATCTTCCCGGCCCAACCCCCTCTAACAGCGGCTTTTCCCATACTTACCTCCGTCGGACTCCTCGGCAAAATATAGTATATTAGAATTGCATTCTAACATCTCGTTTCCGCCTCTGTCAAACTGGCGACAGCCGGCTGGAAGCGAAACGCGTAAATCAGACTGCGACATCAAAGTCGTTGGCAAGTGAGAATCTCCTCCGCTTACAAGACCAGAAAGAACAGCCAATAGACGAGCACATTGATGACGGTCAGCGGCACGCCCACTTTGGCGAACTCGAGAAAAGTCAGCGTGACACCCGCCCTCTTTTCGGCATTCTGAATGATGATAACGTTGCTCGCCGCCCCCAGGATGGAGAGGTTCCCGGCAATGGTGCTGCCCGCGGCCAGGGCCATCATCTCCGGTGTGCCCACTCCCATTCGTGTCAGCACCGGCAAATAGAGAGCCACCAGGGGCACGTTGGATATAAGCTGGCTCAAGCCCACACCCACCAGCAGAATTACCGGTATTGATACCAGGTCTAACTGCATCTCAGCAAGGATGTCTTGAAAGAAACCAGACTGCCAGACGCTTTGCATGAGGACAAACATAGCGGCAAAGAAGACCAGTGTATACCAGTCCATCCGGCGGATGACAGCGAGCCGGCGGGGGCTGAGCAGGACTATGGGTGCCGCGGACGCGAGCGCGATATAGGTCAGGCGGAAGTCCACAGGGATGTTCAGGAAGACCAGCGTAATCTTGGCCGCTACCATGGTGCCGAGCAGTATCAAGGACAGGCGGCAGAGGGTAGCCAGCCTGCGGTCTGTGAGCAGGGGTTCATCATAGTCCAGTGACGGGACATGGAAATGGTGACGGTAGAAAAACCGCAGGACAAGATAGGCCAGAGACAGGTTAATAGCTGTGGGCAATAGCAGGTAGCGGAAGAAGGTGACAAAGGGGTTGCCCATCCCGTTACCGTGCAGGGCGATGAGGAGGTTCTGGGGGTTGCCAATGGGGCTGGTGACACTGCCGATAGTGACAGCGAAGGCCAGGGTAAGCAGCAACAGCTTGGGGTCTATCCGGTTGTTCCGGGCCAGCACCAGGACCACGGGTGTGCCGATAATGGCCAGGGTGTCATTGAGCAGGAAAGCCGACAAGATGCCCATCCCGAACAATATGAGGAGTATCAGGCTATCGAGGGACCTGGCCCGGTGGAACAGTCGGTAGGAGAGCTTTGCCAGGTAACCGCTGTCCTCGAGGGCTTGCCCCACCACGAACATCCCGAAGAGAAAGACCATTACGTCAACGTTTATGGCTTTCAGCGCTGCTGAAGGCGCAATCTGCCCGGTGACCAGCACTCCCAGCGCTCCCAGAAGCATGACCTGCCATATCTGGAAGCGGACCCTGCCCACTCCACGGAAGGCAATCAGGAGAAATACCAGCAGCAGAATGATTACGGAGACCATCGCGAATACTCTCTAGCCCTATCTCTGACAAAGAGAGAGGTCTTGGCAAGACTTGCCCAAGACCTCTCAATAACGGTTACTGGTAGCAGACACTCCCTTCCTGTTACAATTATATTACAGGGGGAACTGCGGATAAAGTGGGAAAGCGGGCGACTGGTCCGACCAATCTAAGCTATAGTGTGCTCAGGGAGCTTGTGGTCAGACTTGGTGAGCCAGAATACCGGGCTAAACAGCTCTGGCACTGGACATACCGGAGACTGGCAGATTCGTTTGCCGAGATGACGGAGCTACCCGAATCCCTTCGCCAGAAGCTGGCAGAGGTGGCTTGCCTGAGCAGTCTTTCGGCGGTCCACGAGGTGGTCAGCGCTGATAGCACTGTCAAGGCCCTCTTTGCACTCGCTGACAGCAAGACCGTAGAGTCAGTGCTCATGCCCTACCCTGGCAGAGGCGGGGTCCGCTGGACGCTATGCGTTTCTACCCAGGTAGGATGTCCTATCGGCTGCCCCTTCTGTGCCACAGGGCAGCAGGGTTTCGAGCGTTCCCTGTCGCCGGGTGAAATCATTGACCAGGTGCTCTACTTTGCCCGCCGCCTCAAAGACCAGGGTGCAGATCGTCAAGAAGCATGCCCTCTCTCTAACCTGGTCTTCATGGGCATGGGGGAACCCCTGGCCAACTATGAGGCTGTCCGGCAGGCGATCGAGACTCTTAGTGCGCCCGATGGCTTTGCCCTGAGTGCTCGCCACATGGTCATTTCCACCGCCGGGCTGGTGCCGCAGATAAAACGCCTGAGCGAAGAGAAGCTGCCGGTGGGACTGGCCGTCTCCCTCCACGCTGCCGACAACGGGTTACGCAATGAGCTGGTGCCGGCAAACAGGCGGTTCCCTTTGGAGGAGCTTATCCCGACTTGCCGCGACTATGCCCGGACAACGGGTTGCCGGGTGAGCTTCGAGTATGCCCTCTTTGCGGGCGTCAATGACTCTATCCCGCAGGCACGCGCCCTCGCCCGGTTGTTCACCGGGTGGGACTGTCACGTCAACCTGATTCCGGGTAATCCATCGGCGGGCGGCCTCGGCCAGAAGGCTTGGCCTGAAGGCAGGTTCGCGCCGCCAGGTGAAGAGACCATCCTCGCTTTTCAGAACGAGCTTAAGCGGCGGCATATCACCTGCACGCTCCGTCAGCCGCGTGGCCTGGATATTGACGCCGGCTGCGGACAGCTCCGCAGCCGTTTCCTGGCACAGGCCGGGCGGTCTTGACGAAGGGAAAGTTTTTGGGTTATCTTGTTGTCATTACCGACTTGATCGGGAATCCAGCTTAATCTGGAAATAGCTTTGCATACTGGATTCCCGTTTTCACGGGAATCCCCCATGCTGACTTGCCGCCAGCACCACGAAAGATGAAAACAATGTAAACCATACCGACCCCGTATCGGTGTACGGGGTAAACTCCAGTCGGTATCCAGA
>JACQTX010000077.1 GCA_016210585.1 Chloroflexota bacterium
CTCCCGGTATAGACACTGCGGCGGGTCGGCTCCAACTCAGCAATAATCTCCATCGCGCGCACCTTGGGGGCACCGGTGATTGAGCCACCGGGAAAAGTCGCCTTCAGAAGGTCAACAAGGCCTTTGCCTTCCCTCAGCCTGCCCACCACCGTCGAGGTAAGGTGAAAGACGGTGGGAAAAGTCTCCAGAATAGTAAGCTCGGTTACTCTCACCGTGCCGTAGCGGCAGACTCGCCCCAGGTCATTACGCTCCAGGTCAACAATCATGATATTCTCAGCCCGGTCTTTGGCACTATTCAGCAGCTCCCTGGCCAGTGCCCTGTCTTCCCGGGCCGTCTTGCCGCGGCGGCGCGTCCCCTTGATGGGGCGTGTCTCCACCCAGTCGCCACGCAGGCGCAGGAACCTCTCCGGGGAGGCACTGACCACGCTGACGTCCTTGAAACCCAGGTAGCCGGCGAAGGGCGCCGGGTTGATGCAGCGTAACCGCTGGTAAAGCTCATAGGCGGGGATGGCAAGCTCAGCCTCAAAGCGCTGGGACAGGTTGACCTCGAATATGTCACCGGCGATGATATACTGCCGCGCCTTTTCCACCGCCGTAACGTATTCATGGTGCGTGAAGTTGCCTTTCAGGCTAAGCGGGCTTAGTGCTGCGGGCGTCATAATGGGCGTTTCCCTACCGGTGCAGGGGCCCGTCAGCCGGGCCTCAAGCTCCGCCAGGCGCTCCGCGGCCCTTTTCCGCCGGGCATCCTCGCCTTGCTCGGGGAAGCCAGTGGAGATGATATAGGCCTTGCCCTCCGGATGGTCAAAGGCTACCAGGCGGTCGTAGAAACCAAAATAGCACTCGGGTAGCCGGAGGTCATCAGCCGCCCTTGCCGGCAGATGCTCGATGAAATGGCAGAGGTCGTAGCTGAGGTAGCCTACCGCGCCGCCAACAAAGGGGACCGGCGCCGAGGGTAGCTCAAGACGGTATTGTGCCAGCAGCTCACCGAGAACGTCAAAGGGATTGCCTTGACAGCGGGTCTCTGCCCCGTCCCGTAGCAGGGTAATCTCCGTGCCACGGCTGCTCAGGACGAGGAAGGGGCTACCGCCCATGAACGAGTAATGCCCCAGCTTTCCGGGGTCCATACCGCTATCCAGGAAGAAGCAGAAAGGCTCATCTTTGAAGAGAGCAAAGGCTTCCAGGGGCGACATCCCTAGGTCTATCTGCTCTACCAGAGGGTAGCGAGTGCTCATCCGTGCTGCCTTTTGCCAGTCATTCCCTATCCTATTTCCTGAGCTTCAGGTGGTAGCCCTTTTGCAGCGCGAGGCTATCCAGGACAGCCCGTAGCTGACTGGCCTTCTCCTTGATAGACAGTCCAGCAGAGGTCCTTTGAGCTTCTATGAGTGCGGCTTCCAGCTCCGGAACCTCCATCACCGTAGCGGCAACGCAGTAGTAGCTCTTGGAGCGACCTTCATTGAAGTCCGCCAGCATCCGGCGCAGCATCTCCTCCCTAATTATCTGCTGCCTTTGGAACTCGGCAACGCCCTTTTCCCGGATGAAGGCGATGTCCGCCTCCAGCTTCTGGTAGCACTTGAAGGAGTCATGCTGTTGGCCAAAGGCACGGTGTTTCTGCCACCGCTCACAGGTCGCCGATTCGCTGCACTCCCAGCAGAACTCAATGCCTTTCCGCTTGAGGGCACAGGTGATGAAGGCACAACTGGCATTCATTCTGGAGGCAGTCTTGCACCCCTCGCACCGGCTCTCGGTCTCCGTGTGGTAACGCGGGCAGAGCCGGCAGGAAAGCCCGCAGACACCGACTTGGGGGTAGGTAGCTGCAATCATAGCTCGCTCAGATAAACGCCGCTGGCAGGCGGATGGGTTAGGATTTGGCCCACGTTAACCCGGCGACGACTATTTTGAGGACCGTCTCCTTTGGCCGCTCGGACACCCATACTCACCTGTCTTAGTATAGGTAAATCAGGCAAAAGGCGTCAAACAGAGGCAGCGAGCGCAACCGGCTGCCATTTGCACTTCCGCCCCAATTATCGTATAAAATAGCGAGACGAGAGATTTCTTGCCGGGAGGTGACAATGGCAGACCTATCCGTTAAGTATGCCGGGATGGACTTCAAGAATTTTCTGGTCGGCGGGTCAGGGCCAAGCTATGACACGGTGGAAGGCTGTAAGGCCGGCGCCGATGCCGGGCTGGCCGCCTTTGTGCTGAAGAGCATGACCCCCGCCTTTCTGGGGCGGGCCGGCTATCAACATGCCGTGCCCAGGTTCAAGACGGTCAACCGCCTCCAGCCCTACCGCCGCTGGCAGCCGGAGCTGGGCGAAGAGAACATGGATATCCTCTCCGCCGGCGAGGTCGGCTCCGTCTGGGGCGAAGAGGGCTATATCGAGTTTGCCCACAAGGTCAGGCAGGCGGTAGGTCACCGGGCGAAAATCGGCATAAGCACCTTCGGCATTGAGTTCGGTCCCCCACGTGATTTCCCCCCGGAGGAGGTCTATTACCGGCATTTCGAGGTTATGAAAGAGATACTGGCTAACGGTGATGCCGATTTTATCGAGATGCCTCTGGCCAACATCTGCTTCGACCTGATGGATATGCCCAAAGTTATTAAGAAGGCCAAGAGCATGTTCGCCGTGCCGGTAACCATCAAACTGTCCGACCCCTTCTTCTTCCCGGTGGTGGAGCGGGCCAAGCTCATGCAGAATGCCGGCGTGGATGCCCTCACCCTGTTCGATTGCTCAATGGTGCTGGACTTCGATATTGAAACAAAACAAGTCCCCTTCCGGGACACCTGGCACTACGCGGCCAGCGGCTCAACCATCCCCCTGGTCAATGCCTGCATTGCCCAGTGCCGCCTGGCCGGGGTGACTCTGCCAATTACCGGGAGCTTTGGCGTCTGGGAGTGGCCACACGTCATCAAGCTCATCATGAGCGGGGCGGATGCTGTCCAGATGTGCCGGAAAGTCATGGTGCGCGGCTTCGGCGTGGTGCCGGAGTGGCTAGAGACGATAAACAAATGGCTGGATGACCATAATATCAAAAGCATCACCGAACTTAAGGGAAGCATCCTGGAAAGGCTCGATGCCCGCTACCGCCGGATGGTCCGGGAGGAGCCGCTGGAGCGTGGCGGCGTGCCCAGCCTGAAGCCGGTGGTTGATCTGGCCCGTTGCCAGGGCTGCACCCACTGGTGCCTGCCGAGCTGCGGCTACTTCGCTATCAGGGCAAAGGATGGCAAGATCGAGATTGATGAGGGCAAGTGCGCCGTCTGCGGCACCTGCGAGGGGACCTGCCCCTTTGGCGTCATTTCCTACCAGCCACGCACGCCACAGGAGACCGAGGCCTTTCGGCAGAGATACCGGCGCTGATACAGGCATTGCACGATATGACTTAGATGTCATTGCAAGGAGTCCTTCACGCAAAGCCATGAAGGATCTCGCAATCCATCATGACGGTTGTCACCGTCACCAACA
>JACQTX010000087.1 GCA_016210585.1 Chloroflexota bacterium
AGACAACGGTGAGATTCATAGCCTGGATTCCAGCCGGAGTTTATCCTGAGTGAAACCGAAGGGCTGGAATGACGGATTGTGTCCTATTTTCGGGGTAATCCCTTCGGCGCCTGCTGCCCGGCTGGCAGACCGCTCAAAACGGCCACCTGCAAAGAACGTGGCCGATAGACTTTGAAGCCAAAACATGCTATATTGGTGCGTGTGCGGAGCATTCTCGGTTACACTGGCATCCGCAGCCTGTCTTGCAAATGGCATGTGCTAGTGTGGTCTATTGTTCACGTAGTCCTTTTCCGGGAGGCCTGTCATGGGAAAGGGTAAGGTACTGATAGTTGACGATGAGCAAGCATTGGCTGACCTTTTGAAGGACTGGTTGGAGATAGACGGCTATGAGGTCTTTGCGGCCCTTGATGGCACGAATGGGCTAAAGCAGTTCTTTGAGCATCAGCCGGACCTCGCCATACTGGACGTCATTATGCCCGGTTTCGGCGGCTTCGACCTCTGCCAGCGCATCCGTGAAGTATCACAAATCCCGGTCATAATGCTTACCGCCAGGGGCCAGGAGACCGATAAGGTGCGCGGGCTGCACCTTGGCGCGGACGAGTACTTAGTCAAGCCAATCCGCCGGCAGGAGTTCCTGGCGCGTGTGACCGCGGTCCTGCGGCGGGCCCGCATGGCCCCTATGGAGTCAATGAAGTCCTACTCTGACGGCGCGGTGTCAGTGGACTTCGACAAACGGGAAGTCCTTATACGCGGGCAAACGGTGGCGCTCACGCCAATTGAGTACCGAATCCTGACCTATTTCCTGCAGCGTCCTGACCAGGTCCTGACCCAGGAAGAGCTCTGGGACCGCGTATGGGGATGGGATCAGGGCTCGCTGGAGAGTGTCAAGTGGCATATCGCCTACCTCAGGAAGAAGATTGAAGAAGACCCGGAGCACCCCAGGCTCATTATTACAGTGAGAGGGGTCGGCTACCGGTACGAAAAGCCGCATCTGTAGTGCCCTGACCTTGTTTGCCTGGCCAGTTTCATCTCACCTCTGAGAATTCCAAACGCGAACCGCACAAGCTGCACTGGTATGAGTTCCGGCCCTCTGTCCCGGGCATGTCCAAGAAACTAAGGGGGCTGAGATGTGCATCTCAGCCCCCTTACGCCAGCAGTGCTAACTCCTAACGCTGATGCCCTTGCTTATCTGCCATTATGGAACCTCCCGTCTCAGCACCACGGGGTATTCAACGGTGACGTTACCATTGTTGCTCACGCTCTGGCCAATCACTGTGCCATACACTATGGCACCACCCTGGAGGGTAATGGGTCCGTTGGGGGCATAGAGCATCCCGGACGCGGGATTACCGGAAACGGTGATGCCGCCGGTGCTGAAAGAGGCGACAAACGGCATGTTGGGCAGGTCGAGCCGGGTGTTGCCCCTGAGGTCAATGGTACCATCCGCGGCAATGGTATTAAGGCCACTGATATTGCTGGTACCCTCCATTCTGATCCAGCCCGTGACGAAAATGGGACCGGCCAGTGTCACCTGGACATTTGACCCAATCCGCAGGTTGCCATTGATATACAGCGGGCCAAGAGTCTCATTCGAGGTGACGTTGTAGGTGCCGCCTTTCGGCGTTATTGTGCCACCACCAATGTTTGGATCTTGTGCCATGCTAATAATAGTCGCACGTTTCCCGTAAATTGATTGGCCTATCTGGACGAAGTCATTGTGCGCGTCCTGTGGAGGGGGTGACGTCTTTGTCCCGCTGACCGCTGAGTTCGGGTCGGTGATGGTGCCTGTCGCCTCGGCGTCACCCAATACGCCCTTGCCACCGCCCGGGTTGAGATTGGATAGATTGATATTGCCGTTGGCATAGATATCGCCTTCCGCGGGCGTTAGCGGATCAGACTTGACCAGCGTGCTACCACCCAGGGTTACATCGCCACTCAGGCCAATAATGGCATACCATATCGCGGGCAGACCTTGCAGACGTCCGTAGGGAGCTTGCTTTAGCTCTGCCAGCGACTGGCCCTGCTGTGTAGCGACATTACCCCCCTGGACACGGACGCCCTCCGGTGCCCGCAGGAGCTGCATGGAAGCCACCGTCGCCCCGATGGCGACAACACCCGTGATGGCCAGCGCCATGAGCAAACCTACCATGGATATGCCACTCTGTCCCTTGTAAAAAGAAATAATTTTGCTGAACATGGTCATTCCTCCTTTCTGTATTCCTTACTATACATATTACAGGTGGCTACTTTGCTTGTGGTGTGAAAATCGTTTGATTTCTGTAGATACCCACTGGCTGCGCCAGTGGGTATCTACAGATCTGCGGACTGCGCTTCAACTTGTGGATTTGCTCTGAGATATGCGAAAATAAGTCATCCAGATATGAGCCGGCGGGGCCGGCCACGGACTCAAGGGTGACAGGAGGACTTAACTAATGGCAGCCATCTACGGTTGGGCGGGAACTTTCCTGGATATTGACCTGACGACAGGCAAAATCGAGAGGATACCGGTCTCTCCCGAGTTCGCCGAGAAATTTATCGGGGGAATGGGCTTCAATGCCGCCCGTCTTTTCGAGCGCGTCAAGCCGGGGGTAGATGCCCTCAGCCCGGAGAACGTCATCCTGTTCGGCATCGGCCCGCTGACCGGCACACTATACCCGGGCAACACGCGGCTTACGGTGACTGCCAAGTCACCCTTGACGGACGTTTTCGGTGCCACCAATATCGGTGGTTTCATCGGCGGTGAGCTGAGGTATGCCGGCTATGACCAGCTAGCAGTAACGGGCAAGGCGGCAAGACCGGTCTATATCTGGATTGATGATGAGAGGGTGACCATCAGAGATGCCACCCACCTGTGGGGCACGACGACCTGGGAGACCGGGCAAAAGATAAGGGAGGAGCTGGGTGACCCGGACATACAGGTCATCTGCATTGGCCAGGCCGGAGAAAACCTGGTGCGGTTTGCCAATGTGACCAATCCGCCCCGGGGCAGTGGTGGCCGGGCGGGCATGGGGGCCGTGATGGGATCCAAGAACCTGAAGGCGGTTGCCATTAGAGGAACAAAGTCCGTGAAGGTAGCCCGGCTGGGCGAGTTTGTCCAACTATGCCGTGAGTCCACCATTTTCGGCCGGAGCGAACCGCGCTACAAGCACCTGCGTACCACCGGCTCGCCGAAGTGGATAGACTTCATCGGCGAGGCCTCTGCCTCTGGCGGACGTAACTTCACCCGGCAGATATCGGACAGATGGGAGGAAATCAAGGGCGAAAAGTTCCTGCCCGGTGGCGAATACACGGTAAGGAAGCGTGGCTGTTTCTCCTGTCCCATCGGCTGCAGCGGTTTCTTCAACGTGAAGTCAGGGGAGTTTGCCCAGATCTTCGGCCGGACGCCCGAGGCCGGGGTGACCATCATGGGCCTGGGCTGTGACATCTATAATGTGCCCTTCTTGCTCAAGATGCAGGAGCTGCTTGATAAATACGGCATGGACTCCCTCAGCGGTGGGCAAATGCTCGCCTGGGCCATGGACTGCTATGACCGGGGCATACTCACCAAGGAAGACACGGGCGGCCTGGCCCTGGAATGGGGCAACTACGCGGCCGTCACCGAGCTGGTGCCTATGATTGCGAAGCGAGAAGGGTTCGGCAGCCTCCTGGCAGATGGTGAGAAAAGGGCTCCGCAAAATCTTGGTCGAGGCTCGGAGAAGCTGATTTATCACATCAAGGGCATGTCCTGCCCGGCGGAGGACCCGCGTGTCAGCCGCACCTTTGGCTTCAGCTACTATACCGCCCCGCGCGGGGCTGACCATCTCACCGCCAATATCACCTGGGTCCCTGACCTGCTCCGGGGCAGCGAGCTAGGCAAGAAAATGGCGGCCAAATACAAGAAGTGGGGCTCCATCAAGTCAGCCGAGCACGATGACGATATCGCCGGGATGGGGGAATCACAGAAATGGATGGAGGATGCCACCGCCATCATCAATGCCGCCGAGGTCTGTACCCGCACGGGCGGCTCTTTTGAGTTCATGGCGAAGGCCCTCTCCGCAGCGACCGGCCTCGAGTTCACCCTGGATAAGCTGCTAGCAGCCGGCGAGCGCATCTTCAATATGGAGAAGGCCTTCAACGCCCGAGAGGGGCTAACCCGAAAGGACGATAACTTCAGCAACCCGGAGAAGTTCACCAGGGAGCCAGTAGCCGAAGGTCCCTGTAAAGGGGACGTGCTCTTCAACCTGGAAGAGTTCCTGGATGAATACTACCAGGCGAGAGGTTGGGACGTGCCGACAGGCCTGCAAACACGGGCTAAACTCATCCAGCTAGGTCTCGCGGATATCATCCCGGAGCTGGAGAGTGCCGGCGCGGTAAGGTAGGGAAACGGGCCTTACTCAGATGATTGACCTGCCAAAAGGAATGGCTGAAATGGTTGCGCACCATGTATGGATTAAATACTAAACCCTAAGCACGAAATCCTAAACAATACCTAACTTCAAATTTCAAATGACCGAAACATTTTGAGCTTTGGTTATTTGAGTTTGTTTAGAGTTTAGAAATTAGAATTTAGGATTTCCTTTCGTTCACAGTGCGCCTATTTGTGGCATTACATACAGAGCCACCAGTAGATGGTGAGCACCAATGGCCCCGAAGTTCTTTGGACGGGAAATTGAGGTGACCGTAAGCGGTGAGGTCAAAGTCCCCGTATCCTTCCGTATTGATCAGCGCCAGTATGAAATCGCCGAGATAATCGCCGCCTGGCCTGACCATGAGTTCGGGCGGGCGCCGCTGCGCCGCAAAAGATGGTGGCAACGTCACCACCGCAACTACTACCGCGTGAAGGCCACAAGTGACGAAGTCTTTGAAATTTACCATGACCGCGGCACCCGCCTTGAGCAGGCCAGGAAGGGCAAGTGGTACCTTCACCGACAGGTATGAGACAGGGGTTCAGTAGGACTAATCATCTCATAAGAATGGCCTACGAAATCACCACCTCTCCCTTTCGTAAAGAGCCTGCCGAAGGGGAGATTGAGAGGGATTTCAAATCCCCCTGCATCCCCCTTTCTCAAAGAGGGAAGACCAATAGTAACACCCACCAGGCTGTCATGAGCAGATGCAGGTCTGTCTCATTTGGGCTGGATGATGCGCCTTATCCTTTAGAAAGCTATGGACGCGTATTGACAGGGCTATAAGCATAGCTCATAATACTAGCAACTACGCTAGGGCAAGAAACGTGTGAATATCTATGCATTAATACCGCTCCTCGCCGCCACCGGTTTTCTGGTGGTCATCGGTGTTGTGCTGACACGTCCTCTGACCAGGGTGCACCGGGTCTTCCTGGCCTATCTGGCTGTCTCCATGCTGTGGAGCGTCAGCTCCTTCCTCTTGCATGTTGAATTCTTTCCGCAGCTGACCTTTCGTATCAACCAAGCCCTTTTGATTATGGGGGCTACAGTGCCCATTATCTACTTTCACTTCGTCCGCGCTTTCTTTAACAGGTCCACAAACATATGTGTTGTGGCTGGTTACCTCATCCTGGCCGGTTTTGCCATTTTTGTCAGCCTGGGCGGTATGCTGAAAAGCTCCTATGTCCTGGATGGCATCCTCTATCACGAGTTTGATGCCTTTCTGTATCTCTTAGTCGCTTTCGAGGCAGTATACCAGGGGACAGCCATTTTCTACCTGGTCCAGGGCTTCCGCGGCGCCACAAACCCGCAGGAGAGGAACCGTGTCGGCTACCTGCTGCTGGCCGTGACCGTGTGGATGCTCTTCATGTTTACCAACTTCATCCCTGTAGTAGCTAACTACTCTGTTGACCACATCGGCAACATCGCTAATATCGGCATAATCAGCTATGCCATCATGCGGTTTCAGCTGCTCAATATCACCTATGTTGCCCGGAAGAGTCTCAGCTATCTCATAATGACGCTGGGACTGGCCGGCGTGTATGCGACAATAGTCCTGATCGGGCTGCAGTTCTTTCCCCTACTTCCGCTTTACAGTACCTTCCTGATAGCCTCCGGGGCCACTGTCCTGGTGGCCTTACTGACACCATCCCTCCGTCTCAAGGTCCAGGAGGCAGTTGACCGCCTCTTCTATGGCCGGACCTATGAGCACCGCCGGGCGGTCCTCAATTTCGGTACTCGCATGGGCAATATCATTAACCTGGGTGAGCTAGCCAGCGAGATGCTGCCGGCGATTACCAGGGCGCTGCGCGCCACGCGGGCCATGCTGCTGCTCCAGGACGGCCAGCCGGGGGACTTCACCGCCCAGTTTGTCTATCCCGAATCGGCAGCAGAAGACAGGTTAAAGATGGGTGCGGACAATCCCGTGGTAACCAAGCTGGACAAGGACAATAGTCCGATAGATATGAGACAGCTGGACAGTATACCTGAGTTCAAAGGCCTGTGGCAATCAGAGAAGCAGCAGCTCATAGAGTCCAACCTGGGCCTACTGTGTCCCATCAAGAGCCGGGGGAGTCTGATTGGCATTCTGGCACTGGGCAAGAAACAGACCAGGGGCATTTACACCGCCGAGGACCTTGATCTGGCCATGAGCATCGCCAGCCAGGCGGGTGTCGTCATTGAAAATGCCCAGCTTTACTCACAAGCCCTGGTGCGAGCGAACACCGATGGTCTGACCGGCCTGTATAACCACCGCTATTTTCACGAGCGCCTGGAGCAGGAGATCGCCCGCAGTTCCCGCTTCGGTCACATTTTCACGGTAATCATGCTGGATATAGACCTTTTCAAGACCTACAACGATAACCACGGACACCTGGCCGGGGATGACGTGCTGCGGCGGATCGGTGATTATGTCAAGAGCTCCATCCGGACCATTGATGTGGCTTCCCGCTACGGCGGTGAGGAGTTTGCCATTGTCCTACCGCAGACGCGGCTGGAGGATGCCCATGTTGTTGCCGAGCGCATCCGCAAGACCGTTGAATCCAGGACAATCTCTCGCGGCATGCCGGTGACGGTCAGTCTCGGCGTGGCCAGCTGGCCTCTTGATGGGGTGATGAAGGAGGAGATTATCGCCCGGGCAGACGCCGCACTCTATCGGGCAAAACAGTCAGGGCGTAACCGGACCTGCCTGTCCACCGAGGTGACCGGCAACGAAGAAAAGTCCACCCCTGCCACCGGGGCCGAGGCAGGCCCAAGGACCTTGAGCACTGTCTACGCCCTGGCCGCCACGGTTGACGCCAAGGATCACTACACCTACGGGCACTCCAAGAAGGTCAGCGAGTATGCCGTGGCCCTGGCTGACGCCATCGGCCTGCCGCTCGATAAGGTGGCCACCATCCGCGCCGCCGCCCTGCTGCATGACATCGGCAAGATTGGCATCCCGGACTCTATCCTGAACAAAAAGGGGCCGCTAACCGATGAGGAGTGGGAAGTGGTCAAAGAGCATCCCAGGCTGGGCGTGGAAATCCTGCGGCATGTCATTGACCTGGTCCATTGCCTGCCCGCTGTCATGCACCACCACGAGCATTTTGATGCTAAAGGCTACCCGGCCGGCTTCATGGGGGACAGCATCCCCATCGAGGCGCGCATCCTGGCCATAGCTGATGCCTATGACGCCATGACCTCACAGCGCCCCTACCGGGAACAGCTCAGCCCGCAGAAGGCCATGGAGGAGCTAAAGCAGTGTGCCGGCACCCAGTTTGACATCCAGCTTGTCGAGGTCTTCCGCAAGGTAATCGAGACCATCCTGGCAGCGCAGGGCAAGAAGGTCAAGTGATGTAGCGTTCGACGAAATGTCCAGATTTAGTCACCACCGGTGTAGTCACGCTCACTCAGAAGCATCGCCCTCACCCTTGTCCCCAGGGAGTTAAATAAGAAAGGGGGCCAAAGCCATCCTCTCTTAAATCTCTTTCCTTCTCTTACCTAGAGAAGAGGGATAAAAGGGATGAGGCCGTCCCCCACAAAATTGCTTGACTGAGGCCGTTACAGTATCACATCAGCAAGTGAGCAGAGGCCCACACTACACGTGGCTCTAAGCTCATCTATTAACCCGACACGGTCTTAGCCCAAGTGCATATGGCTAAAGGGACCGGTTATGATCATCAGCACCAGCATTGTGCCCAGCAGCATGACCATCCCCAGGCCAATGGTGGGCAGGAACCTGGTATCTATGTCCCTGATTTCCCGGCGTACGGGAATGCGGAACACCTGAAAGACGACACGGAAATAGGTGCTCCAGATGAGCATTATCACGCCGATGAAGAGCCAGAGCCATGACCCGATACCGCCGGGCAGGCGCAGGGCCGTCATCGGTGCCAGGTCACCGGCACGCAGCCTATGGGCTGACTCCGGCCCGATGAACACCTCTTTGCCGGGAGCTGGCAGCTTGATGCCCACCTCGGTCTCATATAAGGGCTCCTCTGGTGCTTTCATATTGAGAGGCACCACTGTTTCAATGGCCTTGTAGCGGGCTACTACGTCCAGGCGGCCCGCTTCACGGGGTGTGAACTCCAGAGTAGCTATGCCCTGGCTATCGGTCTCCGCCTCGCCAATGGCCAGCAGCCTGTCCCCGAAGAAGTCCACTTTCCAGAAGAACTCGATGGCCACTCCTTTAATGGGCTTGCCCTGCTTGTCCTGAAGGGTCGCAAGCAGCTTTACTGCTTTATTGACCTCGGCCTCGCGGGGAGTCCCTACCCAGAGGGTCGCCCCCTCCTCGGACGGTGGCGCCGGAACTGGCGTTACGTCCGGTTGTGGTGTGCCATCAGGCGGTTTGGGGGTTGCTGCCGGCTTACCCAAGGACCACAGATAGGTCAACATCTGCCAGCGCTGCGTTTCAGACAGGCTTGCCTTAAAGGGAGGCATACCCTTGCTCAGCCTGCCTTCGCTCAAGACCCACAAAAAGTAGTCCGGCCTGGTCTCCATGTCCTTCGGGTGGTCTGCAGCGCTGAAGTTAAACTGGGGCAGTGCGTCGCCTTTGGCACCGTGACAGCCCACACAGGACTGCTGATAGACCTTCTTGCCCGCCTCCTGTGCCGAGGCATCGTCCCAGGGAAGGGGGTTCTTTAGCCCGGCATAGGGCGCTGGCACTTCCCCTTGTCCCGCCACCACCACGGCCAGGGCTGCCAGCAAGCCTACCGCCAGCACAATCGCCAGCAATAACCTAGTTCTCATCATACTCATCCACACTCATTTCCCAGCATTGAACACGCCGCGCCTGCCCCTACTGCTCTACCCTGCTCCGGCCCTTTTCTGCGACAGCCTTGCTCAGCAGGGCCTCAATCTCCTCTGGCTTCATACCGGACTGCTCCACAAGGGTGGCGACTCTGGGCTGCGGGGTTTCCCTGGCACCCTCCGCCACCTCCCATATTGAAATCAAGGGGACCAGCTTGGCAAATATGGCGAAAATCAGGATGAAGCCGGCGAAGGCCCCCGCCGTAATTGACCACTCCACCCATGTGGGGTAGTAGGCGCCAAAATCGAAAGGCATCAGCGGCACCTGCAGGGATGGGATGACAATGGCAAACCGCTTAATCCACATGGCGATATTTATCAGCACCGCCGCAATAACCATCCTCGGGATGACCGGCCCCTTGCGCAGAATAATAATAAGCGCTGGTATCACCAAGCCGGCAATGACAAAGAACCAGAACCATAAGGCGTTACTACCGACAAACAGCGTTTCGAGCAGGTGCTTCTCCTCGACCTGCATCTTGTAGGCCACCGTCAAGTATTCGCCAAAGGTAAGGTAGAGGTAGATAAAGAGCGCTACCAACATCAGGTAACCCAGATTGCGGAAGTGTCTCTCCGTAAGGTATTCCTCGAGGTGGTAGAATTTGCGGAAGATGGCCATGACAATAAGGATAGAGGCAATGCCGGAAAAGATGGCCCCGATGACGAAGTAGATACCAAAAACCGTGCTGTTCCAGCCGGGGCGTAGCGTCATGGAAAAGACATAGGAGACGACCGTATGCACGGAAATGGCGATGGGGATTATGGTGATAGCCATGATGCCGATGGCCTTCTCCAGGCGACGGTGTTGCTCCGGCGTGCCCCGCCACCCCACCGCCAGCACGGTGTAGATGAGCCGCTTTACCGGGTTCGCATAGTAGCCGAGGCGGTCACGCATCAGGGCGAAGTCAGGAATGGTGGGTAAGTACAGATAGATCAGGCTGCCCGTCAGGTAGGAGGTAATGGAGACAATGTCCCAGAGCAAAGGCGATTGGAAACGCCCGAAAGCGATAAGCTCCCACACCCGCTCCGGGCGCCCCAGGTCAATAAGCGGCATCAGGGCACCGATAGAAATAGCCACCACGGTAATAAGCTCAGCCATACGTGTCACTGGCGTGCGCCAGCCGGCTTGGGTCACCCGCAGGATGGCGGAAATCAGTGTTCCGGCATGGCTGATGCCGATGAAGAAAACGAAGTTGACCAGATAGAGGCCCCACATCACCACATCGCGCATACCAGTGGCGCCCAGCCCGTAGCGTAGCTGGATATAGTAGGCGTAAAGTCCCCAGCCTACCACAGCCAGCAAGGAAAGGACAAAGAGCTTGTAGCCCCTCGTTGTCTGGGAGAGCGGATTGAGCACTACCCGCTCAAGGCGCTGCTCGTAACTTTCAGCCCTCGTCCTCATTTGATCTCCTTTCCCCAGGGCCAGATACCAGGACGCGGCTCAAAGCCATCCCCACCCCATGACCAGACAGGCGTCTTGAACTCACGCGGGTCATCGGTCGTCCGTCCGAAGGCCTGACCATGCCCTGGCAGATACCACACCCTCGGCTGAGTGCCCAAGGCCTCCTTGTAGCGGTAGGCATCATTCTCCTTGAGGAACTGACGCAACGGCACTACCTCTGCCCCGTTGGTAGCCATGTCTGAATCGAAATCGCCCATATACAGTGCCTTCATCGGGCAGCCGGCCACACAGAGGGGCAACTTCCCGTCATGAAGGAGATGGCCGCAGAACATGCATTTGATGACGGTGCCCTTACGCGCCGGCACCGGGTAGAGCGGGGAATACTCGGCAAAGGCAGCCTCGGGGGGAAGCTCCGGGACTGTCCAGTTAAAGAAGCGCCTCTGGTAGGGACAGGCTGCCATGCAAAAGCGACAGCCAATGCAACGGTCATGGTCAATGAGGACAAGGCCGTCTTCGTTGTGATAGGTGGCGGCTACCGGGCAAACATTGACGCAGGGGGCGTTTTCACATTGGTAGCAGGGGGTGGGCATGAAAAACTTGCCCCCGTTGGAGAGCTCCACCTGGAATACCTGAATCCACTGCTGGCCCTTAGGTGTGAAATGCCCGTTGATGCAGGCCATGGTGCACTGTGGCGGCGCGCCAATAGTGACGCACCCCTCACATTTCTTCAGGTCAATGATCATGCACCAGGCCCGCTTCTTCTTGTCCGGCTGGGCTGGAGCCTCCTTTGCTGGCGTTTCAGGACTGCTGCCGGCGCTCCTAGCCTGATTGATGACGGGCAATAGAGGAGTTGTTAGGGCGGCCGCCAGCCCCACCGCCCCCACCGACCACTTGATAAACTGCCGCCTGTTTAGCCCCTTTTCCTTTTCCTGCACGCTGACCTCTCGTTCCAAAATCTACTCAATAAACGCACTACTCCGCTTTCTTGCCCGGTTGCAGCTTGGGCGTCAACATATGGACAATATCTATCGGTAGCGGAATGATGGTGCTGTTGTTCTCACCGGACATCTCTACTAAGGTCTGTAAATACCGCAACTGCAAGGCCGCCGGCTCTCTCTGGATAATAGCCGCCGCCTGCGCTAGCGTCTCCGCTGCCTGCTGCTCACCCTGGGCATGGATGACCTTGGCCCGCTTCTCTCGCTCGGCTTCCGCCTGCTTCGCCATCGCCCTTTGCATGGCCTCTGGCAGGAGCACATCCTTCACCTCCACCAGTGTCGCCCGGACGCCCCACGGCTCCTCACTC
>JACQTX010000080.1 GCA_016210585.1 Chloroflexota bacterium
ATCCCTCTCAATCTCCCCTTCGGCAGGCTCAGGGCAAGCCCTTTGCGAAAGAAAGAAGCTCTTTAGTCTCCCCCAGGTAGTGTATCAGTTTGAAATGCTTGAGCGTTGACAATGCTTGAGCGGCATGTTACGCTGAAATCATGGTCAGAAAGAAGAAAGCACACGACTTTGCTGTTACCGCTTTTCGTGTCGTCCAAGAAGCTACCGGACAAGTAGAAACAGAAGCACCAAAAGCCCGAAAGCCCTTTGACGCGAAGGCTCTAGGGCATAGGGGCGGGCTAAAGGGCGGCAAGGCCCGCGCTGCCAAACTAACGCCAGAGCAACGTAAAGAGATAGCTCAAAGGGCGGCTAGGATTCGATGGGGGTCGAAAGACGCTTAATGGCTTCTCTTTGGGGAAGAGCGGGATGACCGAATAGCGCCAACCTGTATTGGAAAGGCTCGCGGTCACCATACAATTCCTTCATCCGATAACGCAACTCGTCCATTGTGCCGCAGGTGCTTGCTACCCCGATTAGTTTCCAGATATGTTCTACTAATCGCTGCAAACCATATTGGCTTGTCAGCCATTGATGGTAATTCTGATGATGCCTGGGTTTAGGTGCATTATCCTGCAGCCATTGAGCTACGTCTGGGTCTAGATATTTGTAGACCAATTCAATGACTAGGTGACCCCAATACTTAGGGCGTTGGTGAGATGGCTTAGCCCAACCAGTGAGTCTCCCAAATTGCTCCCAAAGTTCATCCGGGAATGTCTTTTCCCACTTTCGCATGAAATCCGCTAGATACAAGTTCAACTTAAACTGCAGTTCATCTTCAGGTCGCCGTTCTTGGTAGCCAGTTGCCTCATCGACCAACGCGATGATGCCTACTTTAGCGCACGCGCGAAGGAACTGGTTGGCATTGGCGGCTATCGTTGCTTGCCGTGGAGTTAGTTGGCTTTTTTCTGCAGCAAGCGAATATGCTGTGCATAAGTCCATAAACTTCTCAACGCGCAACCCAGAGGCATACCGGAATGGGCCCTTACCCCCAGTGTCGAATTTGATTAGGGCAGGAATAATGTCATTTTCTGCAGGAACCAAATCTTTGGGCAGAAAGGGTCGCAGGGTGCTTACTTTAACGTATTCCGCAAGCTGCCCTCCCTCTGTTTCAATTAACCCGACCACAACACCTTTCAAACTGAAAACCCTGTCGCGAGTCTCATTACCCAAGACGTAACACGGCAACTTCGCGTCCCCTATCTGCAGTTCACCCCACGCGATTGCTGCAGGAATACCATTTTCATCCTTCATAACGGACTCCTGCAGGGTCATCCTTTCGGCCACTCTCTGTTGACTCCACCGCTTGCGTGCTGCAGCACTGGCGAGGGCTTTTCGTTCATCGGTGGACAATTTCTCCATACGTGCTTTCCCGCCATGTGCGCGTTTGGGACTCACTAAGGCAATGTCGTTTCGCTTATCCATCTTGCACCTCCACGAGTTTTATGCTAGCATATGCCAGCACTGATGTCAATAATATGCCAGCATAAGTTTGAAAATGCTAACATAATGCCAGCATCCCTATTGACAATGCTTAAGCGACATGCTATAATTTAGTCAGTTAGAGATGAGGTAGAGATATGAACAAGTTAAGCATAGACCGCCAAGCTCAAATCATCAAGGTGCTCTGTGAAGGTAACTCTATCCGAAGCACCGCCCGGATTACCAATACGGCAGTCAATACCGTAGTTAAATTACTCAAAGATGTTGGTGCTGCTTGCTTGGAATACCAGGACAAGACCATGCACAACCTATCCTGCAAGAAGCTGCAAATAGATGAAATCTGGTCGTTCTGCTATGCGAAGAAAGACCATCTACCTGAGAGCAAACAGGGCAAGTTCGGCTATGGCGATGTCTGGACGTTCACGGCGATTGATGCGGAAACAAAGCTAGTTCCGTCTTGGTTGGTAGGATTACGAGACGCGGATTACGCTTCGGTCTTCGTTAGTGACCTGAAAGAACGACTGGCTAACAGAGTCCAGATTACAACAGATGGTCACAAAATGTATCTCGAAGCGGTTGAAGATGCTTTTGGTGCTGAGGTTGACTACGCAATGCTGGTCAAGCTATACGGGCAAGAACCTGAAGCGGAAAAACGTTACAGCCCGGCTGAGTGCATAGCAACCGAGAAGCATATCATTCAAGGCAATCCCGATAACAAGGCTATTTCAACAAGCTATGTGGAGCGCCAGAACCTCACCATGCGGATGGGTATGAGGCGGTTCACCCGCCTAACGAACGCCTTCTCAAAGAAGCTAGAAAACCATATTTACGCTCTAGCTCTTTACTTCATGCACTACAACTTTGCCCGCCCTCACAAGACACTGGCGAATCCCTATCCAAGAACGCCTGCAATGGTAGCGGGGATAAGCAACCACATTTGGACAGTCGAAGAAATAGTCAGTTTGGTTTCAAACTGATACACTACCCTCCCCCAATACGCATTGACAGCCGCCATTCCTTATGCTAGCATAAGGAATACTTAGATGCTCTAGGTATCCTTGCGTATGATTTGCTCATGGTCGAGGCGTTTCTGAACCATCTTGCCGTCATGGTATTAGTGACAACTGCGAACAAGGAGTGCCTATGCCCAGAATAGCCGTGGTGACCGATAGTGTAGCCACCGTTCCCCCCGACCTGGTGAAGAAACACAATATCCATGTAGCACCGGTGCATATCATCTGGGATAAAGTAACCTATCGTGACGGCGTGGACCTGACTCCGGAGCAGTTTTACCGCCGGTTGCGCACGGCCAAGGTCTTGCCCACTACCTCCAGCGCCGTCCAGGGAGAGTATATCCAGATTTTTGAGGGGCTGCGGGGGAAGGTGGACGGTGCCGTTGTCATCGCTCTGACCGGCGCGCTGGGGGCCTCCTACACATCAGCCGTGAATGCCAAGGAACTGGTGGAGGGCCTGCCCGTGGAGGTCATAGATAGCCGCACTGCCATGATGGCACAGGGCTTCGCTGTCCTGGCCGCCGCCAAGGTCGCCGCGGCGGGCGGCACTATGTCCGATGTGGTCCAGACCGTTCGGAATATGATGGCCAAAGTACACATATACTGGGCTATGGATACTCTTGAGTACCTCCGGAGGGGCGGACGCGTCAGTCTCCCGCAGGCCGTCCTGGCCGGCTGGCTGAGGGTCAAACCAATAATGGCCATCAAAGATGGGAAGGTATCCCCTGAGGCGAAGGCGGTCACCAAGGCCAGAGCCATACAGAAATTGCTCCAGTTCATGACGGATAACACCAGCGCCGGTAAACCGCTTCACGTAGCCATCATGCACGGGGATGTTCCTGACGAGCTTGAGCATGTGAAGCAGGCGGTAACCACCAGGTTCCAGTGTGCCGAACTGCTGGTCAGCGAGATTACCCCCGTCATCGGCGCCCATATCGGTCCCGGCGCCGTGGGTCTGGCTTTCTATAACGAGTAGGCTCAGCTTGATTCTGAGAGAATGTAACAAAGAAAGAATAACCAAGATACAAACACCAAACAAATCTCGATACTAATTACCACGCCTGGAATTTGATGATTAGTCATTGGTCATTATCTGGTTATTGTATCTTGTATCCTGGTTAATTTTGTCTGACCGGAGGCAGCTTCGGTGGAAGATAACAAGTATGATGGGCAGCTTCTCAAGCAAGCCTTGCAGACAGCGGAAAGGTTCCTGGAAAAGCGCATAGATGAGCTGAACGCGCTCAATGTTTTCCCTGTCCCGGATGGTGATACCGGCATCAACATGTACCTCACTATGCAAGCGGCGACGGCGGCCGTGGAAAATGTCACTACCAGCTCAGCCGCCGAAGTTTCCGCCAAGGTAGCCCGGGGAGCATTGCTCGGCGCCCGTGGCAACTCCGGCGTAATTTTGTCACAGATATTGCGTGGTATCGCCAAGGGTATGGAGATGAAAGACCGTTTTTCCTCCCGTGACTTCGCGCAGGCGCTTCACCATGCCTCAGATATAGCTTACCGCTCTGTAACCGGGCCGGTCGAAGGGACTATCATCACGGTCATCCGGGAGGCGGCTGATGCCGCCACGCGCCAGGCCGAGCGCGGTGCTAATCTCAGGCAGACCATGACCGCCGTTGTCACCCAGGCCCGCCAGACTGTTGAAAGAACGCCTGAGCTTCTGCCCAGACTGAAGGAGGCCGGTGTGGTTGACGCCGGGGGCAAAGGCCTGTGTTATGTCTTCCAGGGTATGAAGAGCTTCATCTGCCGCAAAGCGCCCCAGCCCGGCGAACCCGGGCGTGCCGCGAGCCAGGCAAAGCTGGCGTTCCCATCAACCGGCTACGGCTTCGACATTCAGTTTCTCGTTGAGGGTGACAATCTGCCCCTCGATGAGATGCGGGCCGCAATTTCTGGCATGGGGGATTCGGTGCTGGTGGTGGGCGATGAGCACCTGGCCCGGGTGCATGTGCACAGTCAGCAGCCTCAGGCTATCCTGGACTACGCCGCCACCAGAGGCAGCCTGAAAGACGTTGCCCTGGAGAATATGGATGAGCAAGCCGCCAAGTTCAGGGCAGCGCACCAGGGTAAGGACAACAGCTAAGGCAGCTTTCCCCCAACAAAGATACCTCACTCCTGTCTCCGCGCGGACAATTGCCAGGATACACACACTGCACGAACTACAATACCCGCCAGCCCGGACAGACGTGGAAACTCCGTTTGAATTCCCTGTAAAGCAATGTTAATATGAAGTTGCCTGAAAACGGGTTGGCAAGTATGACAGACTGGCAGATAACCGCAACTACCATCTACTGTGCGGCCGTTCACGATGAAGTGACCTTGATGGTCTTTCGAGATTGGTCCACGAAATGTACCGGCCACAAAAAATACGTCGGCAAGGCGAGTGGGCGCAACAGCCGGAATCATGTGCATTGCATCGGGCTGGAATGTCAGCACATCGTGGAATATCGGGCGAAGCTTCAGGCGGAAGAAGCGGAGAAGCACTCCGTTTCGAATGGTTAGAAAGCCGAAAAACAGCTCGTTAAACGTATGGTGACCACTGGAAAGAAGACCAGGATTCAGGTAGAGCACCTTGCCCTTTCCTTCGGCGGCGTCAAAGCCCTCAATGATGTCAGCCTGGAGATCAAGGACAGGGAAATCCTGGCCATCATCGGCCCGAACGGGGCTGGGAAGACCTGCCTGCTGAACTGCCTCAACGGGTTCTACAAACCGCAAAAGGGTGACATCTTCTTTGACGGGCAGCGTATCACACGCATCCGCCCGGATAGGGCGGCCCGCCTCGGCCTGGCCCGGACCTTTCAGAATATCGAGCTGTTTACCGGTCTCAGCACCCTGGACAACATCATGGCCGCCCGGCATGTCCTTTTACGGCAGAACTTCCTCAGCAGCGCCCTCTACTTTGGCCCGGCGCATGAGGAGGAAATCAGACACCGCCAGACCGTCGAGGCCATCATAGACTTCCTGGAGATAGAGCCAATCCGCCACAAGATTGTGGGCACCCTTCCCTACGGTATGCGCAAGCGGGTGGAGCTGGGCCGGGCCTTAGCCTTGGAGCCAAAGGTCCTGCTTCTGGACGAGCCGATGGCCGGCATGAACCTCGAAGAGAAAGAGGACATCGCCCGCTTCATCATCGACATCTTTGAGGGGCAGGGGGCCACCTATCCCGATACGCCGGTGCTCCGGGACGGCATCAGCTGTATCGTGCTGGTGGAGCACGATATGGGCGTGGTTATGGACATCGCCGACAGGATCGCCGTCCTCGATTTCGGGCGGAAGATAGCCGAGGGCACCCCGGCGG
Organism: Chloroflexota bacterium; assembly: GCA_016210585.1. Classification (GTDB taxonomy): domain Bacteria; phylum Chloroflexota; class Dehalococcoidia; order Dehalococcoidales; family JAFGLR01; genus JACQTX01. Next base: position 5,800 of record JACQTX010000080.1, read on the forward strand.
AGATTAAGACTAACCCCGAAGTAATTGCAGCCTATCTGGGGACAGGAGCCTAGCTGGCACCTCCCGGCTATCCGCCGGGACCATTAATAATTAAACACCCTCTATTTCCCGCACATTACCGGAAGTGCCGGGCCAACTCTGAGGCATACTTCATTCCCAGTGTCGTGGCGTGCCGCGTCACCCATTCGCTGAAGCGCGTCCGGGCGGTGGGTTCGCTATCAGAAACAAGCAGGTTGTCCATCAGTCCCCTTATCTCATCACGGGTAATCAGCACATCCCTCACGGCCCGGCCAATTAACCGGCCCAGCACGAGCAGCAGCGCCGGGCTGACATGGACGAGTCGCGCCGGCCGGCCAACGGCGCGGGCGATAAGCTGCACCAGCTCATTGAAGGTAAAGCTCTCCGGGCCAATGGCATCCATGAGGGCATTATCGCTTTGCCCACCTGCACGTATAGCCATTTCAGCGAGGTCTTCGCCGAAGACTGGCTGAATCCGGTAGTCCCCGGCGCCGGGGACGGCAAAGAGCGGGAATCTCCGGAGCAGCCAGGCGATGTTATTGATGAGGATGCCTTCTGTGCCGAAGATGACGGTGGGCCGTAAGATAGCGTAGGACAGCCGGGATTCCGTAATGGCCTTCTCGACGAGCGCCTTGCCGCGGAATTAGGGCAGCGGCGATGCTTCGGAGGGATTGGTAATGCTGATGTGGACAATCCGGCGCACGCCCGCCTCTTCCGCCGCCCTGAGAAGTGTCCGGCTGTTGGCAACAGCCTTTTCGAATGTGGTCCGGCCGCAGGCAAAGCGGATCCAGTAGGTATTGTAGAGCGTGGTGGCGTCGCTCAAGGTGCGGGCCAGCTCCGCCGGCCTATCGAAATGGAAGGGAAACGCCTCCACCTCGCCGCCGAAGGGGCTGGCGCGGCCCGGCTGGTTGGTCAAAGTCCTGACCCTTTGCCCCATAGCGAGAAGCCGGCGGGCAATATGCTTGCCGGTATGGCTGAAAGCACCGGTTACCACGTTTAGCTCAGCGTTTGTCATATCCTAAGTTTGTGATCTCACGGTTTCCTTCAATTTGTCATAGTCTTCTTTTCCACTTATAACAACGTGAACGCCCAGCAACTTAAGCAAACGTCTTAGGAATAACGATGTAACTTCATCCCAAGTCTTTCTTTCACCAGAGAAAACAAGTAAAGCTGGATTATCCTGTTCTCCTATGGCTACATCCTTCAAAAAAGTCTCGAATTTAGCTTTGTCTGTCTGCGAGAATCCGCTCGCCATTGAGCTGAGGCTATGGCCTAACGAAACGACTTTAAGCTCATTACTTTTAGGCTCAATCTCCCTCATAACAACAAGGCGGGCGAAAGTGGAAGGACCCATACCCTGCGTGGCTGCAATATCACGCAGGCGCGTCAACTCCTCGCCAGTCAGTCGTATGACCAGAAAGGAAGAACGCTTCTGCCCGGCCCTGGATTTATTGACGCGACCTCTTTTGCCCTTTGCCAAAGGTCCATGGTCTTCCCAGTACCGTTTTTCCTCCTCGATTGTCCCGAATTTCGGGGCTTCTGTCTCTTTTATTGTCATACTTACCTCCTATCTCCCAACCTCTTCCGGTATCTGCGTTTGTAGGCAGCGCTCATTTCAAAAGCTGTGACCGGCCTAAATACCTCTTTGCTAACCCTCTCTACCACTACGTTGAGATACCTACCGGCAGCCGTTCGCCCGCTGAGGATAGACCGCTGCCCGTGTTCCCTTACAGAGATATGAAAGCCAAAACATATATCCTCAATTTCCTTGGGGCTCACATCATGCCGGGCAATGTGCTCCACATTACCATCGTCCCATATTAGCTGATTGATTATCACATTGTCTCCTGTGAAATAAAGGTATCACAAATGTGACACGCGCGTCAAGGAGCAACCACAGCGCTGGAGAGAAAAATGATATGGGCATGGAACAACTACAGTATCCGTGCACAGCGTATTGACAAGCCCTGCGTGTTGCATTATACTCCACTTCACGATGTAAGTTACAGGTTGCTATCATCCCCATTCACCGGCACCCGCACACAAAGGAGGGTGGTATGGCACAGAAACCGTGGTTGCAGAGCTACGACCCGGGCGTCCCCGCCACGCTAGCCCCTTACCCGGAGATTACCCTCCTGGACATCCTCGCTGAGACTGTTCAACAGCGCCTGCAGCACCCTGCCCTGCTTTTCAAGGGCGCCCGCATGTCTGGCGCCGCGCTTGAGCAGCTAAGCACTGACCTTGCCGCCGCACTGGTGGCCCAGGGCGTCAAGAAGGGCGACCGTGTGGCACTGCTCCTGCCCAACTGTCCCCAGGCAATCATCGGTCATTTCGGCATCTGGAAGGCGGGGGCGATTGCCGTGCCCATGAACCCGCTTTACGCCGAGAGCGAGCTGGAGCACCTGCTTAACGAGTGCGGGGCGGAAATAGCCATTGTACTGACGCCTTTCTACGGCAAAATGAAGTCCATACAGTCCCGCACCCCTCTGCGGCGGGTCATTGCCACCAATATCAAAGAGTACTTGCCGCCTATTCTGCGGTTCCTGTTTACCCTGGCCAAAGAGAAAAAAGAAGGGCACCGTATCACCCTGCAGACTGAGGACAGGTGGCTACAGGCCCTGCTTCGACAGTATTCCCGCTCACGCCGTCCGGATGTGGCTGTCAGCCCCAAGGAACCGGCCATCTTCCTGTTTAGCGGCGGCACTACTGGTGTGCCCAAGGGAGCCATAGGCAGCCACCAGGCCCTGGTCATGTCCGGTATGCAGCTACATGCCTGGTTCGGCGTTGTCCTCAAAGACTGGGACGATTTGATTATGCAGGTCATGCCACTCTTTCACGTCTACGGCAATGCTGGCGTCATGGCCACTGCCCTGGTTGGCCATAATCCGCTCGTGCTCGTGCCCAACCCCAGAGACATAAAAGACCTCATCCACACTATCCGCAAAGTGCGGCCGGCCTTCCTGCCCGGCGTGCCGACCCTTTTCATCGCCTTGCTGAACCATCCTGATGTCAGGGCGGGCAAAGTGGATTTCCGGTCCATGAAGCTCTGCATCTCCGGGGCGGCGGCCCTGCTGGCAGAAACAAAGAAGGACTTCGAGGAGCTTACCGGCGGGCGCATGGTGGAAGGCTACGGCCTTACCGAGTCCATGATGGCGGCTATCGTTAATCCGGTGAAAGGCACGTATAAAGTTGGCTCAATAGGTCTACCCGTGCCCGATGTCGAGGTCCGCATCGCCGATGCCGAGACGGGTGAGGGCAGCCTGCCGCCGGGAGAGCGCGGCGAGATTCTCCTGAAAGCGCCTCAGCTTATGCTGGAATACTGGCAGCGTCCGGCGGCAACCGCCCAGGTCATCCATGAAGGCTGGCTCCATACCGGCGATATCGGCTACATGGATGAAGACGGCTATATCTTCATCGTCGAGCGCAAGAAGGACCTGATTAAGGCCGGTGGCTTCCAGGTCTGGCCACGCGAGATTGAGGAGGTTATCGCTACCATCCCGGCTGTCGCCGAGGTCGCTGCTGCCGGCGTTCCCGACCCCTACCGCGGCGAGACGGTCAAGGTATGGATAGTGCTTAAGTCAGGACAGAAAGCTACCGAAGATAATATACTGGCCGTGTGCCGGGAGAAGCTGGCCCCTTATAAGGTGCCGAAGCTAATAGAGTTCCGGGAAAGCCTGCCCAAGACCATGGTCGGCAAGGTGCTGCGGCGCCAGCTCGTCGAGGAGCACAAGCAGAAGCAGGCGGCGGGATAGCGCCTCCCATCTCTTGAGAATCAAATCATACAAGAAAGAAAAGGAGTTCTCAAGCAGCACCATCAGCGCTCAGCTGTCAGCTATCAGCTTAAATTGTATAAATTATTGCGTGAACTAATGGCTGATAGCTGAAGGCTGAATGCTGATAGCTATATGGGTTTCGGCCGTCCGGACTAGGAGTTGACAGAGAAGAGTAAATGAACAGAAAAATCAAAAGGGTGGCCGTCCTGGGTGCCGGCGTGATGGGGACGGCCATTGCCGCCCACATGGCCAATGTGGGGCTGGACACGTATCTCCTGGACATGGTGCCCCCGGAGCTTGACGCCCAGGACGTGAAAAAAGGCATCACCCGGGAAAGCCCGGCTTTCCGCAACAAGCTGGCCCGGACCGGACTGGAAAACGCCTTAAGGGCCGAGCCGGCGGCATTCTACGTGCCGGAAAACGCCAGGCTGATTACGGTGGGCAACTTCGAGGATAACCTGGGCTACCTCAAGGACGTGGACTGGGTCATCGAAGCCATCCTGGAGGACCTGGCCATAAAAAAGCAGCTTCTCGGCAGAATCGCGCCGTTCCTGCGGCCAGGCACCATTATCAGCACCAATACCTCCGGGTTGTCTGTCAATAAGATTGCCGAAGGGCTGAACGCAGAGCACCGGCCAAACTTCCTGGGCACGCACTTCTTTAACCCGCCGCGCTACATGAAGCTCATGGAAATCGTCCCCGCCGATGCTACCGTCCCGGAGGTCGTGCAGTTTATCGCTGACTTCTGCGAAAGGCGACTGGGGAAGGGCGTGGTCTTCGCTAGGGACGCCCCGAACTTCATCGCCAACAGGATCGGTATGCACAATGTGATTGCTACCATCAAGGCCATGCTCGCCGGGGGCTATACGATAGAGGAGGTGGATGCCATAACGGGCACCCCGCTGGGGCGGCCCCGCAGCGCCACTTTCCGGACGCTCGATGTGGTCGGCCTGGATACCTTCTACCATGTTACCATGAATTTCCTGGAGAGCATGGCTGACGAAACGGAAAAAGAGGGCTACCAGCTACCCGACTTCGTCACCCGCATGGTCAAAGAAGGGTTTGTCGGGGAGAAAAAGGGACGGGGCTTCTACAAGAGGGAGCGGACAGCGGAAGGCCCGCAGATATACTCGCTAGACTACAATACCTTTGAATATATGCCGCAGCGGGAAGCCAAGTTCCCCATTCTGGACAACCTGAAGAGGGTGACGGATACCGGCAGCCGCATCAAGACGCTGGTGAACAGTGATGACAGGGCCGGGCGGTTCGCCTGGCAGGTGACCAAGAGGCTGCTGCTCTACAGCGCCGCCAAGATTCCGGAGGTCGCCGAGGATATTGTCAACGTGGACCGGGCCATCAAATGGGGCTTCAACCACGAGCTTGGCCCTTTCGAGGTATGGGACGCCATTGGCGTCAGGGAATCCATTGAGAGGATGACGAAAGAGGGCGAGACCGTCCCGGAAAACGTCCTGCAGATGCTCCGGCTGGGCAAGGACCTGTTCTACCTGCGGCGGGACGGCAAGACCTACTACTACGACTTCCGGACGGCAGACTACATCGAGATTGCGGAGAAGCCGCGGATTATCTTGCTGCCGTCGCTGAAGGAGCGCAAGAAGCTCATCAAGGCCAACGCCGGTGCCAGCCTTATTGACATCGGCGAGGGCGTGGCCTGCCTGGAGTTCCACTCGCCCAACAACGCCGTCGGTGCTGATATCGTGGAGATGATTAACTACAGCATTAGCGAGGTCGCCAGCAACTACGAGGGGTTGGTCATCGGCAACCATGGCACCAACTTCTGCGTCGGGGCGAACCTGATGCTCATCCTCATGGCAGCGCAGAGCCAGGACTGGGACGAGGTTGACTTTATGGTGCGGCAGTTCCAGGCCGCCACCCGGAATATCAGGTTTTCGGAGAAGCCGGTAGTGGCGGCGCCCTTTCGCATGACGCTCGGTGCCGGCTGTGAAATCTGCCTGGCGGCCAGCCGGGTGCGGGCCGCCGCCGAGACCTATGTCGGCCTGGTGGAGGTCGGCGCCGGCCTCGTCCCCGCTGGCGGCGGCTGCAAGGAGATGCTTGTCCGCAGCATAGACGGCATACCGGCCGCCGTGCCCAGCGCCATGCCGGGCGGCAGCCAGCCTGGCCTCATCCCCTTTGTGTCCAAAGCCTTCGAGACCATTGCCACGGCCAAAGTCGCCACCAGTGCCCGTGACGCCCAGAAAATCGGCTACCTGGCGCCGCAGGACAAAATCACCTTCAACCAGGACCACCTGCTCCACGATGCCAAAGAGACGGTCCTTGCTTTGGCCAGGGAGGGCTACATGCCGCCGCGTCCCCGTGATGACATCAGGGTTACCGGGCGGACCGGCTACGCCACCCTGGAAGCCATCATCTACAATATGAAAGAAGGGGCCTTCATCAGCGAGCACGATGCCCTCATTGCCCGCAAAGTGGCGACCATCCTGACCGGCGGCGACCTCCCACAGAATACGCTCGTTACGGAAGACTACCTGCTGGACCTGGAGAGGGAGAACTTCCTCTCGCTGTGCGGGGAAGCGAAATCGCAGGCCCGCATGCGGGCCATGCTGCAGACGGGAAGGCCACTGCGAAATTAGCAGTCAGCCTTCAGCTATCAGCAGTCAGCAGAGTAGAGGTAAGAAGCTAACATGGACGAGTTAGAACCAAAAGAATCGCCATTCCGGCGGAAGCCGGAATCCAGATGATTACCTTACCTGGATACCGACTCCCGTATCAAGTACGGGACAAGTTTCGTCGGTATGGTTTATGCTTACTATCCTCATTCAAAAGCTGATAGCTGATAGCTGAGTGCTGGTAGCTTATATTTAGGATGTGACGAAAATGAAGGAAGCGGTAATAGTCAGTGCTGTGAGAACTGCCATCGGTAGGGCGCCGCGCGGCGCCCTGCGGCACACACGCCCGGAGCACCTGGCGGCGGAGGTCGTTAAGGAGGCCATCCGGCGTGCCCCTGGTCTGTCCTCAGACGCCGTTGAGGACATTGTCCTGGGCTGCGCCTTTCCCGAGGCGGAAGCCGGCCTCAACATAGGCCGGGTGGTGGCCCTCAAGTCTGGCCTGCCCGCCAGCGTGCCGGGACAGACCGTCAACCGGTTCTGCGCCTCCGGACTTGAGGCCATTGCCATTGCGGCGCAGCGGATTATGACCGGCCTTGCCGAGGTTATTATCGCCGGTGGGGTGGAGAGCACCAGCATCGTCCCTCTGGGTGGCAACAAGCTGGTGCCCGACCCTGACCTTGTGGCGAGCTACCCGCAGGCTTATATTACCATGGGCCTCACCGCGGAGAATGTCGCCCGCAAGTTCAATATCAGCCGTGAAGAGCAGGACAAATTCGCCCTCAGCAGCCAGCAGAAAGCCGCTCGCGCTATCGCCGATGGCAAATTCCGGGAGCAAATCCTGCCCATCAAGGTTGTCGAGACTAGCTTCGAAAATGGCAAAGTCAAGAAAAAGGAAAGCACCTTTGAAGTGGACGAGTGCCCGCGCCCTGACACCACGCTGGAAGCCCTGGCCAGCCTGAAGCCGGTATTTCATGCCCGCGGCACGGTCACCGCCGGCAACTCCTGCCCCACGAATGATGGTGCCTCCGTTGTAGTGCTGATGTGCCGTGAAAAGGCGAAAGAGCTGGGACTGAAGCCTATGGGCGTTTTCCGGGCCTATGCCGCTGCCGGCGTGCCCCCGGAGCTGATGGGCATCGGCCCCATAGCGGCAGTGCCGAAAGCACTGAAGCTGGCGGGCCTGTCATTGTCACAGATTGACTTGATTGAGCTGAACGAGGCGTTTGCCGCCCAGGTGGTCTATGTGACCAATTTCCTCGGCATGGACATGAGCAATGTGAACGTGAATGGCGGTGCCATTGCCCTGGGGCACCCCTTCGGAGCCACGGGTGGCATCCTGACCACCAAGCTGCTCTACGAGATGGCTGTGCGCCAGTCCCGCTTCGGCATGGTGACCATGTGTGTCGGCGGTGGCATGGGCGCGGCAGGGATTTTCGAAAGGGAAGGGTAACAGCAAATACGGAAGCTAATGAAGAACTTGAAAGTATACAACAGGATCTTCACAGATGCTTGGTCAAGCTTTTCCCTGCTTGAGTTGTATTATGGGGAGATGGTGGCTCTATTGCATAGACGCTCCAGCGATTTCCAAGAATATGTAGATCAATTAGAGGTCGAGTACAAACAGAAGCAGAGGGAGTTCGACAAGCAAACATGGCTAAGACATTACGACGTCTATTCAGCACTCTATCCGCGTTTTTTCAATAACTCATTCTTAATCTCCGCATGCTCTCTCTTTGAATACCAGGTGAAGAAGATATGTGCCCTGATAAAAAAGGAACACGAATTGCCTATTGACTGGGAGGATATGGAAGGAACTGTCCTAGCGAAGACGAGAAGATATCTCAGATTTGCGGGGGTAGTGCTGACTGATAGTCCTGCTCCTTTCATCCCTGCTGCGATGCCGGGAAGCAGAATGATGGCAAAAGTGTTATGGCAAGAGATTGAGAACACCTTTATGATCCGGAATTGTATTACACATCATAACGGCGTCATCGAAGAAACAAGAAATCCCGATAGAGTCAAGAAGTACGCAGCAGAGAAGGGACTACTCTTAGATAAGGCGGGCCGACAAGAGTTGCTTCTACATGAAAAGTTCAACAGGGAAATTTGTAATACCATGGAGGAATTCTTTCACAAGCTCACTAGCGCTTATTATGGCACTCCCCTTCCCAAGTGATTGCTACCCTTCCCATGATGGTCTGTATCCAAGGTCAGTGCCTTAGGTGCATTCAGTGTTGGAGTCAATAGTATGCTTGTCATTCCAGCGAAGGCTGGAATCCAGACCATGACTATCTAGCTTTAGATGGCTTTCTGGATTCTGGCCTTCGCCAGAATGACAGATTGTATAGGCATAACATTTTCAGACTCAAGGCATTTTGGATTTTCGGATTTCGTGCTTCGGATTTAGAGTTTGACGAGGGAGTGGTAATATGGTGAACAGTAAAGGCGGTGACTTTCTCATCAGCGATATCACGCCGGCGGATGTTTTTACGCCGGAGGACTTTACGGAAGACCACCTGATGATAATGAAGACGACCCAGGACTTTGTGCGGAACGAGGTGGCGCCCCATATCAGCAGGCTGGTGCAGAAGGACCTGCCTTTGAACCGTGAGCTGATGCGGAAGGCCGGAGCACTCGGTTTGCTGGGGGCGGATATTGACGAGGAGCACGGGGGCACCGGGCTGGATAAAATCGCCTCGACAGTTATTGCGGCCGCCTCAATGGGGGCAGACGTCTTCGCTGTTACCTGGAATTGCCATACTGGCATCGGGTCGCTGCCCTTGGTCGTCTTCGGCAATAGGGCACAGAAGGCGACATATCTGCCCGGCCTGGCCCGGGGCAGCCAGATTGGCGCCTACGCCCTCACCGAGCCTTCCGCCGGCTCGGATGCCCTCTCCATAAAGACTAAAGCCGTCCTCTCCCCGGACGGCAGGCACTATATCCTCAACGGTGAGAAACAGTTCATCACCAATGGCGGGCTGGCGGATATCATCTTCACCTACGCCAAGATTGACGGTGATAAGTTCACCGCCTTCATCGTGGAGAGGGGCTTCCCCGGCGTTTCCACCGGGCCGGAGGAAAAGAAGATGGGCATCCGCGGCTCCTCCACGGTCAGCGTCATCTTCCAGGACGCCCTGGTGCCGGTGGAAAACGTGCTCTACGAAGTCGGGCGCGGGCACGAGGTTGCCTTTTGCATCCTGGACCTGGGCCGCTTCAAGCTCGCCGCCGCCTGCGCCGAGCTGGGCAAGGTGGCCATTCAGCAGAGCGTGGCGTATGCCAAACAGAGGGTCCAGTTCGGCAAGCCCATCAGCCAGTTCGGGCTAATCCAGCAGAAGCTGGCGGATATGGCCATCAAGACCTACATCGGCGACAGCATGGTCTATCGTGCCGCCGGCCTGCTGGACGGGGCCTTTGCCGGCGTGGACAAAGACCTGCCCGATTACAGCAAGCAGATGTCCCGGCGCATCTCGGAGTTCACCGTGGAATATTCCATCGGCAAGATTTTCTGCTCGGAGGCACTGAATGCCATTGCCGATGAGGAGGTCCAGATACACGGCGGCTACGGCTACATCGAGGACTACCCTGCCGAGCGGATGTACCGTGACTCCCGCCTGAACCGCATCTTCGAGGGCACCAACGAAATCAACCGCCTGCTCATGGTAAGCTGGCTGTTGCGGAAAGCCGCCAAGAACGAGCTCCCGCTCTTCCCAATGGCCCAGCAACTAATAGCTGACCTCCTGTCCATACCACCCGTCTCACCGAGTTTGGAGGACGGGTCGCTCGGCTATCAGAAAAGGCTCCTCGATATGGCCAAGAAGATATTTATTCTGGTATTCGGCGGTGCTGCCCAGAAATACGAAAGGGCGATTGAGAACGAAGAGGAAGTCCTGGGCTACCTGAGCAATATCATGATCGAGATATTCGCCATGGAGAGCGGCCTGCTGCGAGCGATGAAGTCACTTGCTGCGGTGGGTGAAGAGAAAGCGGCTCTCAAGATAGACATGGCGCGGGTCTATGTCAATGACGCCATGCGCCGGGTGGAGGAGAATGCCCTGCAAGTACTCACGGCCATGGAGACAGGGGACGTCCTGGCGATACAGCTAGCGGCCCTGCGCAAGTTGGCCCGGCTGACGCCGGTCAATACCGTAGCGGCGCGCCGTCGCATAGCGGCCGCGATAATAGAGGCCGAGAAATACGTTTGCTAGTGAGGAGTCTCGTAAAGCGCTTGAGTAGTTCCTCTCCCTTGACGGGAGAGGACTAAGGTGAGGGTGACCATTCTTACCCCTCACTTCCATCTCTCCCGCAAGGGGAGAGAGAATGGCACATTCTATTTGTGAGACTGGACGTTACCGCACGAACTCGGCAAGGCGGAGGAGCAGGGCATTGGCGTGGGCGCGCTCTTCGCTTGCCAGCTCTTCCAGGAGCCTGCCGGCATCCGGGTCCTCTATCAATACAGCAGCCCGCTTGTAGAAGTCCCATGCCATGTACTCCTTCTCCAGAGCTAGTTCCAGGGCATCCATCTCACCGGTGATTGCCTCGTCAACCTTCGCCATGGCCGGGTGAATCTCAATGCCGCCTTCCATATGCCCTGGTCTTAGCTCTCGCCTGAGCGCCTCCATGGGTGGCAAGACTGATGCGACCGGGAGACTGGCGGCACGCTGGTATAGCCTTTCCAGATGGGATTCCTCGACCCTGGCCAGCATGTGGAAAGTATTTCTCACCTGGGCTGCCTTAGCCCTGTCCCCAGCCTCCCGGTATAAATCATGGGCGCTCTTCTCCATCCTCATCGCCAGCAGCAGGACATCCCTGATACAGGCGACATCCTTTATCAGCGGCAGTCCTACTGACGGCATGCCAGCAACAGTCTCATAGGGCCAGCTTGCGATGCCTCCGGTCATATTGTAGACGGCCTTGAAGCCAAGCTCAGTCAGGGCAATGGCGGCCGCCATGCTCCGGCGCCCGGAATGGCAGTAGGCGATGACCTTCTTCCGCCGGTCCAGCTCCCCTTGCCGGGCTTCCAGCTCACCGAGTGGGACAAGCTTGGCACCAGGTATATGCCCGGCGGCATACTCTTCCGGCTGACGGACATCGAGGAGAAGGTATTCGTTCTCTTTATCTGTTTCCAGGATACCTGCCACCTGCTGTGGGGTCAGCCCGACAATACGGTCAACCGCACTTGGAATTCTCGTCATCGCCCACCTCCTTAGCCCTCTCAGGGAGAATCACCTTGTGTATTAGCGCCCATGTTAGCACCAAGTTTGTCCCAAGTCCAGTAATGCAGGAAGATTAGCTTGCCGCGAAACGCGCCAGGCGAGTCAGAATAACGGCTTTCACCCCGCATCAGGACCATCGCTCTCACCCCCTTTGTTCCCCTCTCCCGCATGAGCGGAAGAGGGGGAAATTATTTGCCTGCCCTGGGCGAAGTCGAAGGGGGATAGGGTCAGACATATGAAGCAGTGACGGCTGCGGAAGCATGGGGTAATTACCACCAGAAACGAGTGTTCAGCATCAGCTTGACACTATTCGGTTAGAAAGAAGTGGGGTAAATCTATTTTCTCCATGTCGAAATCCGTATCTATAAGACCGTTTCACGGGAATCAGCCATGCCCCTTTACATGGGCACCACGAAGGACGAAAATGGGGCTGTCATTCTTGAGCCCTTCATAGTATTCAGGGTAAAACTCCGCGAAGAATCTGGGATGGCGAGGATTGAAGATTGCCTCCCTCCCCCGCAGATTCTTCGTCGTCCTTCCGCGAAGGACTCCTCCAGAATGACACCTATTTTCGCGGGACGCTCGGAAGGACATCGTGTTCGTCCTGTTGTCGCGGGGCATTTTGTGGGGTCAACCTTGACGGCGCTTGCACGAGAGGCTTAGAATAGGGCATTACCTCATGGCCAGCTTGAGCAACGAAACGAAAGGATGAAATTCGAGAAAGACGAGGTTGCGAAAGGACATGCCGAAGACCACGCTCAATGGCATTGGAATCTACTACGAGGTGCACGGTAAAGGCTTCCCGGTGCTCTTCACCCATGGCTTCGCCGGCGGGACCTGGGTCTGGCACCCGCAAATACCGGTGCTTTCGGAGAAATACCAGCTTATCATTTGGGATGCCCGCGGGCACGGCCAGTCCGATAGCCCACCGGCGGAGAGCCAATACTCCGCCGATATCCTTGTTGGCGATGTCTATCATCTTTTGCAGCACTTGAACATCAAGAAAGCCGTGATAGGTGGCCTGTCCATGGGCGGCTATCTCTCGCTGCGGTTCTATATGCAGCACCCGGAGATGGTAACGGCCCTGGTCCTGATGGATACCGGGCCGGGCTACCGTAATCCGGATCACATGGCAGAGTGGAACCGGGAGCTGGGGCGCCGGGCCAGCCTGCTGGAGACCAAGGGGATAGCCGCTTTTGCCGATGACCCCAGCACGGTCATGCTTAATACCTACACGCCACGCCACCAGATGTTAAGACAAAACCCGGTAGGACTGGCCCACATGGCGCGCCAGGTGGTCGGCCAGCACGATACGCTGGTCCATGCCTCCCTCACCGGTGTTAAAGTGCCCACGCTGGTCCTGGTCGGTGACCGGGACACACCTTTCCTGAAGTCTTCCGAGTACATGGCCAGGACTATCGCTGGCGCCGAACATATCGTTATCCCCAATGCGGGGCACGCCTCGAATATTGACAATGCCCCCGTTTTCAACCAGTCCGTGCTCAGCTTCCTGGGCAGACATGTGCCGTCATGAAATGCAGTCCCTTAACAGTGAAATCTGGTGGAGAATGAAAAGACCTAGCTTAGCTATCAGCATTCAGGTTACATTCCAGAGAATAGCTGATGGCTGAACGCTGAATGCTGAAAGCTATCTTGATTCCGGCTTGTCCATGTCGGGAATAAGAGGTTTCAGTTACTTAACACACAGGAGGTCCTATGCTGGTTATTGATGAGAAGAAGTGCGTTGGCTGTGCTCTGTGCAATGCCTTCTGCCCCTTTGATGCCCTGGAGGCCTGGGGCATAAACCGCGTTGACCCGGACAAGTGCACCGATTGCGCCGAGTGCATTGCCTACTGTCCTGTGGACGCACTAGAGGTGAAGGAATGACGCAGGACAAATACGATGTCGTGGTGATTGGCGGTGGTGGCGGCGGCATGACGGCGGCCGCTTTGCTTAGCCACGCTGGCTACAAGACCATCCTGGTGGAGAAGCTGCCTTTCCTTGGGGGTCGCGCCTCCTCCTACGAGCACAAGGGCTATATCATCCCGACCGGAGTATTCCTGGTGCTGGACAGTGGCGAGCTTGGGGAAGTATTCAAGGAGGTTGGGGCTGAGCTAAGGGTGACCACTGCCACCCCACAGCGGGTGAGGATCCGGGGCAAGGACTTCCAGCCGCCGGAGAAGGGCCAGCTAAAGGCCGTGCTTGCTGCGGCAGCCAGAGACCAGGCTGAAGCGGACCGGGTATGGAAGGCTATCAAGCGGGGACTGTCATGGCAGCCGCCTTCGGCAGAAATCACTTTTACCGAATGGCTAAGGCAATACACCGATAACGAGAGCATCTTGGGCATCTGGCGTGGCCTCTGGGCCAACGTGGTCGGCGGCCTCCCTGAAGAAATTCCGGCCAGGGCGTGGTTTGACCTTGTCCATAACATGGGCCCGGCTGGCTCCGAGGGCGGCTATCCCGCGGGCGGGCACATTGCGGTCTGGGAGAGCCTTGCGAAAACTGTCCGGGCCAAGGGCGGCACTATCTGGACGAGGGCACCGGCGCAACGCATCATTGTTGAGGATGGTGTAGCCACCGGTGTGGTGGTACGTAAGGACCGCCAGGACATCAGTATAGATGCCAGGGTTGTCATCAGCAGCGCTCTGCCTAACATAACCATCCGACTTGCCGGCGAGAACACCTTTGACAAGGGCTATCTGAAAGAGGTCAGCGGGCAAATACGAGTACCTTTCTTCACCATAATCGTGGGTAGCAATAGGCCGCTTTATCCCTACGCTGCCGGCCTCATGCTGGGCGAAATGCCCCGGCTCAGCATGCTCACCGTGCCGACTGAGGTGTATCCGGACTACGCGCCGCCCGGTAAGCACGCCACCTGGTTCCTTTCGGCCAAGTGCTCTCCAAGACATCCCTACGATAAGAAAGCGGAATTGGACATGCTGCTTAGGGACATAAAAGAGGCCTTTCCGGAATACGATAAGGCCGGTGCCGAGGTCATTACGGCGCAGTTCTTTGATGGTGACTGGCCCGGCTTTGGCGCGGCCGTGGGAATGGAGATAGAGTGCCGTAGTCCCATCGAGAACCTGTATAACGTAGGCGATGCTGTTACCGACCCGGCTGGCTGTGTCCCTGGACTATCCGGGGCCGTCCATACGGCACGCCTTGTGATCCAGGACATCAAAAGAAGGTTTCGACCCGGAGAAATGTAAGGAAACTTGCCGTCAGCCATCAGCACTCATATTCTTCCAGGGCTGATAGCTGACTGCGGAAAGCTGAAAGCTAATAACAGGACTGACTAATCACAGGAGGAGACATGACTGACACCAACGGTACAAACAAGAGGAGTGATTCCATCCGGACCAAGTGGGACTGGCCGGTGACCAGGGACTGGGGCGTGCCCTTCACCAAGAACTGGCTGAACTACCTGGTCAGCGGTATTGACCAGATGGAGGACCGGGAGCTAGCCCGGAGCATTATTAGCCGGCCGGGAGCCGCCTGCGCCGCGAATTTCCTGGACCACATGGCCAAGGACCACGGTCTCCCTGAGAATGCCGAGCTTGATGACCTCATTCGCGCCGTGGATGACCATATCCGTAACTCCCGCTTCGCTCCCGGCTGTGAGAGGCAGGAGGACGGCATACACGTCGTCTATCCGCCGCTGGGCTTAGGGAAGCTGGACTGCGGCTGCCCATTGGTCTTCAATGAGGTAGTCGAGTTGACGCCCACGCAGTGTTTCTGCTCGGCGCGTATGCACCAGCTTATCTTCGAGCATGTCACCGGCAAGCCGGTCCAGGTGGAGATTCTGGAGTCCCTGGGGCAGGGCGGCAAGAAGTGTGCCTTCCGGGTGCAGGTGCCGGAGTAAGACCGGCCCAAGGTAGTGTGCCTCATGACGCTGGGTGATCTCACCTTATACCCGTGTCTATAGCCACGTCCAGGCGGACGGTCTGTCCTGCTCTAATCTCCACCTGCTTCGGCAGGTCCTTGCTGTGGTCAATGCCAATGCGGTTGATGTCCACCGTGTAGGTGCCGGGGCCAAGCGCAACCTTGTATTTGCCGCTATTGTCAATGTCCACCTGTCTGACCAGCTTCGTGCCCTCATACACCACTATTTTCCGGGCCGCATAGACCTCCGGGGGCACGGTAGGCATAACTCCGGGCCGTTCCACCGGCGTAAGCGGGCCAATGGTCACCTTACCCTCAAGCGTGCCCGTTCCTGCATTCTGTGGTGTGCCCGTCTGTAGAGAGCAAGCGGATACTACCCCAGTAAGTAAAAACAAGAATACAGCGATAAGCCTTTTCATAGGCGCTCCTTTCCCAGCCACCGGCTATCAATTATACGAACAGGGTAGTGCGCTGTCACGAGGCTGTTTGCCAGCCTATAGCCGGGTGTCCTTACCCCGAAAATAGAGGCACAGTGGTCGAAACATTCGCTGTCCATACCCAAGGGAATGCCCATCCCCCTGACCCCCTTCCGAGCGGGAAAGGGCGGGTGCCTTTAGTTAGGGTGCTGTTTTCATCTATTGTGATGTCTCTTGTCAGAGACATCACAGATTGCGGGGGCCGTTACAAACTTTATGTTGGCGAGGAAACCTGTTATAATAAGCTAACTTTCAGCGTTTTGTTGATAGAATCCTTTTCCCTGGAGGGCCACCCGATTTGAAAATACTCTTTGTTTACCCGCAATATCCTGACACCTTCTGGAGCTTCAAGCACGCCCTGAAGCTGGTCTCCAAGAAAGCCGCATTCCCGCCGCTGGGGCTTTTGACCGTAGCCGCGATGCTTCCTGCTGACTGGGAGAAGAGGCTGGTTGACCTGAACGTTACCCCGCTGATCGATGCGGACATCAGGTGGGCGGACTACGTTTTTGTCAGTGCTATGGTAGTGCAAAAGGAATCGGCGAAAGAGGTCTTTGAGCGCTGCCGCAAGTTGGGCGCAAAGGTTGTCGCCGGCGGGCCGCTCTTTACCACGGGACACGATGAGTTTGAAGGCGTTGACCACTTTGTGCTCGGTGAAGCGGAGGCGACCCTGGCCCCCTTCCTGAAGGACCTGGCTGAAGGCCGCGCCAAACACATCTACACTTCAGGAGAGCGGCCAGACATCAGCCAGACACCCGTCCCCCTGTGGTCACTCCTCAAGATGAAAAACTACACCTCGATGAGTCTGCAGTATTCTCGCGGCTGCCCCTTCGACTGCGAGTTCTGCGATATAGTCGTCCTGAATGGGCATATGCCACGCACCAAGACCAGGGCCCAGGTGACAGCCGAGCTGGATGCTATATATGAGGCCGGCTGGCGGGGCAGTGTCTTCGTTGTGGATGACAACTTCATTGGCAACAAGAAGAAGCTGAAGCAGGAAACGCTGCCGGCTATCATCGAGTGGATGAGAGAAAAGGGACAGCCCTTCGGCTTCTTCACAGAAGCCTCGATAAACCTGGCCGATGATGAAGAGCTAATGGATCTGATGGTGGAAGCTGGGTTCAGCAAGGTGTTTGTCGGCATCGAGACGCCTGTTGCGGAAAGCCTGGCCGAATGCAACAAGATGCAAAACAAAGGCCGCGACCTGGTGGCCTCTGTCAAAAGAATCCAGAACCATTGCCTGGAGGTAATGGGCGGGTTCATCGTCGGCTTTGACAGTGACCCCCTGTCCATCTTCAAGAGCCAGATAAACTTCATCCAGAAAAGTGGCATTGTGACTGCCATGGTTGGCTTGCTGCATGCGCCACGGGGCACCCGGCTCTACCAGCGCCTAAAGGGTGAAAACCGTATTGTGAATAGCTTTACGGGCGATAACATGGACTGCGCGCTCAATTTTCTGCCCAAGATGGACCGGGAAACGCTCATCAACGGCTACCAGCAAATCCTGCATACAATCTACTCACCGAAGCAGTTTTACGAGCGCATCAAGATCTTCCTGAAGGAGTACCGGCCACCCAAGAGAAGTGCCCCGATACATGTCCATGCCTATCATATCAGGGGTGCCTTGCGCACTATATGGACGCTGGGTTTCCAGGACAAAGGCCGCTGGTACTGGTGGCGGCTTATCTTCGCTGGCTTGCTGAAGTATCCTCGCTCGCTGCCGATGTCGGTCGGCCTGGCTATTTACGGCTTCCACTTCCGCAAGGTTGCCGAAAAATACATCAAGACCCATGCCCGCGCACCTGAGCACGCCGCATAGAGGCGACATAGACGAATTCTGATTAGCGTATTTGGCTGCCCGAAAAGCTCATCGCGCAAGCCGTTCTTGTCATTCCGTGAAGCTTGTCCCGCACTTGATGCGGGGTCGGGAATGACATTCTCCGGCAGCCCCGATGACAAACTGCGGTGCTTGATGCGAGAATCCGAGAGTAGCAGCACAGGCTATGCTGCCGGTTTGCCCTAAAGATATGTCATTACTTCGGAAAGGCTGTGGATGCGGGGACAGTCCGTGACCTCGGGACTCGCCTCGTAGCGGTCAATGAGGATGGGCGTCATACCTACGCCACGCGCCCCCAGCACATCGAACTTATATTGGTCGCCAACGTAGATAGCCTCGGCGGCCTGCACGCCGGCCCGCTCCAGGGCAAGCAGGAAGATAGCCGGGTTCGGCTTATCGGCACCGGCTTCCTGCGGCGTGACGAAGAAATCGAGATAGGGTGATAGTCCTACAGCGTTGCAGATAGCAGCCATGTCCCTGGGCATATTTGTTATCATACCCAGCACAAGCCCGCGCTGGTCCAGTGTCTTCACGCTGGGCAGGACGTCATCGTAGAGAGCAAAAGCTAGCCCCTCTGCCGCCTGGCGCTCCCTGGCCCAGATCTTCAGGATAAGCTCCTGGTCAGCCTTGAAGCCTATCCCGGACAGCATCAGGTCATAGTAGTGGAGATAGACTCGCTTCTTGTCCTCCGGGCTTCTTTTGTCAATGGGTGTAACGAGGTACTCGTCATACATATACTTGTCCGCCACTAGCAAAGCGGGCAGCAATGCCTGCGGCGTTACAGCTATGCCGAACTCTCCGAAAATGCGGCTGTGCAGCACTTCGCGCGGCGGCTCGTAGCGGGCCAGGGTATTCATCCAGTCAAAAAGGATGGCCTTAATCACTTTGCCTACTTGTCTTCGATTCCGAGGTCTTTCAGATAGTCAATGGCATCCTGAATGGTCACAATCTTTTCGGCGTCCTCATCGGGTATCTCTATTTTCAGGCCAGCACTGCTGAACTCCTCTTCAATACCCATGATGAGCTCTACCAGGTCCAGGGAGTCAGCACCCAGGTCCTCCACAAAGCTGGCGGTGGGAATAACATCCTTCTCTTCCACCCCCAGGTGCTCTACCGTGATTTTCCTTAGCCGTTCAAAAATGGTTGGCACGCTTTATCCCCTTTCTTAATGAATGGTCCTACCTAGTGACATGAGCGCTGATGGAGCCCAACACGCCATTAACGAACTTCGGCGAGCTATCGCTGCCGAAAGTCTTGGCCAGCTCTACGGCTTCATCAATGGCTACTTTTACTGGAACTTCATTATCAATTAAAATCTCAAAGATTGCAAGTCGCAATATGTTCCGGTCAACTATGGAAAGCTGCTCTACCGGCCAGGCCGGGGCAAACTTCCGGATATAGCTGTCCATCTTTTCCTGGTGTTCCAGGACACCCTCAACGAGGCCGCGCACGAAAGCGGCATTCTCTTCCGGCAGGTCGGCACCGGACAGCAGGCAGTCAACGACAGTTTGCGGGTCATGGCCTGCGGCATCAATCTCGTATAGCGCCTGCAGCGCCAGCGAGCGGGCACGCCGCCGTCCCCCAACCATGCTACATCACTACTCCTCACCGCCCATTATAGCACAGGACATAAGTCCCCCGTTGCTTGAAGAGAGTCGCTAAATCACTTGATGTTCCGTGGTCAACTTTACAGGTAAATCCGAAGCACCAAGCGCGAAATCCCTTCGGCAAGCTCAGAGCTTGCCCTGAGCAAAGCGAATGGGGCAGGCCTAAACAATAGCAGGATCCAAAATCTAGAAATCCAAAACGTTTTGAGCATTGGTGTTCTGGTAATTAGAATTTGTTTCGTAGCTAGAAATTAGTGCTCAGGATTTGCCTGCTTACCAGCTAGACTCGATTGGTAGCGTGTCGGGGCCGGCTATTACCACCACGCCCCGGCCATGCCGCCGTCCACGCTCAGCACCTGGCCGGTGATATAGCATGCCTCCGGCGAGGCGAAGAAGGCGACAGCCTCCGCCACATCCTGCGGGCTGCCCAGGTAGCCCAGGGGAATACGCTTCTTGACCTCCTCCCGCACGCTCTCCCCGATCTTCTGCGTCATCTCCGTATCAATAAAGCCGGGGGCGAGGGCATTGGCAGTAATACCGCGTGAGGCTACCTCGCGAGCAATCGCTCGCGTCAGGCCGATGATGCCCGCCTTAGAGGAGGCGTAGTTGACCTGTCCCGGGTTGCCGCAGATGCCTACCACGCTGGACAGGCTGATAACCCGGCCCCAGCGCTGCTTGAGCATACCCGGTAAGACGGCACGGGTGCAGAGGAAGGCACTCTTCAAATTAATGTCCAGGACCTTATCCCAGTCCTCGTCCGTCATCCGCAAGATGATCCGGTCACGGGTGATGCCAGCATTGTTGACCAGGATGTCAATCCGGCCCAGGGCAGCCAGAGCGGTTTCCATCATTTTGGCAACAGATGCCGCGTCGCTTACATCAGCTACCACGGCCAAGCTGGGACGGCCCGTGGCTTGCACCTGGGCGGCCACGCTCTCCGCCGAGGCCTGGTCTATGTCATTGATAATTACGCCGGCGCCGGCTGCCGCCAGCCTCATAACAATCGCCTGCCCGATGCCCCGCCCACCCCCGGTTACCAGGGCTACCCGATTCGTGAGGTCCATCAGTTTATCTCCTTGGCCTTACTATCTCACTCTCACTTGTCTATGTGGCAAGGAAAGCAAATCCTAAGCACCAAATCCTAAATCCTAAACAAATTCAAATATCTCAAATCCAAAGG
>JACQTX010000002.1 GCA_016210585.1 Chloroflexota bacterium
CATAGGCGGACTCCTCGCAATCCATCATGACGGTTGTCACCGTCACCAACAAAGTATGAAAATCCTCTCTCCCCAGGTGGGAGAGAGTTAGAGTGAGGGGGAATTCAACACCCTCACCCTTGCCTCTCCCATCCAGGGAGAGGAGTCTGGCTATTTTCATAACAATGACAACTATATGTTGATTTCTTATTGTGTTCGCATCAGATTGCCGCAGTGCCGTCTGCCAGCAAGCCTTTTCTCTCAAACTCATCGGCAATAGACGTGAGGCCGGCGCGCTCCAGTCCTTCTCTGGTGGGCAGTGCCGTCTTGGGGTCGAAGCCACGCAGCACAAAATACCTGTCAAGGGCGGCGTAAAGCTGCTCCGCCGAGGGAGCATAGCCGTGGCGCGGCCCGCCCTGCAGTGGTTCGAACATACGCTCCGGCACCACGAAATCGGCACGGCGAAGGCCCTCCCTGGCGTTGTAGGCCATCTGCAGGACATTTACCCGAGCGGCTATCTTTTTGAGCCGGTCAGCATCGTAATCAACCCCGGTGAGCGCGGTCAGGAGCCGGGCACAGTCCTCCACGCTGATGCCCCTCTTGACGCCCTGCCCGAAGGCTTCCCCCATAAAGGCACAGGAGGGGACGCTGTCATCAATCACGCGGACGTCTTCCGCCCAGACGACTATCTTCTCTTTGCCCGCCATTGACTCCGGGTGGAGGGTGGGAATGCCGAAATACTGCTGGGCACGCTTCTCACCCAGCCCGGGGACCAGGCCCTCGCCAAGCTCCAGGCTGGCGGCGCCCTTGTCCCAGTTGGCGTTCGGTGCCGTCAGTGCCGCCAGGGTGAAGGTGGGGACATAGCCCAGGCCGCTGCCAATCAGCGGGCCGCCTTTGACGGTCATGGCGTATGGCCGGGTCTCTTTCCCCAGGCGGGCCACCGCTACATCAATACCATCGGCAAGGACATCGCCAAACCCTCCCCGCTTGCCGATTTTGGCAATCAGTCCCAGGAAGGCGGCCTCATTGCCCCAGGTCAGGTCCAGCCCCTCCGTGTCCTCCTTGGAGACGATGCCCCTCTGGTATAGCTCGGCGGCAAATCCCAACAATGTGCCCGTGTTGACCACGTCCAGCCCGTAGATATCGCAGTCATGGACCGCCCTGAGCACGAACTCGGTGTTGTAGATGCCGAGGTTGCAGCCCAGCGCCGTCGAGGGGTAGAACTCGATGCCTTTCATCCTGGTCCCGGCATAGGGGCCTGACTTGATATCCACAATGTGCTTGCAGTGCAGGAAACAGCCGAAACAGGCGGCATTCTTCTTCTTATGCCGGCTCAGGCCGAGGTAGGCGGACTTCCGGAAATCCTCCTCGGAGATATTGGTATCCTGCCGGTTCCGGCCATCATAGACGCCGGCATTGCGCAGGGCGGTGCTGACCATGCCCAAGACACCGAGCTCGCCGAAAAGCCAGTAGAAGGGACCGGCCATCATCTTGTCCATGATGCTGCGGCAAGCTTCCTCGAAGGCCTCCGGGTCAGCCACGTTTATCCCTTTGGTGCCGCGCACGGCGATGAGCTTCAGGTTCTTGGCACCCATTACCGCTCCGGAACCGCACCAGCCCGCCGCCGAGCGCCTGCCGGAGTAGCAAACGGCCACCCTTACCGCCCTTTCTCCCGCCGGGCCGATGGACAGCGTCTTCAGGTGCGGGTCGTTCAGCTCCAGCTTCAGTCTTTCAATGGCTTCGATGTGCGGCAGGCCCCACAGGTGGCTGGCGTCCCTCAGCTCCGCGTGGTCATCATCTATGAGCAGATAGGTAGGCTTGGAGGCCCGTCCCCTGATTTTGATGCCGTCATAGCCGGCCTGGTGTAGCTCCGGCCCAAAATCACCGCCGACATTGGAGTCCCCGATGATATCAGCGTGACAGGACTTGGTGACAATCTCCAGCCGGCCACTGCCAGGGCATAGAGTCCCCGAGGCCGGGCCGGGCATCACCATGAAGAGCATATCGGGAGCGAGGGCGTCCGTGCCGGGTGGGACCTCGTGATAAAGCCAGTAGCTGCCCAGCCCCTCGCCGCCAAGCCACTCGTGCAGGAGCGCTTCGGGGACCGTCTCTCTTTTAGCTTCCCCTTTCGTCAAATCAACGTTCAGGACGGTGCCGTGCCAGCCGAACATCGCTACTTCTCCTGGTCTTCCGGGACCGGCAGTGCGGAAGCAAAGGCCGAGGCCTTAATCACGGGGTTTTCCCTGGCCTCCCTGAGCTTGCGGTAGTAGTATTTCTCTCCGCCAACCGGAGCGCCCACCGGGCGATAGGTGAGTGCCCCGATGGCGCAGAACTTGGCGCAGGCCGGGTCGCCGCCGCAGAGGTCGCAGGCGATAACCTCCTCAGCCACCGGGTCAAAGAACATGGCGCCGAAGGGGCAGGCGTCAACACATTCCCGGCAGCCGATGCAGGCCTCCTTGTCCACCACGCAGACCTCGGTCTCCGCGTCCTTGCTGATGGCGCCGGTGGGACAGGCCTTGACGCAGGGGGCTTTCACACAGCGCCGGCATAACCTTAGCGTCGCAGCACCGGTATCCTCTTCTTCAGACACCCTCAGGCGGGCACGGGCGGAGTTGCATTGCCTGGTGTGCCGGAGAGAACAGATTATCTCGCAGACGCGGCAGCCCGTGCACAGCTCCGCGTCAAAGGACAACACCGACTTAATGGGCATGGCTCACCCCTCCTGTCCGCAAGCAGATGTGTGACAATACTACCTTACTATTTTGTGGGTAGAGGCGTCAAATTAGCGGGTGATGGCGCCTGGTAACTCAAAACGTCATTACTCTGAAAATAACGTCTAAGGGCGAGCGTCAGCCAGTGGGTGAACCACACTGTAAAGAAATTACTCTACGTGCTCCCGCCAATACGGGGCGACAATTAGTGGTGCCTTTGGCTCACCAGAATCAGATTGTTAATCGGGCTCGTGGCCCCAATGACAGACGAACTCCTACACTGGCCAACGCAGTTATATTTTCATACTTTGTGGTGCCCTTTGTAAATGGGCATGGGGGATTGTTATGAAAATAGCCAGACGCTTCCCACGCCTCAAGTCCCTCTGGTAATGAGATTCCCCCTCCGCGCTGCCTCCTCCAACTCGCTACGGAAGTCCGGGTGAGCAATCGAGATCAGCAGCCTAGCCCTTTGCCACGTCGTCCGGCCCTTCAGGTCCACGGCACCGAACTCCGTCACCACGTAGCCCGTATCCGTGGCGGGCACGGTAACAGTGTCGCCGGACTCGAGGACCGGCAGGATGTTCGATAGCAGCTTACCTTCACGATTGCGCCGCGTAGCGTGCAGGCAGATGAAGGCCTTGCCGCCCGGCGAGAGATAAGCCCCGCGCGTCCATTCTAGCTGGCCGCCCGTGCCGCTGATTTGCCGCAGGCCGATAGACTCGGCACAGACCTGCCCCTTCAGGTCCACCTTCAGAGCGCTGTTAATCGCCATGAAGCTTTTCATCTGTGCCAGAATACCGAGGTTGTGGGTAAAATCGAAGGGATAGCCGGCCACCGCCGTATTACGGTTGATGAAATCATACAGCCGCCGTGAGCCGATGGCTGAGCCAAGCACGGACTTGCCCGGCACCACCTCCTTCCGGCGATTGGTCACCACGCCTGACTCCATCAGGTCAACCATGCTGTCCACGAAGACGCCGGTATGGATGCCCAGGTCCTTCAGGCCACTCTTGACGAGCAGCTTCCCTACACTGTTAGGTATGCCCCCGATGCCGAGCTCAATGGTAGCCCCATCTTCTATCAGCCCGGCGATATGCCCGCCGATGGCCTCATCCGCTTCCGTCGACGGGGCAACCGGCGCCTCGACTATCTGGTGCTTATCATTCTCCACAATATTAGTCACCTGCGAGATGTGGATGCCCTCATCATAGCCGCCGCAGACCCAGGGCTGGGACTCGTTGACCTCAACCACGACCTTTTTGGCCACATCACAGACCGCCTTTTCGTAGCTTGTAGAGGCGCCGAAGTTGAAATAGCCCTGCTCATTCATCGGGGTTACGGTGAGAAAGGCGATGTCCACCTCGTCCTTCAAGTGCTCGCGGTAGAGGCGCGGGGCTTCCCCCAGGTTGGCGGGGATGAAGGCGCAGGCGCCGTCATCGTGGTATTTAAGCTCGGTCGGGGAAACCTGCCACGAGCTGTAGATAAAGTGCTCCTGGCGCGGGTCAGCCTTGAGCACCTGCGGCTCACCAAGCGAGCGGAAGACGCGCATCTTCACATTCGCCAGGTCCTTCGCCCGCCGGGCCAGGGCCTCGTCAATCAGAAGGGGAAAGCCACAGGCGTAGCCGTAGTCCAGCCACATCCCTGGCCGGACCAGCCCGGCGGCTTCCTCAGCCGAGATGAGCTTGCGGCGGTATTCGTCCCGATAGTCTGCCATTACCTAGACGGCATAATAGACTAAATCAGGGGTTTTGGCAAATGCGGGGGCTATTAAGCTGCACCAGTGACGCCCGAAATCAGCGATTGGCCACCGTAGGGCAGGTTAGGAAACCCGCCCTACGGTGGCCAATCGCTGATTTCGGGTGATGAAGCTTGATTGACATTGCAGGCGACCCCTGCTAGAATTACACCGATTCGTTGACGAGTGCTTAGGCCAGGGGTGCCACTACTAATAAAGGAGGGTGAGGCATGTATAGCTACCGGGCTAAGATCGGTTTTATCAGTCCAGCCGGCGATACCGGCGGGGTGAACGAGTACCGTGCCGTCTTTCCAGAGGGGATAGCCACTATCTACTCCACCTGTGCCGTAAGCCGCCTGGTCTCCGAGGAGGCCCGCAAGGCCTTTGATATGTATCCGGCAGCCGCCGAGCACCTGGCAGCCCAGGAGTGTGATGTTGTCCACGCTCCCGGCTCGCTGGTGTTCACCCATGTGGGCTGGGACAAAGCCCAGGAGATGCTCAAGCAACTGCGGGCGAAGATAAAGGCGCCCATTACCACCGACCTTGAAGCCCACTTTGATGCGCTTAAAGCCCTGGGCGTTAGGAAAATAGTCATCGCTACACCCTATCCTGAGCCGCGGGGTCTGGAGCGCAAGAAGCTGTGCGAGAGCCTCGGCTTCCAGGTATTGAATATCAAGAACCTGGGGCTGGAGCGCCGGATAGACATACAGGAGTTGCCGCCTTTTGCCAGCTACAAGGCGGCCAAAGAGGCCTTCTTTGGGGCACCGGAGGAGGCTGATGCCATCTATATCTCCTGTCCGGAGTGGCCGACCATTGACATGGTGGAACAGCTGGAGCAAGATACCGGTAAGCCGGTGGTCTATCCGGTTGGCGCCGAGGTGAGGGCACTGCTGCGCGTGCTCCACATCAAGGAGCACGTCATTGGCTACGGCAAAGTGCTGGAGATGCTGTGACCGGGACACCAGAACCGTCTGTCCGCTGAGCGTTAGACGTTGAACAGAAAGGTGATGATATCACCGTCCTGGACGGCGTAGGTCTTGCCCTCCAGACGGAGCATGCCTCTTTTACGTGCTTCGGCCATACTGCCGTACCTGAGCATATCGTCAAAGCTGATGACCTCAGCGCGGATGAAGCCCTTCTCCATATCGGAGTGAATCTTGCCAGCGGCCTTGAGGGCCTGGGTATCACGTGAGACGGACCACGCCCTGATCTCTCCGGAGACCACGGTGAAAAAGGAAATCAGCCCCAGCAGCTCATAGGAGGCCCTGATAACACGCGCCGCTCCCGGTTCACTCATCTTGTATTCAGCACGGAACCCCGCGGCGATGTCCTCCTCAAGCTGGGCCAGCTCCATCTCCAGCTTGCCACAAAAGGCTATAGCCCGGCAACGCGGACTGGCGTGGCTTGTGTTCAGTCCTGCTTCGATGGACGCTGCCTGGGTAAGCTGGCCCTCCCCGATATTGACGAGAATCAGCAACGGCTTGGCGGTAAGGAACTGGTAGCCGGACAGGCTTTTGAACTCCTCGGCGGTCAGCTTCTGCTCCCGTATCGGGATGTCCTTCTCCAGGTCAGCCTTGATTCTGTGCAGCAATGCCTGCTCGTGTGCGTAGGCCTGCCGCTCAGACGGTTTGGCCGCTTTCAGGGAGGTCTCGATTTTCTCCAGTCGCCTCTCGATGATGGCCAGATCAGAGAAGGTAACCTCCGTATCCATAGCGGCGATGTCACGGGCGATATCCAGGCTGCCCTTAATGTGCGGTATGCTCTCATCGGGGAAGGCCCGGACGACATTTATCAGCTCGTCAACATTGGCCAGCTCCGCCAACAGGTGTCCGCCAATACCCTTCTCTTTGGTATGGCCTTTGTCGGACGCGCCTATATCTACATAGCGGACCTCTGCCGTCACCACGCGCCGTGGATGCAATATCTCGGCCAGCCTGCCCAGACGGGCATCAGGGACTCGGGCAACACCAAGGTGAGAGGATGAAGTCCCAGTATCGGCCTTGCCGCCGGTAAGGGCATTGAAGATGGTGGTCTTGCCGCTCTCGGGCAGCCCGATGATGCCAATGTCAATGCTCATCCGTTACCCTCCGCTCGGCTTTTAGGGCTGACGCGCTATTCAGTCTACTCCTCACCTCACCATTCTTCAAGGGGATTGTGGCAATCCAAAATCAGCGATTCAGTCTGTCGGTGGGTTAAAACCCGCCCCAGATTGACGGCAGGTTGGGAAACCGGCCCTACGGAGTTTTTGGCGTCATTATTCTTCAAGAGGATTGTGGTAAAATGGGGCAGTGTTTCCGTTAGGTGTGGCCCATTGTTGCACATATTATTTGGCGAAGACGATTACTCCATCCACCAGGCCGTGGATAAAATAAAAAAGGGACTGGGCAGCGTGGAGCTGCTCGAGACCAACACGACTGTTCTGGAGGGCCATGAGGTCACCCTTGACCAGCTCAGGACGATTGGGCAGTCAATGCCCTTTCTGGCGGCCAAGCGGCTGGTCATCGTCAATGGCTTGCTGGCCCGCTTCGAGCCGAAAGGCAGGGGTAAACCTGCAAAAAGCCCATCTGCAAAAGAGCCGGAGCTGTGGCAGGCGCTGGCCTCCTGTCTTACCAACTTGCCGGAAAGCACAGCGATGGTGCTGGTGGACAGCAAGATTGGCCGGAACAACCCCCTATTGAAGGAGCTTACAGGCAAGGCACAGGTGAAGTCCTTCCCCATGCTGCGCGGCGATGCCCTGAAGCAGTGGGTCCTGAAATATATGGCCGGGGCGCGGGGCAGCATTTCCCAGCAGGCCATTGACCTGCTGGTCAAGCTGGTGGGGAGCGACCTCTGGGTAATGACCGGCGAGCTACAAAAGCTGCTGGCCTTTACGGGCGGGCGGCGTATCGAGGAGGCGGATGTGACGGCGCTGGTAAGCTCCGCCACGGAGGCGAGCGTCTTCGTCATGGTTGACGCTATCCTCGAATCGCGGGCGGGGAGTGCCCAGCAGCTACTGCAAGACCTGCTGGAGAGGGGGGCTTCCCCGGCCTATCTGCTCGTCATGCTGGCCCGGCAGGTTCAGCTAGTCCTGAGGGCTAAGGGGCTCAAGGCCCAACGAATGTCAGAGACTGAGATGCAAAGCCGTCTGGGACTGGTAGCTGAGTTTGCCTTTCGCCGGACCCTGGAGCAAGCCAGCCGCTATTCCCTGGAGCGGCTGAAAGCGGTCTATCACCGGCTTCTCGAAACTGACTTGGCCATCAAGACCGGCCGCTATGACGGTGAACTGGCGCTCAATATCCTGGTCGCCGAGCTGTGCCAGAGGCAATAACCAGGATGCAAGATACAAAAAGCATTCAGCTATTAGCACTCAGCAAGGAATTACTGGCTGAATGCTGACTGCTGACGGCTTGACTCTTAGGCTTTGTGCGAGTTTCTAGCCCTCGCCCTCCATCGCCCGTATCTTGTCCAGCCGGCGCGCGTGCCGGCCACCCTCGAACTCAGTCGTCAGGAAGGCGTCAATCATCTCACGCACAGCCTCCAACGGCTGGTGAGTGCCCAGGCAGAGGATATTGGCGTCATTGTGCTGGCGTGCCCGGCGGGCCATGAAGGCGTCTCCGCAGAGGGCGGCCCGGGCGCCCCTGACCTTGTTGGCCGCAATGCTCATGCCGATGCCGCTATCGCAGACCAGAATGCCACGCTCGAAATTGCCACCGGTGACGGCTTCTGCTACCTGCCGGGCAATATCGGGGTAGTCCACTGGTTCGGGAGAGCAGCACCCGAAGTCCTGGCAAGCGTGTCCCGCCTGCGCCACCATCCCTTTAACGGCCTGCTTTAGTTCCAGGCCGCGGTGGTCACAGCCGATCGCCAGGCGCATTAAGCCACCTCCACTATGTGATGTCACCTTCTACCTGGGTCATAACGGCTGCCTGGGCTTGGTCGGTCGCGGTCAGGATGGGTAGCTCGACGACAAAGGTGGCACCCTTGCCAGGTTCGCTTTGGGCATATATCCGTCCGCCGTGCTCGCTGACGATGCCATGGCAGATGCTCAGCCCTAGCCCGGTACCTTTGCCGGTCTCTTTAGTCGTAAAGAAGGGCGTGAAGAGGCGCTTCATGTGCTCCTTTGGAATACCTGGGCCATCATCGGCGAAGTATATCCGGATGATGTCACCCGCCTTCTCTGTTACAATGGTAAGAGTCCCTTTGCCATGCGCCTGATGCATAAAGTGCTCAGCATTGATAGTGAGATTAAAAAAGACCTGCTGCATCTGGAAGGGGTCCACCATGATCTCCGGCAGGTACGGTGCCAGCCGGCTGACGACCTGGATATTGTTCACCCTCTGCTCGTAGGCACGTATTTCCAGCACCTTCTGGATTATACCATTGATGTCTGTCAATTGTTTCATGGGAGAATGCTTGCGGGCGAAGGTAAGCAGGTTCTTCATCACCCTGGCGGCGCGCTGGGCTTCGTCATGGATGGTCTCCACATCCCTTTTGATGTCATCAGGCACACCCTTTTCGAGGACAAGCTGGGAGAAACCAATTACGCTGGTCAACGGGTTGTTGACCTCGTGGGCGATGCCTGAAGCCAGCTCGCCAATGGAGGCCAGCCGGTCGGTGAGGTAGAGCTTGGCCTGTTTTTCTCGTTCGCTGACGGCTTCTGTCACCATCTTCGCCATAGGGTTGACCACACTGCGCCGCAGGCTATAAGTCAAGGCCAGCCCGGCAGCCAGAATGGTGGCACCGGCGGCCACCGCTATCACGTTGACCTGTTGCCTCAGCTGTGCCAGCAGGGGCTCCCGGTCAACGTCTATCTCTACCGCGCCCAGGAACTTCGCCTCGCTGCTGTGGCAGGCGGCGCACTCAGGCCGGTTTGGAATGGGCAGGACGGCGCAAAAGGTAGGTTGGCCGTTCTCCATAGACCGTGTAACGACAGGTTCGCCCGATTGCAGTGCCTCCACTACGTTGGGACAGATGATTGTGGTGCCGTTATCAGCATCACTGCTTGACGCATACACCTGGCGGGTGTTGGAAACTATCACTACCCTCTTAATGAGCTTGTTATCATTGACGATGTCCTTCAGCTCTTCTTGGATGTGCTGGCGGTCTGCATCCTTCATGTCACGCTCGGCATGTTGCCAGATCGCCCTGGCGAGAGTCAAGCTCATCTCGCCATAGCTGGCGATAGCGGCCTGTCGCTGGTTCTGGATAACAAAGAAACTTCCAATAGAGCCGATGACTATCACGACGCCGAAGATAAGCAGGATAGCACGTGTCTGAACAGGGAACCGGTCAACCAGCCTGAACATAGTAGTTGGAGATAAATTTAAGCGATTAGGCCTGCTTTGTCAAGCTTAGCAAGCTGCCCGTAATTCGTGGATTTGTATTTATTATTCCGGCAAGTAAATATGTTTCCACTAAGCTTTTGCATAACGCACCGAGTCGTGATTGAAGAATCGTACGATTTTCGCAGTTTCCCACTGAAGTCGTCTCATATAAGAGTGCAAACCGTTCTTTAATTCGCTGCCTTCCTGTACAGCTCTACGCGTCCATAATGCAAACGGCAGTTTCAATTGATTCGGGGGTCTTATCAACGAGCATCCTCTGTATTCCTTTTTCCTGTTTATGGGTAAGTCTCCTCTTCTGCCCATGACTACGCCCCCGCTTCTTTAATTGAAGGCCCCTCATGCCTTCCCTATGATAGATCCGCCACCATCCCCACCGAGGCACGTGATACGTCCAGTGCCACCACTACTTCTGATTGCTTCTTCCCGCTCCGCATCATCCTAATACAGCAACACCGAAGTTCATATTGTGCATCTTGGCTTAGCTTTCTGGCATCTCTTTCTTTCATGTATATAGTATGGCGCGAGTCTCGGCTCGGTTCAACATCGCCGACATTGACACGGCCGTCATCTGGCTGCTATTCTACTTTACACGGTAAACTGCAGGAGGGAGTTTCAACAATGCAGGCATATTGCTTCAAGTGCCGCGCCAAGAAGGAAATAAAGAACGCAAAGAAGGTTACCCTGAAGAATGGCCGGCCGGCCACTCAAGGGGTCTGTCCTACCTGCGGGACAAAGGTGTTTCGTATCGGGAAGTGACGATCGCCTTCGATTAAGTTCACAGGAGTCATTCGGAGCAGTGAGTCCGACCTGAAGATGAGACACTGCGTCTGAAAACAGCCTAGCACGAACACAATGCGCTTTGCAGGCTGGAGAAGGGAGGTGTTGTATGTCAGCACAAATCAGGGCCAGACTCAAGGAAGACAGATGGGTCAGCACTATGTGTGACATGTGTTACGCCATGTGTTCTATCCGTGTGCATGTGGTTGACGGTATAGCTGTAGCTATAGAGGGGGACCCGGAGTCCACCTACGGAGCCAGGGGAGGCATCTGCGGCAAGTGCATCAGTCAGCTCCAGATTCTGTATGACCCAAACCGGATTAATTACCCCGTGAAAAGGACCAACCCGGAGAAGGGCCTGGGCGTTGACCCGAAATGGCAGCGCATCTCCTGGGAAGAGGCTCTGGCCGAGATCGCTGATAGACTGGGCGCGATTCGCAAGGACAACCCGGACAAGCTGGTCACGTTTACCAGTCCCAATAATGGCGCCATTGGTGTCGTTATGTTGACTCTGGGGCAGTGGCGGTCGGCTTTCGGGACTAGAAACATTACTGAGGCTGGAGCAGGTCTCCACTGTGGGAACGCCTCGCATCTCG
This sequence comes from Chloroflexota bacterium, assembly GCA_016210585.1. Taxonomy (GTDB): domain Bacteria; phylum Chloroflexota; class Dehalococcoidia; order Dehalococcoidales; family JAFGLR01; genus JACQTX01. Next base: position 11,123 of record JACQTX010000002.1, read on the forward strand.
GCGCCGGCATGAACCACGCATCATGGTCAATTACGCCTGACTTCAGATATGCCAGATATGTTCTGGTCTTTGGTTCAGGAAAAGGGGTAGGTACCGGTCATACGATGTGCATGGTGGGCCGGGAAAGGGCTGATGCTGCTCATCGTGGATTGAAGGTGGTAGCCTTCGACCCTATCTGCCATGCTTCTGGTGGCAAAGGGACTGAGTGGATACCTATTGTTCCCGGTACCGACCTCAGCGTTCTGGTAACCATGGCCAACCTTCTGGTCAACGAATGGGGAATCTATGATAAGGAATTCCTCAAGCGGAAGACCAATGGTCCCTACCTGATAAAGGCAGATGGGCGCTACGTCAGGGATGACGAAGGCGAGCCTCTCCTGTGGGACATTGCCGACGGCAGCACCAAAAACTGGAGGACATCTGTCAAGGACCCGGCACTCGAAGGTGAGTTTGAGGTGAAGGGAGTAAAATGCCGCCCGGCCTTTGCGGCTATCAAGGAACACCTGAAGCAGTATACTCCCGAGTGGGCAGAAAGAATATCCACGGTGCCTGCGGGGACAATACGGCGTGTCGCCCGTGAGTTTGGAGAAAATGCCAACATAGGCGGAACGATAGAGATTCAGGGGGTTACCCTGCCTTACCGTCCGGTGGCTGCCGTCCAGTTTCGTGGTGGCAGCGGTCACAGCAACGGTTTTCATACCTACCTGGCGGTTGACCTGCTCAATCACCTGGTCGGGGCGTGTGAAGTGCCCGGCGGGGCCACTGCCTGGGGTGGCGCGCGAAGCTTTGGTAACCCGTGGACTGGCGGCTGGAAATTCGAGGTTATCGCTACCAAGGACGGGCATCTCACTTCGACCAACTGGCCTACCGGCTTTCCCGGGACATGGCCACATCCTGAGCCGAAGATCCCGCGCATGCTGACGATGACAGACCTCTTTACCTGCTGCCCCAGCTTTTCCTCTCTCCCTTTTGTTGACCAGGCGGAAGAGCTGTACCAAAAGTTCAATTACCCCTACCGTGCTGAGGCCATGTTCGGCATGGGCAGCAACATGGCCGTCACTACCCTGGAGCTTGAGAGCACAGAGAAGTTTCTCAAGAGTCTCAGGTTCCTGGCGGGCGCCTACATTTTCCATAACGAGACCACTGAGGGTTTCTGTGATATTGTCTTGCCCAGCACCGGTCCATTGGAGACTCTAAATGCGATTCAGGCTGATATGCCAGTTATGAACGAACCTGTTGGCATGCTGGACCACACCTTTCCCATTTGCCAGCCATGTGTTGAGCCCATGTATGAAAGACGGCCTTTCGAGGAGGTGTTGAATGAACTTGCTATCCGCATGGGCTTTAGCAAAGAGTACTACACGCATATTAACCGGGCCAATGGGACCATGTATGGCACGTCGCCGCCTCTTTATGTTGAGCAAAAGTATACCTGGGAAGAGATATGTGACCATATACTGAGGACGCGTTTTGGCGAGGAGCACAACCTGGACTGGTTCAAGGAGCACGGCTTCATTCAGTGGCACAAAGATGTGAAGGAGGCTTACTGGAGACCATTTGTTGATGCTCGCTCGTCAATTTACATGGAGTTCCTTATCCCTCACGGCAAAGAAATCGGGGACATTTGCGAGTCCCGTGGTATAAGGGTAGACATGAAGCAATACACAGCGCTTCTGAGCTGGTTTCCTCCGGCAACCCACCGAGAGAAGGACCCAGAGCTGGATCTGTATGCCTTTTCCTACAAGGATGTCGCCCACTCGGGCTCAGGAACTCATGGTATCCCCTGGTTGGCTGAGATTAGCGACCGGAATCCCTGGCACAATTTCCTCATGATAAACAGGAAGACGGCTGAGAAGAAGGGACTTAAGGACCTGGATTGGGTATATGTGGAGAATGCCCGCGGGCGGAAAATAAAGGCGAGAATTCACACTATGGAGGGGGTGCATCCGCAATGTGTGGCCATGATAGTCGGTGCCGGCCATTACTCCCGGGGAATGCCCCTGGCCACGGGTAAAGGGGCGTGTTTCAACGTCTTACTCGAGGGTGACCTCGACCACTGCTGCCCCGTAACGCAGAATATTGAGACCTCGGTCAAGGTGAAAATTTACAGGGCCTCGGAATCTGATCCGGGGATGGTCTATAAGGCGAGCAAGCCCAGGTTTGACCTGATAGACTGAGAAACGCGGGCGGCAACGTATTAGTGAAGCCGTGATAATTTCCCGTGCCCCGCGTAAGCGGGGCACCACGAAGGATGAAAATAGTTCCCCCTTTGTCATTCTGGCGAAGCCTGTCCTGGCGACAGGCCAGGAGCCAGAATCCAGAAGACAACGGTGAGATTCATAGCCTGGATTCCAGCCTGAGTTTATCC
>JACQTX010000078.1 GCA_016210585.1 Chloroflexota bacterium
AGGCTGGAATCCAGGCTATGAATCTCACCGTTGTCTTCTGGATTCTGGCCTTCGCCAGAATGACAAAGGGGGAACTATTTTCATCCTTCGTGGTGCTGGCTGACAAGTCAGAATGAAAAATTGTCACGAAAATACCCATCCGAATTGTCATTCTTCGCCACTTTATCCTGAATAATTTGGAGGACTCAGAATGGCAGCATAATGGCTATTTCAGAGCGATGGCATTTCAGAAAGCTCTGAACAAGCTGACAACAACCGGTTTTGGCGTGTTGCCATCTTGGGTGTAAGGTAGAACAAGGAGGTCTCTTTTGGGTAACTGTGTCATCCATCCGATTCCGCTTTTTTACTTCTATAATGAAAAGTCCCTTTTTACCTTTCGCTACGATTATGGCAAATTGGCGACCTTGGTCTGCTACGTCTGGTATATTGAAGGCCCGCGGGAGAGAATCCTGATAGATGCCGGCGGCAGCACCGACATAATGACCAGGCTGACGGGGATACCGACCAAACCTATCCAATCACTTGACGAGGGCCTCGCCAAGCTGGGGCTGAGCACAGGTGACATTGACCAGATAATCTTGACCCACCTGCACCATGACCACGTGGGTGAAGCACGCCGCTTTCCCAGGGCCAGGCTCCTGGTGCAGAAGGATGAGCTCGCTATGGCCCTGAATCCGCATCCGATTGTTTCAGGTGGTTACCGCCGGGAGCTGCTGGAAGGGTTACCTTACGAGGTGCTGGATGGGGATACGCCAATTACTGATGGCGTCTCCGTGCTCAAGACACCCGGGCACACGCCGGGGGCGCAATCTGTGAGCATCAAGACCGCCCAGGGCACCGCCATTATCCCCGGCTTTTGCACCTTCCAGATTAACTTTGCGCCGCCGTCTTCTTATCCCTTCGCCATCATGCCGCCGGGAATTTACGTTAACCTCTTGCAAGCCTACGATAGCGTTCTACGCGTTAAGCAGGCGGGCGACTTCGTCATATCCATGCATGATCCGGGGCATCTTAAGGTAAAGTCCTTCCCGGAGGCCGGGGCCTAGCTTACTCAAGGAAACCCTGGCATCTCCTGCTACGAAGGATGCTCTCACAAAGCCGTTCCTTTTGATTTCGGACAACCTTAAAGTCATCCTATGTTTGCGCCGTGCCCTGCGGAGCCGGGGCAGTGCCGCCTTGTGACGAACTAGGGTTATCTCGTCTTAGCTGCTGCCGCAATGAGTCCAGCCAGGCCGCCGATTTGACCTCCCGCTCCAGGAGGTACTTGAGGTAGCCCCGGACTATGTCCTCGACCTCTGCGGCAAGCAGGGCGGTCATTCTCAGCCGGCTGGCCGTAGCGTAATCGCTGTTCTGCAAGAGGCGGAGCACCTTCAGGGCGTTGACGGAGATGGGGTAAGCGAAGGACTGCTGCTCGCGGCAGCCGGGGCATAGCATACCGCCGGCGCCGGCACTGAAGAAGTTGCTTACGGGCTCAAGCGGCCGGTGACAGGCAGTGCACTCCTGGAGCTGCGGCCGGTAGCCAGCCTTATTGAGTAGCTGTAGCTCAAAGTAGCGCAGCACCAGATCTTTGTTGTTGTCCTGGCACAGCCGCTCCAGCGAGGCCAGCAATAGCTGAAAGAGGGGCGTGTCTTCCGTATGCTCCGGGGTGAACTGGTCCACCAGCTCGGTGACATAAAGGGCACAGGCGCTGCGGGCGAGGTCGGTCTTCAGGGGCAAGAAGCTATTGATAGTCTGGCTGCCGGTTACCGTGGCCAGGTTCCGCCCCCGGGCCATGGAGACCAGGCTATGGGTCAGCAACTCCAGGTGCCCGGCCATTTTGCTCTTCGGGCGGCGTACGCCCTTGGCCACCGCCTGAATCTTACCCATATGCGGCGTATAGAGGGTGAGGATGCGGTCCGCCTCACCCAGCTTGGTCTTCTTGATGATAATGGCTTCGGTCTGATAGTTACGCGGCTGAGACATGCTTGTCCACCCTCCACCCCGCAAACCTACATTGTCAGGGCCGCTTTGGCCATGGCCAGCACCAGGTCAGCCGGGGGGCGCACCTTGTATTGGGGATTGATATACGCAAACTTGATAGTCCCGTCTGTGCCAGTAATGAAGACCGCGGGGACAGGCAAGAGATGATGTTTTTCGCCAGAGGCGTCCTCCAGGTCAATCTTGAACTTTTCCCAGTAACGCGCTACCGTCGGGTCATCCACCTTGAAAGCCAGGCCGAAGGCCCGGGCCGCCGCCAGTTTGCTATCCGACAGGAAGGTGAAATCGAAATTGTTTTGCGCAACGGTCTCCCGTAGCTTGGTAGGGCGGTCGGGGTTAATGGTGATGATTTGATAGCCCAGGTCCTTAAGCTGCGGCGCCACGCTTTGCAGTTGCACCAACTGCTTGATGCAGAAGGGTCACCAGCCGCCGCGATAGAAGATGATTATGGCGGGCTTCCGGGCAGTGGCGGCTTTCAGGTCAAAAGGCGCTTCATCAGCCGTCAGCAGGGTTACTTCCGGTATGGCGGCACCGACGAGTAACGGGCAAACATCTTCCGCTAAAGCGGGCGGTGTTAAGGCACTACGGTCCATTCTTCTCCTCCAGTTGTGGTCAGTCTAGCTGTTGCCGGCCTTCAAAAGCCCGCGTGAGCGTCATGTCATCAGCGTATTCCAGCTCCGTGCCGAAGGGGAGGCCGCGCGCCAGGCGGGTCACCCTGATGCCCAGCGGTGTGATGAGGCCGCTGAGATACAGTGCCGTCTGCTCTCCTTCCAGGTTGGTATTGGTCGCCAGGATGACCTCTGTCACGGGGCTGCCCTGGAGGCGGGCCATCAGCTCCCTGATCCTGATATCGCCCGTGCCGATGCCCTCGGTAGGCGAGATAGCACCGTGCAGCACATGGTAAAGCCCGTGATAGACCCCGGTGTGCTCGATGGCCAGGATGTCCTGCGGCTGCTCCACGATGCATATTTTGCTGCGGTCCCGCTGGTCATTGCGGCAGACGGTGCACAGGTCAGCGTCGGTAACGTTGAAGCAGACGGTGCAGAGCTTGATTTGCTGCTTCAAGGACAGGATAGCCTCAGCGAGCTGCTGGGCCTGCTCTGAGTTCGCCCGCAGCAAGTAATAGGTGATACGCTGGGCGCTCTTGGGACCGATGCCCGGCAGCCTGTTGAACTCCTGGATTAGCCGGGCCACTGCCCCGGCTGTAGCTATAGTGTTCTGGCTCATTCTCATCCCTTCCAGTCAGCACAATCTGAAACCAATCATACTGAAGCTAAATCCTAAGCACGAAACCCTAAATTCTAAACAAATTCAAATCACCAAAATACTAAGGTTCAAAACGTTTTGGTCATTAAGTGTTAGTGTTTTGATATTGTTTAGAGTTTAGCAATTCGGATTTAGAGTTTTCCTCGAATACTCGTTTTATATCAGCCCCGGTATCTTGAGGCCGCCGGTCACGGCGTTAAGATGCTTGGTAGCGGTCTCCTGCGATTTGGTGATGGCCTCTCTGACCGCGGTGAGAATCATGTCCTCCAAAAGCTCAACATCAGCCGGGTTTACCACATCCGGGGCTATCTTGATGCTGAGGATTTCCTGCTGGCCAGTGACGGTGACCTTGACGGCCCCGCCGCCGGAGCTGGCCTCGATGTGCAGGTTAGCCAGCTCCTGCTGTGCCTTGGCCAGCTTGTTCTGTAGTTCCTGTGCCTGGCGCATGAACTTGTTCATTTTTCCTCCACGCTGATTACCTGGGCACCCGCTATCTTCTTAGCCGTCTCCACCAGGTGGTTGTCTTCCGGCTCATGGACGCAGCGCACCCGACAGGGCCGCCCGAGAAAGTTGCTGACGATTTTTTCGGCAACCTGCAAATTCTCCGGTTTTTCGGCATTCTCCTTGTGAATCTGGTAGCGGAAAGACAGGGTGACCGTGTCATTCTCCAGTGCCACCGGCCTGACGCCGGCGCTGCGCAGCAGGGCAATGGCGCTGCTCTTCTTGATGGCCGCGGGGGCCTCATCAATCGCCCGTTTCCAGTTTTGCTTCAGCCAGTCGAACTCGTTACCCGGTGGCGGTGCTCCCGCCGGGCGGCCTACCCCCACTGGCGCCGGCGTGGCTACCGGCTCAGGTTTAGCCACGGCCGGGCCGGTACTGGCGACAGGCGGCCTCGATGGTGGCGTGCTGACGGGAGCGACTGGGTGGGGCTTTTGAGGTGCCGGCTCTGACACCCTGGCTTTAGGTGCGGCTGGCGTCACAGTCGCTTTAGGCTTTTGCGGCACCGTCTCCGGCGGAGTGGCTTCCCTTTTTTCTTCCGCCAGGGCGCAGTCAACCAGGGCCAGCTCCACGGGCAACGTGGCGTAGCTGTCCAGGCTGGACTCAAGCTGGCCGAAGATCTTGACGGCCTTCAGTATTTGCTGAAGTGAGGCTTGCCCCGCCAGGGTCTTTAGCTCTGCCAGGTCTTCCGGGGTGAAGTCCACCGCCTCACTGGCATTGGTCCTGGTGAGGAGCAGACCTCGGAGGTAGGATACCACTTCCCGGTTGAACTGCTTCAGGTCCACGCCGTCCCGGCTCACGCTATTTACGGTGGCGATGCCGGCGGCGATATCGTTATGGACAATGTGTTTGACCAGCTCCTTGGCCCGCGCGTCCCCAGTGATGCCCAGGATAGCCTGCACCTGGGCCAGTTTAAGCTCGTTGCCGTAGTAGGTAGTGAGCTGCTCCAGGAGATTCGCCGCGTCTCGCAGGCTGCCGGTGGCACTCCTGGCGATGAGGTGCAGCCCTTCCGGCTCAATGTTGATATTCTCCCCGGCACAAATCTGGGTAAGCCGGGCCACGACATCCGCCTGGGAGAGACGCTTGAAATCAAAGCGCTGGCAGCGGGACATGATGGTGGCCAGGACCTTGTGTGCTTCGGTGGTGGCCAAGACGAAGATAGCGTGCGGGGGCGGCTCTTCCAGGGTCTTTAGAAGGGCATTGGAAGCTTCCTTGGTCAGCATGTGGACTTCATCAATGATATAGACCTTGTAGCGGGCCTCGTTCGGGGCGTAGTTCACCCTTTCTCTGAGATCGCGGATATCGTCAATGCCCCGATTGCTGGCGGCATCAATCTCAATGACGTCCAGGGCGCGGCCTTCCGTGGTGGCCTGGCAAAGGCGGCAGGTGTTACAGGGCTCGCCTTTGCCTTGGTTGGTGAGGCAGTTGACGGCTTTCGCCAGGATGCGGCCGGTGCTGGTCTTGCCCGTGCCGCGCGGGCCGCAGAAGAGGTAGGCATGCGAGACGCGCCCGCTGCCCAGAGCGTTGCGCAGCGTCTTGGTTACCTGCTCCTGCCCGACGACATCAGCCAGCGTTTGCGGTCGCCATTTGCGGTAAAACACCTGGGAAGCCATTTTGGTGCCTTTATTATACCCTAGACAGACCAGTTTGCCAAAGATTTTTGCAGGTTCTCCAGCACCCTAAGCAGAAGTGACCGCACCGGCTTGGAAAGGGGCTACGCGAGAATGTCATTGTTTCGTCCGGATCCAGACCTTCTGCTTCAGCAAAGCAATGCTATGCCAGCAACGCCTCTTTGGTCATGAATGATGCTGAAGGCTGAAAGCAATGCTAGTCCTGGCTGAGACTACAGCACAACCAGGTTATTCCGATGCACGACCTCTGGGCCGTAGTCATAGCCCAGTCGGGCGGCAATCTCATTGGAGTGCATACCTTTGATGGTCTGGAGGTCGCCGGAGCTGTAGTTGGTTATGCCGCAGCCGAGGTGGACCCCCTCGATGTCGTGGATATGGACTATCTCGCCGCGCTCGAAATCGCCTTGAACGTTACGGATACCGGCGGCCAGCAGGCTGCGCTTCTGCTTCTTTAAGGCTATGGCTGCCCCTGAGTCAATCACAAGCTTGCCGCGCGTGGAAAGCCCGCTCAGCATCCAGCGCTCCCGGCTCTCCCGCCTGGTGGTGGCCGGGTGAAAACGGGTACCCACGGCCTCACCCGCCGCCGCCCGCAGGATGACATCCGGCTCGCGGCCGTTGGCGATGATGACGGTCACGCCGGAAGAGGTCGCCAGCCGGGCCGCCTCAATCTTGGTGGTCATACCGCCCGTGCCCAGGTTGCTGGCACTGCCGCCGGCAATGCGCTCAATCTCGGCATCTATCCTGTCCACCTCAGCGATAAGCCTGGCGGCCGGGTCCTTGTGCGGGTCAGCCGTATGGAGGCCGCCGATATCGGTCAGCAGCAGCAGCAAATCGGCGTCCACCAGGTTGGCTACCATAGCTGAGAGGTTGTCATTATCGCCGAATTTGGCCTCGCGGATTTCGTCCACGGCCACCACGTCATTCTCGTTGATGATGCCGACGACGCCCAGCTCCAGCAGGGCCAGAAGGGTATTGCGGGCATTCAGGTAGCCGGCGCGGTCGGCCAGGTCACCCTTGGTGAGCAAGGCCTGCGCCACAGTGATGCCGTGCTGGCCAAATAGCTGCTCATACATGTTCATGAGCCGGCTTTGTCCTACTGCGGAGCATACTTGCTTATGGGGGATACCCTTGACCTTCTTGGACAGGCCCAGCTTGTAACGGCCGGCGGCGATGGCGCCGGAGGTAACGATAAGCATCTCTGCCCCCTGCCTTTGCAGTCCGGCAATTTGCCCGACAAGGCTAGCCATCACCTCCTGGTTCAGATGGCTGGTGCCGCCGGTGAGCAGTTTTGTCCCAAACTTGGCCACAATGCGGCGATAGGCGGGTGGTAAACTGTTTTCCTTGACCATGCGTTCGACCTAATTATAGCAAGCGGGGAAGGGCACGGACAAGGAAAGAGGGCAAGAGGGTGCTTGCTTTTCCGAAGGCGTCATTGTGAAACCATCGGTCAGCGCGGCGTCTCAGCCACTACCTTCGAGTGGCCCTCAGCCACTTTTCGAACTGCTCTCTATCAACAGTTTTGACTGAGGCGTCATCCTTGGAGACGATACCTTCACGCACCAGGCCGGCCAGCTCCTGGTCAAGGGTCTGCATGCCATCCCGGCTACTGATTTGCATAAGGCCAGGCATTTGGTAAAGCTTTCTTTCCCGTATCAAGTTTCTGACCGCGGGTGTGGCCGTCAGAATCTCGAAAGCGGCGATTCTGCCCCCGCCGATGCGGGGCAGAAGCGTCTGTGATAGCACCGCTTCAATTACCTGCGATAGCTGGAACCTGATTTGCTGCTGCTGGTCCGGGGGGAAGATATCAATCATGCGGTCAATGCTCTGCGCTGCGTTGTAGGTGTGCAAGGTGCCCAGGACCAGGTGGCCGGTCTCGGCTGCCGTGATAGCGGTGGCAATTGTCGGCAGGTCACGCATCTCGCCGATGACGAGCACATCCGGGTCATGGCGGAGGGCATGCATCAGGGCGGTAGCGAAAGACTCGGTATCGTTGCCCACATCCCTCTGCGCGATTAGGCACTTCTTGTTGTGGTGCAGGAACTCTATCGGCTCTTCGATAATAATTATGTTCCGCTTGTCGTTCTCATTAAGGTGGTTGACCATTGCGGCCAGGGTGGTGGACTTACCGCTGCCGGTGTGTCCGGTGACCAGGATGAGGCCCCTGGGCTTGAGGACCAGCGTTTTCAGGATTCGGGGTAGTCCCAGATCGTCAATAGAGGGCACCTTGAGCGGCACGAGGCGAAAGGCGATGCTGAGGGTGCCCCTCTGGCGCAACACATTGACGCGGAAGCGGGCCAAACTATCAATGCTGTAAGCAAAGTCCAGTTCCGGCTTTTGGCGAAAGGCTTCCGCCTGCTCTGGCGTGGTTATCGCGGCGAGCACCTGTTCGGCTTCTGCCGCAGTGACTGGCGGCAGGTCAACCTGTGTTACCAGGTTGCCGTCTATGCGCAGCACCGGCGGGCTGGGCACCCTGATATGCAGGTCGGAAGCTTCCCGCTCCAGCACCCTTCTCAGCAGTTGCTCTATTTGCATACAACCACCAGCGCCCCCATTTATGCTTCCGAGGCGTTCCCCGTATGGCAACTGATTCTCACATTAGCAGACAGCTTTGGTGCTGTCAAGGGCGGTATGCTAGAATACCGGTAGGGCTATGTCGGGCACGGCTAGCCCTATAGGTATTTGGTGAGGAAATGGACCTGACGGGACTATTAAACGTAGTTGAAGACTCGCCCGCTTACGGCGGGCTTATTAGTGAGCTGAAGGAGAGCAAGGGCGATACTCGGGTCGCCGTCCTTGAGGCGTCTAAACCTTATCTGATTGCCGCTTTGTATCGCAAGCTGCGGCGGCCTATGCTGGTGGTGACCGCCCAGCCGGAGAACGCTAAGAAGCTCCAGGAGCAGGTCATGGCCTGGCGTCCCGCCGGCGCGGCCAGGCTTTTCCCTGAGCCGGATGCCCTCCCCTACCAGCGCGTGGTCTCCGACCTGTCCACGGAAATCGAGCGACTGCAGGTGCTGGCGGCCCTGGCTGGCGTGAATGGGCAGGACGGCCCGCCCCTTGTTATTACCTCGGCCCCGGCCCTTTTGCTGAAGACAACGCCCCACCGCGCTTTCGCTGCCGCCTGCCACACTATCGAAGCGAATATGAATATTGCACCGCTTGAGCTATTGCAGCGCTGGGAGGCTATGGGCTACCGGCTGGAGAGCGTGGTGGAGGTGCCCGGCACCATGGGCCGGCGGGGCGGCATCGTTGACATCTACCCGCCCACCAGCGAGCGTCCCGCCCGCCTGGAGTTCCTGGGCAATACCATTGAAAGCATTCGCCTCTTCGACCCGGCCAGCCAGCGCTCCTTGCAAACGGTGTCGTCTTTAGCCATCACGCCCGCCACCGAGGTGCTGACTGCCTTCCGGAGCAGCCAGGATGAGCTGGCGGCTATCATTGACCGCATTGACCTCTCCGGCCTGACGGAAGACGCCCGTGCCCAGTTCCGCGAGGAGCTTACCCTACTCCGTGACAAACAACGGCTACACAATCTGTCTTTCTACGCCCCGCTATTCAATGCGGACAGCCTGCTGGACTACTTGCCAGAGGATGCCCTGCTCATCATTGACGGGCCACAGAGCTTGCGGCAGGCGGTAGAGACTCTGGATGACGAAGCTCGCGAGCTGCGCGCCCAGAAGATAGACGCTGGCGAGCTGCCCGCCAATTTCCCGGCGCCCTACTTTACCTGGCCGGAAATGGCGTCCCTGATGGAGGAGATGCCCTCCCTGTCCTTCGCCACCTGGGAAGCGGAGCAAAGTGAGGCACGGCATCTGGACTTCACCCAGGCACCGAGCTACGGCGGCCAGCTTGACAGCTTCGTCAGGAAAACAAAGCAGTTGAAGGAACAGAAAAAGCGGGTGATTATCGTCAGCCACCAGGCGGGCCGTCTCACCGAGCTATTGAATGAGGCCGATATTTTCGCCCCGCCCGTTACAGAAATCAAGCAGGCACCCGTCCCCGGCTCCGTCACCCTTGTCCAGGGCTCTCTCGCCGAAGGGTGGGTGCTGGGTGACCACACCACCCTCCTCACCGATGCCGAAATCTTCGGCTTTGTCAAAGAGCGCCGGCTGGTCAAAAGGCGTCCTGTGGCCCACCACAAGCTGCTGGCCGATATCAGCCCGGGCGATTACGTGGTGCACATCGAGCACGGCATCGGCAAGTTCGCCGGCGTGACCACCATGAGCAACGATAGCCGCCAGAAGGAATATCTGGTGCTCCTCTATGCTGCCGGGGATAAGCTTTATGTGCCCACTGACCAGATTGACCGCGTGGGCCGGTATGTCGGTGCCGGAGACCAGCCGCCCGTGCTGAGCCGGCTGGGCACGCAGGAGTGGGCACGCACCAAGCAAAGGGTCAAGGAGGCTGCCGAAGAGGTGGCCCGTGACCTGCTGGCCCTTTATGCCACGCGGGAGGTCGCCCCCGGCTTCCGTTTTTCCCGCGATACGGTCTGGCAGCAGGAGATGGAAGCCTCCTTCCCCTACGTGGAGACGCCCGACCAGATGACCGTGCAGGCGCAGGTGAAGGCGGACATGGAGAAGCCGAAGCCCATGGACCGGCTGGTCTGCGTGGATGTGGGCTACGGCAAGACGGAAATCGCCCTGCGTGCCGCCTTCAAGGCCGTGATGGACGGCAAGCAGGTGGCCGTGCTGGTGCCCACCACGGTGCTCGCCCAGCAGCATTTCAACACCTTCCGCGAGCGGCTGAGCGCCTTCCCGGTGAAAGTGGAGATGCTGAGCCGTTTCCGCACACCAAGGGAGCAAAAGGCAGCCCTGGCAGGGCTGGCTACAGGCAGCGTGGATATTGTCATCGGCACGCACCGGCTGCTGCAGAAGGACGTGGTGCTCAAGGACGTGGGGCTGGTCATCATTGATGAGGAGCAGCGCTTCGGCGTGGCCCACAAGGAGCACCTGAAGCAAATGCGCCGCGAGGTGGACGTCCTCACCCTCTCCGCCACGCCGATACCGCGCAGCCTGTACATGGCCCTGGGCGGCATCCGCGACATGTCCACCATGGAGACGCCCCCGGAGGAGAGGCTGCCCATCAAGACCTACGTCTCCGAGTTCGATGAGCGCCTGACCCGCGAAGCCGTCGTCCGCGAGCTGGAGCGCGGCGGGCAGGTGTACTTCGTGCACAACCGCGTCCACAACATCGACCTCATCGCCGCCAGGGTCCAGGACATCGTCCCCGAGGCCAGGGTGGATG
>JACQTX010000084.1 GCA_016210585.1 Chloroflexota bacterium
AGATTCGGATTTAGTATTTTATTTCACTATCCCGCTGCGTTCGTCTTCATCAAGACGTTAAGGTAGCCGTCAACCCTGGCCTCTTGCCCGGGGTGAATAACTATGGTCGTCACTGTCGTTTCGATAATGGCCGGGCCGCTGATGGTGTTGCCGGGCTGCAGCCGCGCCATGTCATAGACATCGGTATCCGTGAACTTGTTCAGCCTCCGGAAGAAGGCCGGTCTTCTGCCCTTCACCGCTTTGCTGGCATTCGGTTCTCCCAGCGGTCTCTTGGCCATGACAGGCTTGTAGATTTTGCCGATGCCCTCCACCTTGAGACAGGTAACCTGAATACCTGCCGACCTCTGTCCGGCGCCCTGCCCGTACGTCCTTTCATACACGCGCTCAAACTCGTTGGTCAGCTGGTGCAGGTCTTCTTTGGTAACGGGGCCCGCGGGTGCTGGGACAAGCAGGTCATGCACCTGGAGCCGGTAGCTCATGCCAACATAGCGTCTTAGAGCTATGTCTTTGGCTTCAAAACCGTCAGCGGTAAGGTCACGTCTGGCCATGGCCTCAAGCTCTGCGAGGCGGCTATTGACCGTGCTAAGGGCGGTCTCGACAGGCACGCGTTCACTGACCATGTAGGTGTGGACAACGTCAGAGAGTGCCGCGCCCATGGCGCATTGCACGGCTGCGGTGATGGGTACTACCATATCCTTTATGCCAAGCTCTTCGGCATAAATCCCGGCATGGGCCGGGCCGGCGCCGCCAAAGGCAAAGAGCACACACGCCCGCGGGTCATAGCCCTTCTCAATGGTCATTTTCCGCAGCAGTCCCGCCATGCGGGCATTGATGATGTCATAGATAGCGGCGGCGGCCTCCTCAGGGGTAATGCCCAGCCGTCTGGCTATCCGCTTCTCCAGGGCCTCATAGGCCTTGCGGGCGTTCAGCTTTATGCGGCCGCCGAGGAAATAGTCCGGGTCAATGTAGCCCAGGACAACATCGGCATCGGTGACGGTTGGCTCCGTGCCGCCCCGGTCGTAGCAGACGGGACCGGGCACGGCCCCGGCGCTCTTGGGACCAACGCGGAGCAGGCCTGAGACCGGCTCCAGCCAGGCGATGCTGCCGCCCCCGGCGCCTATTGATTCCACCTGGATCCGTGGTGTCTGGATAACATACTGGTTGACTATCAGGTCGGGCGTCATCTCCGCGTGGCCATCATAGATGAGTCCCACGTCAAAGCTGGTCCCGCCTACATCCGAGGTGATGACGTTTTTGTAGCCGAGCGTTTCGGCCAGGTACTGGGAAGCTAGGACACCGCCCGCTGGCCCGGCGGCAATGGTGGTTACCGCTTGTGTCCGTGCCGTGGCTATGGGCAAGCTGCCGCCATACGCCTGCATGATTAGCGGCGGGTGGCGCAAGCCGTTGCTCTTCAGCGAGTGCTCCAGAGCGTCAAAATAGCTTGAAACAACCGGCATCAGGTAGGAGTTGATGGCCGCCGTCGCCGTGCGCTCGTATTCACCAAGGAGAGGCGAAATCTCCGAGGAGATGGTTACGGGTATATCAGGGTTCAGATCTTTTACTATTTCGCGTATTTGTTGCTCGTGTGATGGATTGGCAAAGGACCACAGCAGGGAGACCGCAATGGACTCTACCCCCTCGCTCACCAGCTCCTGCACCGCCTTCACCACGTCCTCGCGGAAGAGCGGCGCGATTACCCGGCCGCGGAAGTCAACGCGCTCGCGCACGCCCTTGATGAGACGCTTGGGTACAATCGGCTCGGGCTTGTTCGTCCGGGCTACATGGGCTATCTCGGTATCACTGAGGCCGGCAATCCGCCCCCAGGCCCGCATGATCAGGATGATATCCTCAAAGCCCATGGTCGTAATAAGCCCGGTTTTGGCGCCGGAGTAGTTGATGAGCGCGTTAGTTGCCACTGTGCAGCTATGCACAAAGAGGCTGGTCTCTCTCAGCAGCTCCGGCAGGGACTTGTCCAGCCATTCGGCGGTGGCTTTGACGGCCTCGCTGACGCCTATGGAGAAGTCCTGGGGGGTTGATGGTGCCTTATCATAGGCCACCGCGCCCTTATCATCTATGATGTAGCAGTCCGTGAAAGTGCCGCCAATATCAATACCTATCGTGTAAGACATTGACCTATCCCTTCATTTCGATTGTCCCGGCATAGCACGCTACCCGGCGCCGCGCACCGTTCTTCCGAAGAATACATTTGAGGGAGGCGGGCAGCCGTATGCCTTGCAATCGGTAAAATCATTCGCAGTGGAGATGGTGCGATAATAGCACATGGTCAAAAGCCCTGTCAAGGAAAGCTAGCCTCAAGCCTCCTCCGAAAATAGGTGTCATTCTCACGAAAATAGCAACCGAACTGTCATTCTGGAGTCCTTCTCTCCTTTACTCCCTGAAGGACGAAGAATCTGGCGGGGGAGGGAGGCAATCTTCAATCCTCCTCACCCCACACCAGATTCTTCGCGGAGTTTACCCTGAGTACTATGAAGGGATCAAGAATGACATGAATACGTCATTTTTGATACAAACCCCTGGTTAGGGGAAGGGGAAGAATAGCCACCCGTAGGGCAGGTTTCCCAACCTGCCCGCCACTTCAAGTCGGGTTAGGAAACCCGACCTACAGAATGAATCGCTGATTTCGGGTGCATGGTGAAAGCCGTTATTCTGACTTGCCTGGCGCGTTTCGCGGCAAGCTATAGCACCCACCATGATTGATGAGTAAGTGGCTTCTTGGAGCGGCTTTTGTCCCCGCTGGGGAGACAATGGTGCTTTCGCACTTCTTCCAACGTTGACAAGCATGACAAATGAAGCGTTACGGATGGTGGCAAGGATGACTTGGCCGGTATGGGATGGCAAGTCTGTGTGGAAGCTCTAGCTGTTGCCGGCTTCCATCCGCTTCTCGTCCGTGTGCGCTACGGGGCGCGGCAGCGGTTTGAAGAGCGGCAGCGGCTTTTCCGGCGCAGTTGCCTCTGGTGAGGCAGCCGTATTGGCATCCGGTGCGCCGTCCTGCTCCAGCAGCAGCTTCCGCTGCGCCGGGTCCAGCCTGGCCAGGCTTTGCACAAGCTGGTTGACGGAGGCTATCTCGGTAAGCCAGTAAAAGCACGTGCCGTTCTGCGTGCGCCGGTTCACCAGTCCCTTCTCGACAAGGTAGGCCAGCTCCCTTTCAACGTGTGACTTTCGCCAGCCGAGAGCGTGCCGGATGGCCAGGCGGCTCAGGTGAGCATGAGGGTGCCGGCCAAACAGCAGGAGAAGCTCCTGGTTGTGCGGTTCGCTGGCAAACTCTATGGTGAACTGGCGCAGCTCGCGCTCTTCTGGTAGCATATGTAAACCTCGCTCTATAACAGGTGGACCCTCACAGCAGGTGAGACGTTGAGGGTGGCCGCGGCTAAACCGCGGCCACCCTCTATCCAAACGCTGACGGCTTTACCGACGCAGTGGGTTCGTCACCGGACGGCCTGTTGCTGCCCGCTGTCTCATAAAGGAGGGGACCTCAAGCTCCTCTTCTGTCTTGATACTTTTCAAGAGTTTGGTGAGCTCCCTGTCCCGGGCATTACCGCCAAGTGCCTCTCGACTTGTAAAGCCGGTCGCGATTAGCGTCAGCCGCACCTCGTTGCCCATGTTGGGGTCAAGGATGACCCCGAAGATAACGTTGGCTTCCTGGTCAACGGCTTTGCGGATGACGTCTGCCGCGGCATTGACTTCGAATAAGGTAAGACTGCTGCCGCCGGCCACATTAAAGAGCACGGCGCTGGCCCCATCAATCGAAACATCCAGCAGGGGGCTGGCGAGGGCAGCTTTGGCCGCATCCACGGCACGGTTCTGTCCTGAGCCATGGCCGATGGACATCCAGGCCGGGCCAGCCTTCTTCATCACGGTCCGGACATCGGCGAAGTCAAGGTTGATGAGGCCGGGGACGGTGATGACCTCGGCGATGGCCTGAACGCCATGGTAGAGGACGTCATCAGCCATCTTGAAGGCACCGTCAACGCCGGTCTTCTGGTCGCACAGGTCAAACAGGCGGTCGTTGGGGATGATGACCAGGGTATCCACCTTGTCAATGAGGTCGCGGATGCCTTCCTCGGCGACCTGCATGCGGTGGTTGCCTTCGAAGGCGAAGGGCTTGGTCACCACGGCGATGGTCAGTGCCTCCGCCTGCTTGGCCAGCTCCGCCACCAGCGGTGCCGAGCCGGTACCAGTGCCGCCGCCCATGCCGGCAGTGATGAAAACCATATCCGAGCCGGCCAGGGCCTGGCGGACCTCGTCCCGGCTCTCCTCGGCGGCCTTGCGGCCCATGGTGTGTACGCCGCCGGCACCAAGGCCACGGGTAATCCTCTCGCCGAGCTGGATGCGAACGGCCGCTTCCGTAATCGCCAGGTGTTGGGCATCTGTGTTCATGGCAACGAACTCAACACCACGGATTTGCTCGCGCACCATGCGGGTGATAGCATTGCAGCCGGCCCCGCCCAGCCCGACCACCTTTATCTTAGCTCCACTGGGAACATAACTAGTCTTAGCCATCTTAATTCCTCCTCATTATAGGTAGTGCCTCACCTACCGAAACACTTTGAACAGCCGGGAGACGAGGCGCTTTATCCCGCTGCGCTTGGTATTCCAGCCTGTTGTCCCCTGATTGCGTAGCTTCCAGAGCATAAGGCCCACGCTGGTGGCATACGCCGGATTGTTCAGGATATCAGAGACACCGTAAAGATTGACGGGATAGCCAATCCTTACCGGCATACGGGTCACCTGCTGGCCCAGCTCGGCGATGCCCGGCAGATTGGACCCGCCGCCGGTCAGCACCAGCCCGGAGGGCACCAGCTTACCGTAGTCCGCCTGCGGCAGCTCCAGCATGACCAGGCGGAGCATCTCCTCGACACGGGTGCGGATAATCTCCGAAAGCTGTGCGTAGGAGACATCATGCCCATCCTCGGTCAACATCATGTCGTTATCGCTCTTCTCCTCAGCGGGCATAACATTGCCGTAGCGCTTCTTCATCTCTTCCGCTAGCTCAAAGGAAAGTCCCAGGCCGATGGAGACGTCCCTGGTAACCTGGTAGCCGGCAACGGGAAGGATGGAGGTATGGTAGATGCTGTTGTCCTTGAACACGGCGATATCGGTAGTGCCCCCGCCGATGTCAGCAATGACCACGCCGCCCTGTCTCTCTTCCTCGGTGAGGACGGACTCGGCACTCGCCAGCGGCTCCAGGACCAGGTCATCAATCTCGATGCCGACACCGCGAATACACTTGGTCAGGTTTTGCACTGAGGTTATGGCGGCAGTGATGATGTGTGTCTCCACATCCAGGCGGAAGCCGTGCATGCCGACGGGGTTCTTGACACCCTCCTGGCCATCTACGGCATAGCCGCGCGGGATGATATGGAGCAGTTTATGGTCACTCGGGACTTTGACGGTCCTGGCTACATCAAGGACCCGCCTGAGGTCGTCCGGGCGCACCAGCTGGTCATTGCGGGTGATGGCGATGATGCCGCGGTTGTTCACCGAGTTGATATGGCGGCCGGTAACTCCCACATAGGCTGACTCCAGCTTGTAGCCCGCGGTCTTTTCGGCCCGGCGCACTGACTCGCGGATGGACTCCTTGGCTTCATTAATATTAACCACGAGTCCTTTGTGCAGTCCAGTCGAGGGGACAACACCGACACCGAGAATCCGCAGACTCCCATTGTCATCCACGTCACCCATAATGGTGCATACCTTGGTTGTCCCAACGTCAATGGCACCAATTTTATTCTTTCTCATGACGTTTTGCCTCCTTTAGTTAACCTATATTGTTAACTCCGGGAGAAGCCCGCCTACCTGGCCTCTCTATAGTGGATGTTCCATTTGCTGCACAGGCCGGTGAGGTAGGCTTTCATTTCGGGATTGGGGGCCCGGTAGAGCTCGGCCAGGAAACCGTGCAGCAGCTCACCGCCACTCATGCCTGGAGATGGTTCCTCCGGACCCGGAAGATTGATGTACACAATCTCCATCATAAGTTTCTGGTAGTCGATTGAAGTTCCCACTGCGCTCCTCCTTTTATAAAAGATTTTGGAATCATCCTATAGCTGGACAAAAGCATGTGTCAAAGATTGTCCTGAAATGTCCAGAGCAATTCCGTAACTCTTATTGCCATCTACCGATAAAATTCCATCGTTTTCGTTGTCTTTGACCCCTTGAAATTCCGTGAGTTTTCCGTTACAATTAGTGCCAACAAAGAAATCGGAATGGTGCCATGGTCTCTGGAATGAGAAAACGTCTGCCACCCTACGTTTCCTACAGCACCTTTCAGGCCTTCCTGGCAGACCTGAACCGTGGTGTCCCGAACCGGATTGACCGCAGTTCGCTGCCGGGCAGGTCGGGCGGTATTGTCACCCAGCTTGTGGGAGCCCTCCGCTATCTCGACTTGGCCGATAATAATGGCACACCGTCCAATCGCTTGAGGCAGCTAGCTTCTGCCCGCGGTCCGCAGCGGGGGGAAATCCTGAAGCAGGTGGCTACCGAGGCGTATGACTTCCTATTCCAGGGTGATTTCAATCTGCAGGCAGCAACTCCCGACCAGCTGGACGAAGTCTTTCAAAGCACCTACCCCCTACGTGGGGACGTCACCCGCAAGTGCGTGAAATTCTTTAAGGAGCTGGCTAATGATGCCGGTATTGCCTTATCCCCCTTCTTGACACGGGAACCGAAAAGTTCCCGCGCCCCTGCAGGTGCCAGAAAAAGTTCCAGGAAAATCGTGCCAAAGACAAAAAAGTTCCAGCAAGTTCCGGAAACTCTGGTAGAAATTCCAATCCAAACGCCACTGGACAGAATGTTGATGGACAAGTTCCCCAAGTTCGACCCTTCCTGGCCTGACCAGCTGAAGGTCAAGTGGTTTGAGGACTTTGACCAGCTCTTGAAGCGTATCTTCGCCACCGGTAACGGCAAATAACCCACCCGCAACACTTGCTTGCTCCCCGTGCCAAGGTATAGGAAAACAGTTCGCAATGAGGGACATTTCTTCTACTGAATCTGCGGCGAATACCATTCGAGGTGGCTCATCGAAAACATAATCTGGGATAAGGACAACCTCTACCACCTGGTGCAAAGGAGTCTCGGTGATCGGCTCTTCCTTGTGGTCTCCAACCGTGAGCCTTATGTGCACGGCTTTTCCGGCAAGCGGATAGTCTGCCAGCGGCCTGTGAGCGGTCTGACCGAGGCCCTTGACCCGGTGCTGCGGGCCGCCAGGGGGACGTGGGTGGCCCATGGCAGCGGCAGTGCCGATAGGCAGGTTACGGATGCCCATGACCGGGTGAAGGTGCCGTCGGAAAATCCGGAGTACACCCTGCGGCGGGTCTGGCTGAGTGATGAGGAGGTTGCCGGCCACTACCGTGGTTTCTCCAATGAGGTGATGTGGCCCTTATGCCACATCGCCTTTGTGCCGCCCGTCTTCCGGGACACTGACTGGGAGATGTACCGGAAGGTCAACGAGAAGTTCGCCCGTGCTGTGCTGGATGAGGTTGGTGACCGCCCCGCCGTAGTGCTGGTCCAGGACTATCACCTCGCGCTGCTTTCCCGCCTGATTAAGGCACAAAGGCCCCGGCTGGTTGTGGGCCAGTTCTGGCATATTCCCTGGACACCCTACGAGGTGTTCCGCACCTGTCCCTGGCGGGAAGAGCTTCTGGCCGGCCTGCTGGGCAACGACCTGCTGGGCTTCCATACCCCCGCCTATTGTGAGAACTTCCTTGATACCACCCGGCATATTCTGCGGGCAAAGGTCAACCAGAAGGCAGCCTCAGTCACCCATCAGGGCCGGCCTACGCTAGTTAAGCCCTTCCCTATCAGCGTGGATTTCGCCCGCCTCAGCGAGGAGGCAGGCACAGAGGCGGTGAGACAGGAGATGGCGCGGCTTTCCCGCGAGCTAAATCTGGCCGGAAAACTCGTCGGCATAGGTGTTGACCGGCTGGACTACACCAAGGGGATACCGCAGCGCTTGCAGGCCCTTGGCCGGTTTCTGGAGAATTTCCCGGCCTACCGGGGCCGGGTGGTCTTCATCCAGGCAGGCATTCCCAGCCGCACCGATATCGAAAGCTACCAGGAGGTTGGCCGGCAGGTCCATGAGCTAGCCGCCGGGATAAATAGTAGATATGGTTCATCTTCATGGCAGCCTGTGCTGCTCATGACAGGCCAGCTTTCCCCGGTGGCCCTGTCCGCCCTGCGCCGCCTGGCGAGCTTCTGCGTAGTCAGCGCTCTGCATGACGGCATGAACCTGGTGGCCAAGGAGTTTGTGGCCTCACGCGCCGATGAGGACGGCGTCCTCATCTTGAGTGAGTTTGCCGGCGCTGCCGCTGAGCTAAAGGAAGCCGTTTTGGTAAATCCTTTCGCCATCGGCGAGTTTGCTGTGAAGATAAATGAAGCCCTGGAGATGAGTGAGACTGAGAGACGGCGGCGCATGAAGGCGATGCGAGCGGTGGTAGCTGGCCACAGTATCTACCGGTGGGCCGCCAGCATTCTGGAGCAACTCATCTCTCTGGCGGAGGCTTAGTGCAATACCTGTTCGATGCCTGGGCGGATTTCTCAGCTGACGTCAGGGCGGCAGCCCATCTCATGCTCCTCTCTGACTATGACGGCACCCTGACGCCAATTGTCAGCCGCCCAGACGAGGCGCGGCTGGCCCCTGAAGTTAATGAGCACCTGATAGCCTTGAGCCGGAAGCCTGACACGTATATCGGTATCATCAGTGGACGGTCACTGGCCGAAATCAAGTCTCATGTCAGCATAGAGGGGATTTACTACGCCGGGAACCACGGTCTGGAGATTGACGGTCCCGGTATCAGCTTTGTGCATCCTATTGCCGAGGCCGGGCGGGAAACCATGAAGGCACTGGCCCGTGACCTCAAGGCGAAGCTGGGCCATATCGCGGGGGCTATTGTGGAGGTCAAGGGGCTGAGCCTGAGTGTCCACTATCGACTCGTGGCCAGGGAGGAGGAGACCCACGTGGTGGAAATCTTCCGGCAGGTCACCGCCCCCTGTGTCAACGCGGGCAAAATCAAGGTTACCTCAGGGAAGAAGGTGTGGGAAATCAGGCCGCCGGTCACCTGGGACAAGGGCAAAGCCGTGCAGACCATCATCGGCAAGACGAAGGCCCTCTTTCACGACGGCAGGTGGCTCATCATCTACCTGGGCGATGACACCACGGATGAAGACGCCTTCCGCGTCCTGCACCGTCCGAACGGCTGGAGCATCCTGGTCAGCCGGGAGAATCCGGCTTCAGAGGCCGACTATTATCTCAATTCGGTGGACGAGGTAGCTACCTTCCTGACCCGTTTGCTCAAGTTAAGGTAGGGAGCTTTCCCAAGCTGTCCAAGACTGTCTAAAATCATTACCCCGAAAATAGCCACCTCTCTGTCATTCTAATGAGTCCTTCCTAGAAGGACGACTGGAGAATCCGGCAAAGACGGGGCGGATTCTTCGCTGCGCCCAGAATGACAGAAGCGGATGGGTGATTTTCATGCTTCGTGGTGCCCCGCGTAAGCGGGGAAATGGGAAATTTTTATGAAAATACCAATCGAGTTGTCATTCTGAGAAGTCCTCCCCTGAAGCATTCGGGGAATGACAACCGAATAGCTGTCATTCTCACAACCATGCAAATTCTTGAATATTCTGCTAAAGGCTGATAGCTGATAGCTGGCAGCTATTCAACAATTCCTTCCTGTCCACAAGAGCATGATTCCCGTATCCGTCCCTTCATTGTGTGCTATGATGAAAGGTGGGAAGGCATGAATCCGCTCAGCCATTCCCCGGCGTGACATCCAACTCAATAAGCTAACGGGGGTGCACATGAAGAAGTATGATGTCATCGTGGTTGGCTCAGGCTCGGGTATGACCATCGTTGAGGAAGCGGCATCGCATGGCCTCACGGTGGCCCCGGTGGACAAAGGCCCTCTCGGCGGCACCTGCCTCAACCTGGGCTGCATTCCCTCCAAGATGCTAATCTGCGTGGCGGACCGCATCATGGAAGCCCTCGAATCAAGGAAGCTGGGTGTTCAGCTAAAGATTGAAAATGTTGACTTCGCCTTCGTTATGGAAAGGATGCGGAAGCATATCCGTGAAGAGGCAAGCCATATCCGGCAGGCGGTCACCGCAGCCAAGGAATTCGACTTCTACGAAGGGGAGGGCTATTTTGTCGGTGACTATACCCTTGAAGTCAAAGGCGAAAGAATCAGGGGCGATAAGATTTTCCTGGCCTCTGGCACGCGGCCCTTTATTCCTCCCCTCAAAGGTCTGGACAGCGTCAGCTACCTGACCAGTGAGTCGGTGCTGCAACTCAAAGAAAAGCCAAAGAGCGTCATCATCATCGGTGGCGGCTATGTCGGTGTGGAGTATGGCCATTTCTTCGCCGCCATGGGGACGAAGGTTACTATCGTAGAGATGGCTGACCGGATTGTCCTGCCGGAAGAGCCGGAAATCTCCGCACTGCTGCAAAAAAGGCTAAGCGAGCGTATGGACGTCCATACCGGTGTCCAGGTTGAAGAGGTAAAGAGGGGAGAGGGGAATGCGGTAACGGTAATAGCAAAGGAAGTGGCCACTGGCCGGACAAGGGAAATCACTGCCGAGAGTCTGCTGGTGGCCGTGGGCCGCAGCTCCAATGCCGATACGCTGAAGGTAGAGAAGACCGGTGTGGCCACCGACAAGAAAGGCTTCATCATCGTCAATGAATACCTCGAGACCAATCGAAAGAACATCTACGCCATAGGCGACGCTACCGGCCAGCAGATGTTCACCCATGCCGCCAACCGTGAGGCCTATATAGCGGCCCACAATGTCCTGCACGGGACTCGCCTGAAGATGGACTTCGTCAATGTGCCCCACGCCGTCTATTCCTATCCCCAGGTGGCCTCGATAGGCCTTACCGAGGCGGCGGCACGCAAGGAGCACGATGTTCTCGTGGGTGTCTCCGCCTACACAGACATGGCCCGTGGCGAGGCCATGATGGAGGAGGGCTGCTTTGCCAAAGCCGTGGTGGACAAAGAAAGCCAGAGAATACTGGGCTTTCACATCATCGGTGCCAATGCCCCGGAGCTTATCCAGGAGGTGACCAACGCCATCGCTTCCGGTGGGCATGTTGCCGAAATCAGCCAGGGCATCCACATCCATCCTGCCCTTGCGGAGCTGGTGCCGCGAACTCTGTCCAACCTGGCTGAGGCGTGAGGCACAGCGCTTTGTGGCAGAAGTCTTACCAATCTCAGGAATTCCCTCTCCCTTAATGGGAGAGGCTGGGTGAGGGTGAAATGAATTCCTCGCTGCCTCACCCCGTTCGCTTCGCTCAGGGCAAGCTTTAGTCCTCTCCCACGTTGGGGAGAGGAGACATAACGCTGATTTACACGACTAGACACTATTGCGTATGCGGGTTCACCGCACGCTGCATCCGCCACTCGCTGAGGGCACGGATTACTTGGTCATCCTTGACGTCCACCCAGTGGTGGTAGTAATCGGCGACGGCGAACCGGGGCAGATCACCTATAATGCCAGCGACCACCTTATCGGCGACCTTCTCCACTTGGACCACAGCTGAGGCGGACGCGCACGGGACGGCCACAATGGTCTCCTTGGGCCGGCGATGACGGACGGAGGTCACGGCGGCTACCATGGTAACCCCGGAGGCCAGCCCGTCATCAACAATAATCACGGTCCTGCCATAGAGGCTGACCAGCGACCGGTTGCCCTTGTAGAGAAGGGTGCGCCGCTTGACCTCGGCCCTCACCTTGTTGGCTTCCATCTCCACCTGCTGCGGGCTAAGGCCGGTCCTCTTTACAATGTCTTCATTCAGGATCATCGTGCCATCATCGGCAATAGCACCAAATCCGGCTTCGGGATTGAGCGGCATGGGAATCTTGCGAGAGACCACCACGTCAAAGTCAGCATTAAGGGATGCGGCTACCTGCAGTGCCGCCGGCACGCCACCATTGGGAATAGCCAGCACTACCGCCGCTTGGCCAGCGTAGTCCTTCAGTTTAGCAGCTAGCTGGCGGCCGGCATCGGCACGGTTTTCGTAGATAGCTTTCGGCGTAATCACCTGCATTAATCCCCCGAACAATTCCTATATGAAACGTCTAAAGCAATTGCGCGTCCTGTGTGGACTAAATCCCAATCTGGACAAGCTAGAACCAAATCCCTTCGATGAACTCAGGACAAGCTCTGAGCACTAAATCCGAAATCCCTTCGGCAAGCTCAGGGCAGGCCGAAACAATACCAAAATTCAAAATCTTGAATAACCAAAACGTCTTGAACCCTTCGTCAAGCTCAGAGCTTGCCCTGAGCAAAGCGAATGGGGCAGGCTATTAATGCTTTGGTAATTTGAGTTTGTTTAGGGTTTAGAGATTAGTCCGTTATTAATAAGATCATGCAAAAAATGGACCCCCTTTTTATTATGCGCATGAGTAAATTGAAGCTAAAACTTTTCGTCTCCAACTTTTGAATTTTGGTGCTTTGAATTTGTTTCGGATTTCGGATTTAGAATTTAGAGTTTCCGCTTTATGCGGGTTAGGTCTCTTTGACCAGGCGCTGCGGATAGTGGCCACCCAGATATTTCTCCACCCACTCCTGGCGGGTAAGCCGGGCGAGTAACGCACCGTTCTTGAATAGACTGGTATATTTCTCGCCCTCGTCGCAGTTGGGGGTATGAAAGAAACTGGAGTTAGCGTTAAAGGTTAGCTCCGGGAACTTCCCAGAAAGATGGATGGCCAAATCGGTGATGAAGGCCCACTCTCGGGAGTCCGGCTCGTCCACCTCCATCCAGGAGTTGAAGGGGGCATAGTTTTCGGCTTCCAGGGAGAGCCGCACCTTGAAAGGCAGGTCGGGATTGACGCGGTACTCTTCGATGCCGAGCCTCTCCGGCAGGGTCCTCTGGATTTCAACATCAGGGCAATCCTGGCCGGCATGCTGACAGTAATACTGCATGGCCTCCAGGGCAACCTCTTTCAAGGTCTCCAGGTCAATGTTGACGCTATCCTTCCTTAAGACCTCTTTCCTGATGGTAAGGCCGACATAGGTGTCTGACATGGGTCCTCTCCTCAGCTAGAATCTACCAGTCCTAGATAAAACTAGCACATTGGCCACTCTACTTCAACTATTTCTGCGTTTGCCACGGAACCACAAAATAGATACGACATATATGGAGGGAATAAATTCGTTTTCTCCAAATTATCATGGTGCTGCGAGGTAACGGTAAATTATTCGTCTGTGGTAGTAATTGCCCGACGCTATGTAGAGCTGCTGCCTCTTATGTCGGCTGACCCTATCCCCTGTATCCCCTTCCCCTGCCAGGGGAAGGGGAAGAATAGTAAAGAAGGGGGGCGAAGCCCCCCTTCTTTCAAGTAATTTCCCCCTCTCCCGCATGTGCGGGAGAGGGGGATAGGGGGTGAGGGCTGGAACTTCAGACTACGTTAAGGTTGCTTACATGCTTTGTGGCTTTCGAAGGAGGTTAATCCTCGCTGGATTTGACCGCCGCGGACTGATACCCTATTCTTTAGACGTATGGAAGTAGTCCCTTCCGTTTACCGGATTACCGCCGGCGGCGTCAATATGCTGCTGATTGCTGCGGACAAACTGACGCTAATAGACACCGGCTTCATAGGCAGCTCCAGGACAATAGTGAGCTTCCTCCGCCGCCTGGGTCGCTCACCTGAAGAAATCAACCTCATTATCCTTACCCACAACCATCTGGACCACATCGGCGGGCTGACCGCATTAAGAAGACTCTGTCCAGCTAAGGTGGCCGCCCACCGCCAGAGCATCGGTGACCGGGATAGCCAGATAGCCTATCCCAAATATGTTTTGGGTCTTCTTCGTTTCCCACCTTTTGCCTCAGTCCGTCCCCGTTTCTACCTCAGACCAGACGATGTGGATATTACCCTGGAAGGCGATGAGGTGCTTGCCCCTCTAGGTGGGCTACAGGTCATCCACACGCCTGGTCATACGCCGGGCAGCATCAGCCTCTACGCACCGCAGCGGAAACTGCTCATCGCCGGTGATACGATTAACAGCCGCTTTCGTCACCTGCGTATTCCGCCCAAATCAGTCAGCACGAACATGGCGCAGCTAAGGGAATCGGTAAGGAAGCTGACACATCTGGATTTTGCGGTGCTGTGCTGCGGGCACGGCCGGCCCATAACGACAGACGTTCCTGCCAGGATGCAACGCCTGCTGATAAGATACCGGATATGACGGCGACTTTTACCCCGTAATCCGTGGAGTCAGAGAATAAGATGAAGCTGGACAGATTCGCGGTTATAATCACCTTCCAGGTGGTTGAAAATTATAATACTCTGTAATACCATAT
>JACQTX010000085.1 GCA_016210585.1 Chloroflexota bacterium
CCTCTATACTGTCCTGCGCCTCCTGACGGAGGAAGATGTGGCCCAGCTCCCCGTAGTCCGGGACCACAATATCATCGGCATGATCGGCCGTGACCATATCCTTGCCTTCGTGAATGTGCGTGGCGAGTTGGGCCGGTAAGCGGGGCCATACCTCACAGGGACACGTTGTCAAACCCTCTTTCGCAAAAGAGATGCGTAGAGACCCGCTCGCTCTGAGCCTGTCGAAGGGCGAGGTCTGATGTTCGACAAGCCTGTTCTGAGCGGAGCCGAAGGGCTCACCGTGAGCGGCTTACGATGGATTTCTAAAGGTCCACCCGCTTGCGACTTGCACAGAATCTTCAGCTTTCGTATACTGTTGTTATCTTCGCTTTGTCGCTACGCAAATGTTTTGGCAGGGGTGGTTAGCATGCAGCTAGGTTTTTATTTCGACCAGACTCGTTGCACCGGTTGTTATACCTGTGTCGTCGCCTGTAAGGACTGGCACGATGTGCCCGCCGGCCCGGCAAGCTGGCGGCGGGTGGAGACGATTGAGCGGGGCAAGTATCCCAATCCCTTTGTGGCCTTTCTGGCTACCTCTTGCTACCACTGTGCGGACCCGGCCTGCGTCACGGCCTGCCCGACAGGCGCTATCACCAAGCGGCAAGAGGATGGCATTGTCCTCGTGGCGCCGGAGCTATGCCTGGGCAAAGACAGCTGCGGTCTTTGCCTGGAGGCCTGCCCCTACCGGGCGCCCCAGTTCGGTGCCGAGGCAAATGCCAAGGTGCAGATGTGCGACCTGTGCCTTGACCGCTGGGCGGAAGGCAAGCCGCCCATCTGCGTGGCTGGCTGCCCCATGCGTGCCCTGGATGCCGGCCCAATCGAAGAGCTGAAAGCCAAATACGGGCAGGTGCAGTCCGCCGAGGGCTTCACCTATGCCCCGAATATCAGACCCTCGGTCGTCTTCAAGCCGAAATCAGCACAGTAGGGTGGGTTACATCCACCCTTGTCTTAAGCTGAAGGTGGGTTTCGCTCTCGCTGCACCCACCCTACGATACTTATGAAGGTATCACCGCGAGCGCATTCCCGCTGTCTTCACAGCTCGAATTTTCCCTTTAGAATGGCAGACAGCGTCTTGAGATAGCTGAAGGCGGTCTCGACAAGGCGCTCCTCGCTGGTCAGGTCATGGGCCGCAGCCGCCAGACAGGCAGCCGCCTCATCGCTGGCACCGACCCGCCCAATGTTCTTGAGACAGCAGCGCGCCGGGGCCAGCAGGGCCTGACGGGCGATTTGCTCAACAGCGAGGCCGCTATTGCTGGCAACCACCGTCCAGTAGTCCAGCAGACGCCGGGCCAGGGTCTCCGGCGCCTCCCGGCCCAGGTTATCCGAGTCAGTCGGCACAATCCCCCAGGCGATGACGCCGCCTCCCCAAAGGAACTCAGCTACGGCAGTAGCATAGCCTCTGGGCATAAGCTCTATCTGGTAGGCATCAAAGGACAGCAGCTCGATGCCTAGCTGCAGAAGGTAGGGCAGGTTGACATTAGCGCACAGGTGCAGGGCCTTTGGCCCGGCAAAGCCCTGCCAGAAGCCCCGGTAGTCCTCCCTCGCCTGGAGGTCAAGGTAGCCGGACAGCCCGCTGAAGACCCAGCCCAGCCCCGGCTCATCCAGCCAGACAAAGGCGTTTCGGTTTTTCTGTTTGAGCTGGGCATACTGGGTATTCGCCTTGCGCTGGATGAAATCGAAGAGAAGGCCGCGAACATTATCGTCATAGATGATGGGCCGTCCGTTCTCATCGTTGACCCGAAAGCCAAAGCTGACCGGGCCGGTGACCTGCCCGCGGATGGCCGTGTAGCCACTCAGCTCCCTCGCCAGGAAACGGTGATAGACCGAAGAGTATTCGCCGCTCAATGTAAAGGTTGCCGGGTCAGCCATCCGCTCGGTGTAGTCACCCAGCTCCGCCTGGAAGCGGGCACTATCGAAGCCAATCTTCTCGGCGGCCAGGTCAACGACCATCCCCGGGAAGCTCTGCGAGGTCTGCACATACATGTCCTCGTAGAAGCTCACGTTGGGGAGCTGTGGCCAGAAGGGTATGTCCAGCCCCAGGGCCAGATCAATTGCCCGGTCCACATCGGTGTGGGGCATGATGCCCATGGCCGTGGTACGGCAGTTGGCGGCAAAGTCCAGCACGTCAGGCCCGGACCATTACCAGGGTCATCTTGAACGGCTTCAACGCTCGCAGGGCATGGGGCTGGTTGGCCGGCATGATGACCATCTCCCCCGTCTTCACCCGGAGGGGCTTGGCAGAAATAGTAATTTCCGCCTCACCATCGAGGAGATAGACCAGAGCATCATAGGGGGCGGTGTGCTCACTCAGGCCCTGCCCCGCGTCAAAGGCGAAAAGGGTCACTGTGCCCACCTTCTTGTCAATAATTGTCCGGCTGACCACGGCCCCTGCCTGGTATGCCACCAGATCAGCCAGCTTAATAACCCGCCCCGCCAGGTCTTCCCGGCCTGTCTGCTGTGTCATGCCTTCCACCTCCGCTCGTCTTCGGGAGGATTTCCCAGCAAAAGGGTATCACCTGACAGTGATGGTGTCAACGTTGCTTTCGGGCCGTGTAAAGAAATACGCTCGTGTTGTCCATCTCCCCTTGATGGGAGAGACTGAGGTGAGGGTGAGGCTCTTAATCCTCTCCCACGAGAGCGAGAGGAGAGGAGACCCAGTTCGGCGCGTTGTGACAAGTTCACAAACTCTCAGTGAAGCCGCCCGCCATGAACAAAAAGTCGCCTTCCCTCGAAAGAGGGAAGGCGACCTGTGGTCAGCCGACCAGAGTGTTACAGGACGGGCAGGTATTTCTTGAGCTCGTAGTCAGTTATCTGGATACGGTACTGGTCCCACTCCTTCTTCTTGTTTTCGATGAAAGCTTTGAAGACGTGCTCGCCGAGGGCTTCCCGCACCACCGGGCTATTTTCGGCAAGCTGCGTGGCTTCCAGGAGACTGCCGGGCAAACTGCCGATGCCGCGCTGCTTTCTCTCCTCATCGCTCATCTCATAGACGTTCTCTTCCACAGGCTCTGGCGGCACCAGTTTCTTCTGGATGCCATCCAGGCCGGACGCCAGCATGACGCTGAAGGTGAGGTAGGGGTTGCAGGCGGGGTCTGGCGAGCGGTACTCGATGCGCGTAGCCTTTTCCCGGCCCGGCCGGTATTCCGGCACACGGATTAGGTCGGAGCGGTTGCGGCGTGCCCAGGAGAGATAGTCAGGTGCCTCATAGCCGGGCACCAGCCGCTTGTAGGAGTTCACCCACTGGCTGGTGATGGCCGTAATCTCGGGGGCGTGCGCTAGCAGCCCGGCGACATAGCTCCTGGCCACCTTTGATAGGTGATAGGCATCATCCTTGTCAAAGAAGGCGTTCCGGTCGCCCTTGAAGAGCGACTGGTGGACATGCATGCCGCTACCGTTGATGCCAAAGACCGGCTTGGGCATAAAGGTGGCGTAGAAACCATTCTTCAGGGCAATCTCCTTGACGATGAGGCGGTAGGTCATCACGTTATCTGCCATCGTCAGGGCATCGGTATACCTCATGTCAATCTCGTGCTGGCTCGTGGCTACCTCGTGGTGGAAGAACTCTATCTCAATGCCCATGGCCTGCAGAGCATCAACAGTCTCCCTTTTCATGTCTATGGCGGCGTCACGCGGTGTCAGGTCAAAATAGCCCGCCTCGTCCAGGGCCTCCGTCTCCTGGTGGCTCTTGAAATAGAAGTATTCCAGCTCCGGCCCAACGTAGTAGGTGTAACCCAGGTCAGCCGCCCGCTTCAGGTTCCTCTTCAGCACATAGCGCGGGTCGCCATCAAAAGGCTCACCGCCCGGCCGCAGCACATCGCAGAACATGCGGGCCATGGGTGGCTCATCCTTCGGTGTCCAGGGGATGAGCTGGAAGGTCGTGGGGTCAGGCATGGCAACCATGTCACTCTCGTCAATGCGCACGAAGCCCTCAATGGATGAGCCATCGAAACCCATGCCTTCCTCGAAGGCGCCCGGCAACTCTTGGGCCGTGATGGTGAAACTCTTGAGCATGCCCAGGATGTCCGTGAACCAGAGACTGATATACTTGACATTCAGTTCCTTGACCCTGCTGAGAACGTATTCCTTGCCTTCGCCAGTATTTCGGGGGGCCATTGTTGTCTAAATCCTCCTTTTTCATTCTATCTACTAACTATTATACAACGCGTCCGCGGGACACGCCGCTTGACCTTGCCTGAAATCGCCAGATTCAGGCACCACCAAATCGGCATTTCCAATAGCTTAGTCTAGCTCATTATTGTTTCCAAAAGATTTCAGAAACTGCTCTGAAACATGAATGTGCTTTCCTTTTTATGGTATCCCTTTCCTCACCGCAGCGCTGATTCCGGCTACCTCGTGCAGCTTTACAGGACAGAATAAAGGGGCTAGAATATCTTATTGACGCCTTGTGAACAAGGGAGGAAAGCTGCGTGCAAGACATACTGAAGCAGGCTACGCTGGAAAAACGAATGCAACTGACCGAGATTGAAGCCAAAGACCTTCTGCGAAATGCCGGCATCCCGGTTGTCGAGACTAAACTGGCCAGGACCAAGAGTGAAGCCGTGGCACTGGCGAAAAGTATGGGTTTCCCGGTGGTGCTGAAGATAGCCTCGCCGGATGTTATCCATAAGAGTGACGCCGGCGGCGTCAAGCTGGGACTGGCCAATGCCAGCCAGGTTGGCCGCGCCTACAGCGAGATTTTGGCCGCTGTCAGGCAAAAGCTCCCCGATGCCCGTATTCTGGGTGTTTCTGTGCAAAAGATGGCACGCCCCGGCATCGAGGTCATCATCGGCATGAGCAAAGACCCCCAGTTTGGCCCTGTGCTCATGTTCGGGCTGGGCGGTATCCTGGTGGAGGTGCTCAAGGATGTCGCCTTCCGCATCGTGCCGGTGACAGCTAGGGATGCCGCCGAGATGATTCGTGAGATAAAGGGCTATGCCCTCTTGCAGGGCTACCGCGGCCAGGAGCCGGCCAATATCCCTACCCTCGAGGCGCTCATCGTCAAAGTCTCCGATTTCATTGAGCAGAAACCGCAGATCAAGGAGCTTGACCTTAACCCGGTATTCGCCTATAAAGACAGCGTGATTGCCGTTGACGCCAGGATAATCCTGGAGGGGCCTGCGGACCGATACGAACCGTAATGTGCTGATGCATCACTTGTCTTTGTGAGACCATTCCGATGAGTCCTACTGAGAAGAATGAATCGGAAGGCGAAGCAATCTCATCACTTAACGTGATAAGAAACGGACACCATGAGATTGCCACGTCGTCCTCCACCACCGGTGGGGACTCCTCGCAATGACAGATTATGGTGCACGGTCTGACAAAACAGTCCCGTTTGCCTGGCCTGTTGAATACTTCGATGAGAGTGATTCTATATACCGGCAAGGGTGGCGTGGGCAAGACCAGTGCCGCCGCAGCCACGGCGCTGCGTGCTGCTGAGTTGGGCTATAAGACTATTGTCCTCAGCACCGATATTGCCCACTCCCTCTCTGATTCCTACGATGTGGAGCTGGGCCATGACCCCACCCTCATCACCACCAACCTCTGGGGGCAGGAGACCGATATACTGGAGACCCTCAGAGTTAAATGGGGCACCATCCAGCGCTACATGGCCGCCCTCTTCGCCTGGCGCGGCATTGATGAAATCGTGGCGGATGAAATTGCCATTTTGCCCGGCATGGAGGAGCTGGCTAATCTCCTCTACATCATCCACTATCAGGATGAAGGCAAATACGATGTAGTCATTGTGGACTGCGCCCCTACCGGGGAGACCCTGCGCCTCTTGAGCTTCCCGGAGATGCTGCACTGGTGGATGACCCGCATGTTTCCCATCGGCAAGATGGTCGCCAGCATGGTGCACCCCCTAGCTCGTGCCCTGACGAACATACCCCTGCCGGATAAGGAGGTCTTTGACTCCATTCAGGACCTCTATAATGAGCTGGAGCGTATACGCGCCCTGCTCACCGACCCCAAGATATCCTCCGTCCGCCTGGTGATGAACCCGGAGAAGATGGTTATCAAAGAGGCCCAGCGCACCTTTACCTACCTCAGCCTCTACGGCTACGCTACGGACCTGGTGGTATGTAACCGCCTGATCCCGGAGACAGTGGCCGAGGACTACTTCCATGCCTGGAAAGAGCACCAGAAGCACTATTTGCAGATGATTCATGACAGCTTCGCCCCCCTGCCTATCGCCCCGGTCCCATTGTTGCAGGAAGAGATCGTTGGTCTGCCCATGTTGAGGAAGATGGGACAGGCACTCTTCCGCGACCAGGACCCTACCGGGGTATTCTACGAGGGACACGTCCAGGATATACAGAAAGGGGAGGGCTACTATATCCTTACCCTGACATTGCCCTTCAGCAGCAAGGAGAAAATCGAGCTTTCCCGTAACGCTGATGAGCTTGTCATCCGGGTGGCCCACTTCCGCCGGAACATTGTTCTACCGCATATCCTGATGGGCTTACCTGTGACGGAAGCGAAGCTGGAAGGTGATAAGCTGAGGCTTAAGTTCCAGAGGGATGCTGCCAAGGAAGCGGCAGAAAGGAGACGAAAATGACGGAGAAAGAGAGCATCTTCGCGGTAGAGTACCACCCGGGGCAGGAGGTGGTGTTCCGTTTGCGTCCCTTCAAAATCAAGGGCCTGCCTGAGCCGACTAAGAAGCACCTGGTCACGGCGCGCAAGGAGATGCTACTGGCCCTGCGCAGCCTGCTCGATAAGGCCATCGAGAAGGCGGAAAAGGCCGAGGCACCGGAGCCGCCAAAGCGGACCAAGATAGAGGTACAGTAGCGCACTCAAGGCACCGTTGGTCATGGGCACAAAGTCTCCAGCACCGCTCATGGGGAGCTTGTCGAACCATAGCGGTCATGGGATTTCATCCTTCAACAGGCTCTCAGGGTGAGCGGATTCAGAACGTTTTCTGCCTACTTCCCCTTGAACTCAGGCTTACGCTTCTCCAGGAAAGCGCTGGTCCCTTCTCTGAAATCCTCGGTGGCGAAGCATAGGGCGAAGTTGGCCTTCTCGTAGCTCAGCCCGGCTGCCAGGTCAGTGTACATCCCCTGGTTGATTGACTTCTTGGCCAGGTTGAGGATGAGGGGGCTTTTACTGGCAATGGTCTCCGCTAGTTGGGTCACCATCTCCTGAAGGTTCTCCGGAGGCACCACTTTGTCCACCAGCCCGATTCTTTCCGCCTCGGCAGCATCAATGATGCGACCAGTGTAAATCATCTCTTTGGCCCGGCCCCAGCCCACCAGGCGGGGTAGCCTTTGCGTGCCGCCCGCCCCGGGGAAAATGCCGATGTTGATCTCCGGCTGGCCCAGCCGAGCGGTTGACGCGGCAATCCGGATATCGCAGGACATGGCGAGCTCACAGCCGGCCCCCAGGCAGAAGCCGTTTATCATAGCGATAAATGGAACGCGGGCGTTCTCGATATCGTGGAAAAGCCGTGCCCCCAGTCTCGAGGCCCGCTCCTCGATGATGACCGGTGTGGCGCTGTTAAGCTCGTGAATGTCAGCGCCGGCGACAAAGGCCTTATCTCCGGCGCCGGTAATGATAGCGACCCGGACGTCTTTGTCTGCTTCAATGTCATTCAGGGCTTCCCTCAGCTCGGCCCTGGTGGCCATGTTCAGGGCATTTCTCACCTCCGGCCGGTTAACAGTGATACGGGCAATCGCTTTCTCTTTTGTGTAGAGAATGTTCTGGAACGTCATGGCGCGACCTCCTTTTGTAGCAGTCAATGCAGCTCTTGGCCTGTAACACCTTGGAAACCTGAACCGCACATTGCTCTGAAGCTATTAGAGCAGGTCATAACAACCGGCGCATGGCCACAGGTAACATTGCCCCTTCTGGTGGCACTAGTTCGACAATACCTTCGTGGAAGCTCACTACGAGCCGGCATTGATTGATTACATCACGTCCCAGTATGGAGGGTAACCGGCGCTGTTGCTCAGCCTGACCGCTTGTTCCCCTTCTCGGGATATGAACCATGATTGAGAAAACATACTGTTTGGCATCTTCAGCGCGAAAGATGAGCAAGGCTGCCTCTTGATAAAAGAGCTGTTCACCTGCAATTCCCTCCACGCCTACTGCCGAGCTGCGCTTTATCTGCCGATAGCTCAGATTAATTCGTTCGACATCGCTAAGACTCAGTGTGGTATTGTCCGCTCCAGTATCAATCATGAAGCTAGTCAGTCCTTGTAGGTTGAGTCGTGGCAAGAATAACGCTGCCTGAACAGACGGAGCGGGCAGCATGTGAAAGCCGGTAGGAAAGAAGCCTTTGATACCCATTGTTCAGAGTAGCATCGCCTTCCGTTCTTTCGCAATGAAATCAATAGCGGCCTCCCTTGGTAGGATGCCTTTCGCAGAAAGCTGCTTTCGTACTCCAGCAAGAGTTTTACCGTGTGCTACAATAGATTTATCGTATACTGCTACCCACTGATTTAGATACTTGCGCAGGAGTTCTTGCTTCAGGGATTGCAGGTAGCGAACATCTTCCTCAAAACGCCTGAGCCTCACCTCGAGTGCTTCTTCACCACCAACCGCCGCCATAATGTTTTTGATGTCCACGACTGCAGTCATTCCTGTCTCCTTACCGACATCTTTTGGCACTTACTATGTCATAATCAGTAGTAGGTGTCAATATGATTCCTGCGAGTATCAGGGCAACTACACCCCCTTGCTGGCAATGAAGGCGGCGATGTCCGCCAGGCGGCAGCTATAGCCCCACTCATTATCATACCAGCCGATAACCTTGACCATGTTGCCGCCCAGCACCATGGTGCTCAGGGCATCTATAATGACACTGGCCGAGCTACCCTTGAAGTCCATGCTCACTAGCTCATCTTCGCAGTACTGCATGATACCCTGCAAAGGCCCCTCGGAGGCAGCGCGGAAGGCCGCATTGACCTGCTGGACAGTAACCTCACGGTCAAGCTCGGCCACGAAATCAGACACGGAGACGGTCGTCACCGGCACCCGGAAGGCGATGCCGTGGAGCCGACCCTTAAGCTCAGGTATGACCTGGGCTACCGCAACGGCGGCGCCGGTGGTCGTCAGGATGATGTTCGTGCCAGCCGTGCGCGCCCGCCGCAGGTCCTTATGGACCGTGTCCAGGATACGCTGATCATTGGTGTAGGCGTGGATCGTAGTCATCAGCCCCTTCCGCACGCCAAAGCTCTGGTGCAGCACCTTGACGATGGGCGCCACGCAGTTGGTGGTGCAGGAGGCATTGGAGATAATGTGGTGCTTCTGCGGGTCGTAGGTATGCTCGTTGACACCGAGGACAAGGGTGGTATCCTCGCTCTTGGCCGGAGCCGAGATGAGGACTTTGCTGGCGCCGGCCTGCAGATGGGCCCTGGCCTTGGTGGCATCGGTGAACAGCCCCGTGGACTCGATGACAACCTTCACGCCGAGCGCTTGCCACGGGATTTTCGCCGGGTCACGCTCCGCCAGGACCTTCACCGCCTTGCCGTCCACCATTATTGAATCAGCGGTCGCCTTCACCTCGCCGGGGTAGCAGCCGTAGTTGCTGTCCCACTTCAGCAGGTGAGCATTGGTCCTGGTGTCTGTCAGGTCATTGATAGCGACGACCTCCAGCTCCCCCTCGTGCAGCAGACTTATTGATTTGAATGTCAACCGCCCCACCCTGCCGAAGCCATTGATGCCAATCTTGGTTACCATGGTTAGACCTCCTTTATGTGTAGTTTAGTTCCCGAAGGCAGATAATGATTGCTTCCGCTCTGATGAGCTCAATTCTACCGGGATAAATCCTAAGCACGAAAACGAAATCCTAAACAATGTCGAAATTCAAATTACAGAATCCCAAAATTTCTTGTTCGCTTATGCTTGGATAATTTGAATTTGTTTCGGATTTCGAAATTCGGACTTAGGATTTAGCAGCATCCTTCCCTAAACAAAGGTTTCTATGCCAGCTGGTAATACACCGTGCTATTCTGCATGACCTTCTTCACTCTCCCGGCCACATTCATTGACTCCAGGTGGGCCAGGGCCTCCAGGATGGCCATGAGCCTTTCCCACAGGCTCAGGTGAGGCCAGTCAGCCTCCTCGGATACAGCCATCCAGGTCATCTTTGTTGATAGCTCATAGGCCGTCTTGGCCTCGTCCTTCAGGATTTGCAATATTTCCGTGTTGCGCTGGTCATGATGGCGGACAAGCTCCTCGATGCGCTGTTGCAGGTGGGTAAAGAGGTGCTGGTGGGCCGGCAGCACCAGGTTGACATCCAGTGCCTTTATCTCAGCAAGCGAGGCGAGATACTTGTCCAGTGGGTTCTCGCCGCTCTCCTGGGGATCAAGGCTGATATTGGGCGTGATTTCCGGCAGGATAAAATCGCCGGAGAAGAGGATTTTCCGGTCCGGCTCGTAAAGACAGATATGGCCCGGCGAGTGGCCGGGCGTCCACAGCGCCTGGAAACGGAAGTCGCCAGCCGTGATAGTCTCCCCGCCATGCAGTACCACGTCGGGCATGACCGGGGTAATCATTTGCTCCATTTCAGTAGTTGCGGCGGGCTGCGGCGGGAACTCGCAATCGGGCACCCCATTGATATGCAGCCAGTTCTCGAGCTGGCGGAAATACCTGGCTATGTCCAGATACTCGCCAATCAGCTCCTTTTCCAGCTCGTGGAGGTAGATAGTGGCGTTGGAAAGTGCCTTTACCTCTCCGGCCAGCCCGAAATGGTCGGGGTGCAGGTGCGTAATCACTATTTGACAGATGTCCTTGAATCCCAGGCCAAGCTCACGCAGCTGCGTCTCCAGCGAGCTGAGGCCTTCCTTGCTCCGCCAGCCGCTATCAATGAGCAGGTAGCCGTCATTGCCCCTGACCAGATAGGTATTGACGAACCCCAGCGGGTTGTCCGCAATCGGTAGCGGCAGGCGGTATATTCCAGGCAAAAGCTCTTTCATACGTCTCCTTCAGCGCTTCAAATTGGCAAAGGCGGTCATACCGGCAAAGCGGCCCCTTGCCCCTACTTCCTCTTCAATCCTGAGCAGGCGATTATATTTAGCCGTGCGCTCCGAGCGGCAGGGCGCCCCGGCCTTAATCAGCCCGGTGTTCAAGCCGACGGCGAGGTCGGCGATGGTGGTATCCTCCGTCTCACCGGAGCGATGGCTGACCACGGCGGTCCAGCCGACCTGCTGGGCCATCCTGATAGCGGCAATGGTCTCCGTCAGGGTGCCAATCTGGTTGAGCTTGATAAGAATAGAGTTGGACGCCTTCAGTTCGATGCCCCGCCGCAGGCGGGCCACGTTGGTTGTATAAAGGTCATCCCCCACAAGCTGGACGCGTGCCCCAATTGTCCCAGTCAGCAGTTGCCAGCCCGTCCAGTCATCTTCCGCCATGCCGTCCTCGAGGCTAATCAGTGGATAGGCCGAGGCCCATCTGGCATAATAGCTGACCATCTCCTGGGATGTGAGGGATACCCCCTCCCTGGCCAGGACGTATTTGCCGTCCTGGTAGAACTCGCTGGCAGCCGGGTCAAGGGCGATGAAGCAGTGCCGGCCCGGCTTGTAGCCGGCCTTCTCAATGGCGGCCAGGACTGCTTCAATAGCCGCCTGGTTGGACGGCAAGGCCGGAGCGAAGCCGCCTTCGTCACCCACGTTGGTATCTAAACCCTTATCCTTGAGCACCTTTTTCAGGGCCTGGTAGATCTCCGCACCCATCTGCAAGGCCTGCCGGAAGCTGGCGGCACCGGCGGGCACAATCATGAACTCCTGGAAATCAGTCGAGTTGGCGGCGTGCTTGCCACCATTCAAGATGTTCATCATGGGCACCGGAAGGGTATAGGTGTCTGCATTGCCCAGGTAGCGGTAAAGCGGTGTGCCCAGGGAATTGGCGGCGGCGTGGGCTACGGCCAACGAGGTGCCCAGGATAGCATTGGCCCCGAGCCGTGACTTGTTTGGTGTGCCATCAAGCTCAATCAAGCGTTGGTCAAGGGCCGCCTGGTCAGTGGCACTCATCCCGGCTACCGCCAGGTTAATGGCACCATTCACATTGTTTACCGCCTGGAGAACGCCCAGGCCGTTAAACCTGGCGGTGTCCCGGTCACGCAGTTCCAGTGCTTCATATTTGCCGGTGCTGGCACCGGAGGGCACCGTGGCCTGGCCCACCACGCCATCCGCCAGCGTGGCCTCAGCTTCTATGGTGGGGTTGCCCCTTGAGTCCAGGATTTCCCTGGCCCGGACGCGCTCAATCGCTGTCATACTATCCCATTTCTCAATTTAGCTTAGTTTAGGCAAGCGGCTACTGTGTAATCAGGCTGAGGGCTACCACTACGGCATCGGTCGGCGTTTGTGCCACGATTACGGAGGTATCCGGCTGGCCATCTTTGGCCAGTGCCCAGGTATGCAGGCCAACGACCGGGATGTTATTCTGGAGGGCATGCCCGATTTCCGATAAAGTGCCGTAGCCGCCGCCCACGGCGATAACGGCCTGCACTGACTTGACAACAATCACATTGCGGGCAAAGCCCATGCCGGTGATGATGGGTATCTGCACGTAGGGATTAGCCGTCTTGCGGTTATCGCCGGGCAGGATGCCGACAGTTATGCCGCCCGCAGCAACGGCGCCGCGGCAGGCGGCCTCCATCACACCACCCAGCCCGCCACAGACGAGCACGGCGCCCTGTTTGGCCAACTCCCGACCCACGGCTTCCGCCAGGCTGGCCTCCTGGGGCGTAGGTTGCCCGCCGCCGATGACGGCC
>JACQTX010000086.1 GCA_016210585.1 Chloroflexota bacterium
ATATAGCATAGACTCCTGGCCCTGTCAAGCTACCCGCGCAGAAATTTATGGAGTATAATAGATACACGCTGAGGAGGACCATGGGCGATTATAAGGCTTTCTTAAAGGCCGACCCAACGGCCTGGCTATTGGAGAGCACCTTGAACGGCCGCTTTCTCGTTAATATCGAACAAAAGGACAAGCCCAGCAAATGGGTCACGCTGAGCGCTTTGAGAGTGCTTAAGAGATTCTATGGATGAGCAATGGCGTAATTGCCTGCAAATAAATGAAGGAGGAGTTGCCGCACATGGATGACTTGGTCTGCTACTGCAATGGCAAGTTTATGAAGGAGAGCGAAGTCAGGGTGCCACTGTGGGACCGGGGCTTCTTTGGCGAAGGTGTCTTCGAGGCCTCGCGCACCTATCACCATGAGCCATTCAAATGGGTGGAACATGTCGAGCGCCTCTACCGTTCCCTGGCCTATGTCCAGATTGACCCCGGGCTGACCCCCCAGCAGATGATGGAGATTAGCCTGACGGTCTTCCGGCAGAACGAGCATTTCCTGTCATCGGCGGACGACTACTCGCTGGTGCACCGCATTACCCGCGGCCAGGCTTATTGGGCGCCTGCCACCGGTCCCACTGTGTTAGTCAACTGTGCCGATCTGCACTACGAGGACATGGCCCGCATGTATCGTGAGGGTGTCCACCTCGTGGTAGTCAGCACCCGACAGGTGCCTTCCCAGTGCATTGACCCCAAGGCTAAGGTGATGAACCGTATGCACCAGCGCCTGGCCACCCTGGAAGCCCAGATGGTGGCCCCCAATGCCATGCCCGTGTTGCTCGATATGGACGGCTTCTGCACCGAGGGTGCGACTTACAATGTCTTCATGGTGAGCAAGGACAGGCTCTTTACGCCCAGCCGTGATAAGATTCTCACCGGCATCACACGTACAACCATCTTCGGGCTGGCCAGAGAGCTGGGCATCGAGTGCTATGAGGCCGACCTGAGTGTCGCTGACCTGACCGGTGCCGATGAGATTTTCATAACGGCCACAAGCTACGCTATCGGCCCCGTCTCCAAATTCAACAACCGCCCGGTGAAAAAGCCCTTCCCTGGCCCCGTCACACAAAAGCTGATTGCCGGCTGGAGCCGAATGGTTGGGATTGATATTGTTGACCAGTGCGTCAGCCACGGCAAGAAATGAGCGCCCCGCAATGTCCAACGCACTGGTTGAAAAGGGTCGCCGCTGGCCCAATGCCGGAAAAAGACGATAACCTTACCCCGCTCATGGTTCGACAAGTTCACCACGAGCGGGCACTTCCGATAAGGTCATTCCGCCTCTACCCATTGGATGACAGTGCTTGACCAGACCCGGCCTACGGCGCTTTCCAGGACGGCCTGGCGCGGCTCCGGTATATCCAGGAGTGGCGGCAGGAGGCGGTCGGCGAACTGGTGCAGGAAGGGGCACTGCTGGTGAAGCAGCTGTATGGTGGTGCGGGCACCGCCATAGACCAGAAAGTCCACAGTCCGGGCGTGCGGGGACAGCTTTTCCATAATATGCCCGCACACCCTGTTCAGGAAAGTCTCGATTTGCTTGTCCCGGTGCCGCTCGAAGCGGTGGGCGGAGGAGCCCCCCTGCCGGTGCCGACCGTGCACCAGGCCGGTGCCTACCTTGCTGCTGACCAGGCTTTCCCCCTGGCAGAAGCCTACCGCGTATGACCCCAGCCGCACCAGCACCAGGGCAATCCCGTAGTCTTTTCCCAGCAGGTCTCGCAACGGCTCAGCATCATAGCCGGCGCCAATATACCTCTCTGTAATCGGAAAGGGCGGTAAGACCAGGTATTTCTGCGACTCACCCCAGAAAATGACTGCACCGCTCCTGCCGCCGGCGGTAAGCTCAGGAAGGTCAACCGGTGGGGATGTCATACCGCTGGCTTTGATTAGCTTCTCTACATCAGGGCACGGCGTCCCTACCGGCAAGTAGAGCGTGATCCCCACATCCTTTGCCTCTGGCAGTCTGGTGAGAAAGTCCAGCAATTTCGAATGGCTAAGGGAAAACCGTTTGGCAATGAGCATTGCGTCTCCGCAAGGGTCGCTGGGTCACCTCATACTGGCCCCTCCCTTTAATAAAGGAAGGTTGAGAGGGATTTGAAATCCCTCTAATCCCCCTTTTTCAAAGGGGGATGTTCAAGGCTATTTCTGTCACTGGCCACTACAGCATGACCACAGTCGCGCCGTCGCCTCCCTCGCGCCGCTCCCCGGAGCGGAAGGCCTTCACCAGCGGGTGTTCGCTGAGAAGCTCGCGGACAATCTGGCGCACTGTGCCGGTGCCAAAACCGTGGATGATGCGGGCCTGGCCCATGTTAGCCATTGCAGCGTTGTTGAGATAGCTGTCCAGCAA
Source organism: Chloroflexota bacterium (assembly GCA_016210585.1). Lineage (GTDB taxonomy): Bacteria > Chloroflexota > Dehalococcoidia > Dehalococcoidales > JAFGLR01 > JACQTX01. The sequence continues at coordinate 2,384 of JACQTX010000086.1, forward strand.
TGGCTCAATCTCCTCAGCCCGCTTGCCGCGCAGGTCCAGATCCATGGGGACTGTCCGCGCCAGAGGCCGCGCCACGTGCACAGGCTCCGGCGGTGTCTTCCCTTCGGGTTTGGACAGCTTCTCAATAGCATCAAGGCTGACGGTAAGCTTCACCTGCCCCGCCTGAAGCTGGACTTCTTGCGTTGTCTCAGAGATGGCCAGGACAGTCGCCGGCAGGCTTGTCTCCCTCAGCCATACCCTATCGCCAACGGTAATCCTCTCCGGAGGTACGGCAACAGTGGCAGGCGGTGGCAGCGCGCTCCTCAGCTTCTGATGGGCGGCGGACAGGACTTTACGGGCGGCTTCAACCTTTTCCTTTGACCGCTCGCGGCGCAGCTCTCCCAATGTGTCGCGGATAGAGCGGTGCAGTTCGGCCATATCTTTGACGGCTTTGTCCCGGATTTCTTGGACGGCACGTCGCTCTTCACCCAGCGCCTTCTGTGCTTCCGCCCGGGCACGCGCTATCCCATTCGCTAGCTCAAGCTTCTGGTCTTGCAATGCTTCCGTTTCTCTGGCCATCTGGAGATGCAGCGCCTCTAGCCGCTGTTTTTCTGCCGTCAGGTCAGTCAGCAGCGACTCCATTTCCTGGGTCCCCTGGCCCAGCATGTTCCGGGCCGAGTTAATGATTTCTATGGGCAAGCCGAGAAGGGAAGCAATGGCCAGGGCGTTGCTTCCACCGGGCACCCCAACCGTCAGGTGATAGGTAGGCATCAGCGTTACGGGGTCAAAGTCCAGCGAGGCGTTCTGCAGCCCCGGCGTGGTATGGGCAAAGGCCTTCAGGTCGCCCAGGTGCGTGGTAGCCACAGTCATAATATTTCGCGATAGAAGATGGAGCAAGACGGAGCGGGCCAGTGCCGAGCCTTCCGCCGGGTCGGTGCTTGTACCCAGCTCATCCAGGAGCACCAGGCTGTGCTCGTTCGCCTGGGCCAGGAACCGCACAATGTTGCCCATGTGCCAGCTAAAGGTGGAAAGGGTCTGCTCTATGCTCTGCTCATCACCAATATCGGCAAAAATGCCGTCGCAGACAGGTAGCTGGCTGTCCGCAGAGGCAGGGATGGGGATACCTGCCTGCGCCATCAGGCAGAGCAGGCCGATGGTCTTGAGCGCCACCGTCTTGCCGCCAGTATTTGGCCCAGTGATGACCAGGATGGAGAAGTCACGCCCGATTTCGACAGAAAGGGGCACCGCCTTTTCCCCCAGCAATGGGTGCCTGGCCTCAATCAGTCTCAGTGTCCTGGCCTTGCCGTCCGTGCTGACATTGGTAATCGCAGGCTCAGTTGACTTGAAGCGCAGGGCAAAGCGGGCTTTGGCCAGTGCCAGGTCAAGCTCAGCGACAAGGTCTGTATTACGGAGGATTGGTGCCTCATATTCACCCACCCTGCTGCTCAGGGTACGCATGATTCTCTCTACCTCACGTCTTTCGGCCATGACCAGCTCGCGCAGGGAATTCCCCAGGTCCACAGTAAGCCACGGCTCCACGAAGACGGTGGCACCCGTATTAGAGACATCGTGGACAATACCCTTAATCTCACGCCGGTGCTCCGCCTTAACCGGGATGACATACCGTGTCTCGCGCTCGGTGACGATAGGCTCCTGGATAATCTTCCGCCAGCGCGGTGAGGCCATAACCGCCTGCAAGCGGTCAAGCATCTTGCGGCGGACCTCACCGAGCTGCTTTCTTATCTTGTGCAGGGCGGGCGAGGCGTGGTCGAGGATCTCGCCATTCGGCGAAAGACAGTGGCCGATTTCTCGCTCCAGGTCAGTAATCTCGGTAATACCGGCGGCAATCTCCCATAATAAGGGAAACTCTTTGGCGAGCTTAGCAAGGCTACTGCGCAGCTGATTAAAGGCGCCCACCGTTTTCTGGACAGCGAGGAGGTCCGGTATCTCCAGGACTTTGCCACGGGCCGCCATCTGTACTGCCTGCCGCACATCGGCAGCCCCACCAATGGTAAAGCCCGGATGCTGGGTGAGCAACTGCCGTGCCTCGGCGGACTGCCGGAGCAGGTGGGAAATCCCCTCGGCATTGGTCAGCGGCTGGAGACGCAGGGCCAGCTCACGCCCGGGGGCAAAGGAGGTAAAACCGGCGATGATTTCCCTGATATGGGGAAACTCCAGTATCTCCAGACTTTTCTCGTCCACACCCATATCATAGCGGGATTCAGGGCAATCCGCCAGTGAGATTGCGTGGAGAATACGCGCATCCATAGGGAAGCGATATGAATATACGCGCACATGAATAATGTAAATCCTAAACCCTAATAT
>JACQTX010000018.1 GCA_016210585.1 Chloroflexota bacterium
GATAGCTGATAGCTGACAGCTGAAAGCTCATTTAGCAGGTTAGTTAGCGTTATGCGCAAAACAGCAGAAGTAGTCATTATCGGTGGCGGGGTCGCTGGCACCAGTACCGCCTTTCATCTGGCGAAACGGGGCTGCCGTAACGTGGTCGTCCTAGAGAAAGACACCATCGGCTCCGGGTCAACGGGACGGTGCGCCGGTGGCATCAGGCAGCAGTTCTCCAGTGAGGTCAATATCCGGCTGTCCATGGAAAGCGTGCGTTTTTTCGAGCGTTTTGAAGAGGAGACGGGCTGTGTTGCCGATTTTCGCCAGCATGGCTACCTGATGCTGGCGACTACCGAGGCGGACTGGGCCCTTTTTCAGCAGAACGTGGCCCTGCAGAGAAGCCTGGACGTCAAGGTTGACCTGCTCTCTCCACGTGAGGCGCGTGAGATGGTGCCGCAGCTAAGCGTTGATGGCATATTTGGCGCCAGCTTTTGCCCCACGGACGGCTTTGCCGACCCCCATTCGGTGGTGCAGGGCTTTGCCTCAGCGGCGCGGCGGTTGGGGGCCAGGACCTGTGAAGGCACACCGGTTATCGGTATCAAAATGTCCGGGGGAAGGGTATGTGGTGTAATTACCACCGATGATGAGTATGAGGCACCGGTCGTGGTTATTGCTGCCGGCGCCTATTCGGGGCTGGTCGGCAGGCTGACTGGCCTGGATATTCCCGTGCATGCCTACCGGCGGCACATATTTGTGACCGCACCGCTGGACACTATTCCCCGCAGGTCCCCGATGGTGATTGATTTTCACACCGGTTTCTGGTGCCGCCGGGAAGGGCCGGGGCTGATTTTTGGGATGCGTAACCCTGAGGAGCCAGAGAGTTTTGATATGAGCGTGGACTGGGGTTTTCTGCTGACCATCGGTGAGGTTGCCTGCCGCCATCTGTCCCTCTTCAAACAGATTGGCATCATGCGCGGCCAGGCCGGGCTTCACGATGACACCCCGGATAGCTCTGCCATTATCGGTGGTGTCCCGGAGATAGAGGGACTATATCTGGCCTGCGGCTTTTCCGGCCACGGCTTCCAGCACTCGCCGGCTGTCGGCAGGGTAGTGGCCGACCTCATCCTGGACGGCCAGGCTTCCCCGGACATCTCTTCCCTCTCATTGACTAGGTTCCGTCAGCAGGCCTTCCACCGGGAAAGCAGCATGGTCTAATCAGCCGCGCTTCTGCTTGTCTTCGCGACAAGGCTAACCAGGCGGCGGTAGCTTGCAGCGGGGTCCGGCTGCAGAAAGATAGCGCTGCCCACGCAGATAGCATCAACACCGCTCCGGGCCACCTGTACGATGTTCCCTTCCTTGATACCGCCGTCAATGCCGATTTCGATGTCCGGCCGAACGGCGCGTATTTCCGCTATCTTGCCGAGGACTTCCGGGATGAATTTAGCGCCGTAAAAGCCCGGATGCACCGCCAAGAGCAAGATGCTGTCTACGCCTTTGATGAGGGGGAGGACAGCGGAGACCGGCGTTTCCGGATTTATGGCCAGTCCAACGCCCAGGCCAAGCTGGCGGGACATGCCGATGACCGCCTCTGGCTTGCCAGTAGCCTCGTAGTGGAAGACGGCTTTCAGCGCCCCCACCTGCTTGAAGCTGCCCAGGTAATCCTCCGGCTGCTGCACCATCAGGTGCACCTCCCAGTGCAGCTTTGTGGATAAACCGGCTAGGCTTTCCCAGGTGACGCTCCGTGACGGCACGAACTTGCCGTCCATGATGTCTATCTGTACGTAGTCAGTGAAGGTCTCCGCCTGGCGAATCAGCTTCGCCAATGTTTGCGGGTCATCGGTCAGAATGGCGGGCACTATCCGGACAGGTCTGGTCATCATAGCTCCCGCAAAAAGACCCGCGCCGGGGCGCCATCTCCATCTTTGAGCTTGAGCGGCAGGCAGAGAAGGTCATAGTCGCCGGCGGGGACGCCAGCCAGGTCCAGCCCCTCGATGATGACCATACCGGCACCCAGCAGGACGTGATGTGCTGGCCGTCCCGGCTTCTGGTACTCCTCGATGGAGAGGTAGTCAATGCCCACCAACCTTATGCCTTCTTCCGCCAGATAGCGGGCCCCGTCTTCTGTCAGAAAGGTATAGCTGGAATCGAACTCTTGCTTTCTAAGCAAGGTTGAGTTATGTGTGCCCAGTAACAGACGTGCGACACCTGTAAGGTCGAGCTTTTCCAAAACAGGTCGGTCAAGGCGGTGCACTTGGGGAAGATGGAAAAGACGGGTTGGTCCCACCAGGACTTCCGGGCTGATGTTGTCCACGCCTGGCGCATCTGGTATGAAATGACGCGGTGCATCCACATGTGTTCCCGTATGCGTGCCGATGTGCAGCAGGGAGACATTGCTGGAATCGCCGCGTGAAAGTGCCTTGACAGTATCCACTGTCACCGGGGCATTGCCCGGCCAGACGAGCATACCGGGTTGGATGGTCAGGCTGACATCGTATATCTTGCGTGCTTTCATCAATTCGTCTTTCCGTATTGCTGGCGCGGTGCAAAGCCAGTTTGTAGTATATAATTGGAAGAGAGGGGTTGGCAAGGGATGGGGGATAGAAGACTCATGGATTACGAGTGAAGAAGGAGGCACCATGTTAGCCATTGGCATGCTGCGGGACAAGCCGGGGGTGCACACCTTTGAAATGCCGGTCCCGGAAATCAGGCAGCCGGATGAGGTGCTGGTGCGGGTTAAGGAGGTGGGCGTGGACGGCACGGACTTCAACATGGTCAAGTTTAACCTCCAGGATATTGCCGAGGGACGCGACGAGATAGCCATGGGGCATGAGATGGTAGGCCTGGTGGAGGCGGTGGGGGCCGGGGTCAAGTCCGTTGCTCCCGGAGATGTGGTGACGGTAACAGTGCGCCGCGGCTGCGGTGAGTGCCATCCCTGCCTGCACAATATGAGTGATATGTGTATGACGGGGCACTATCGGGAAAGGGGCCTGCACAAGCTGGATGGTTTCCTCACCCAGCTTATCGTAGAGCAGGAGCAGTACGTGGTGAAGGTCCCGACCGAGCTGAAACGGTTCGCCGTGTTCACGGAGCCGCTCAGCATCGTGGAGAAGGGTGTCGAGCAGCTCAGGACCATCCAGTCCCGCTTGCCCTGGACCTGCCCGCATCCCGCTCATGGCTTTCTCTCCCCTGATTGGGGCCAGTGCAAGAGTGCCCTTGTCGTTGGTGCCGGTCCGTTGGGCCTGCTGGCCATTGCCCTGCTCAGGCTGGCCCACGTTAATGTCTATGCCTCGGACATTGTTGCCGAGGACTCGCCCAAAGTGGCGCTGGCCCAGCGCCTGCGTGCCCATTACATAGATGCGCGCGGCAAGACGCCAAAGGAGGTGGTTGACCTCTGTTGCACGGTTGGTCCGTTGGAGATAATCTTTGAGGCTTCCGGAGCTGCCGCCACCGCCGTTCAGCTAATCAACCATATGTCACGCAGTAGCATCTACATCATGACCGGCATCCCGCGTGAAGAGGTCTGTATCGAGATAGACGCGGCCCAGCTCGTGCGCCAGATTGTGCGGTTCAACCAGGTGGTTGCGGGCAGCGTCAACTCTAACCGTAACCACTACGAGATGGCATTGAGGGACCTCGGGGAGATAAACAAGCGTTTTGATGGCGTCCTTGCGGAGATGCTAACTAACCGCTACCTCTTTGACGACTATGAGCAGGCCTTCGGCCCACGGGACGAGAAGCATATCAAGACCGTAATCGAGGTCGAGCCGTGGGAGTAGCGGCGCTACTCCAAAAGCGAAAACCTGAGATAGCTTGCCACGGCGATGGCGGCGGTGGCCACCCGCAGGATGTAGTCCCCCAGGGACACGGGGATGAAGCCGGCGTTCTTGGCTATAGCGATTTCATGTGGTGAAGCTGGTTGGCATCGGCGATGACTGCGCTGTCACCGGCTATCTCTTCGGGCAAATAAAAGCGGTGCATATGCCGCATATCCTCGAGAACAGTTTGCTAACTCGCCTAAGTAAAATAGCCAAGGGACTCACTGGTTCAAACGCCAGGAGATTATTGAAATATTGCTGCCAGAGCGCTTGGCATCAACAACAACTACGGCTGCTGTCTCCCCATTTTCAGGGCGAGTGGCAGTAGCCGTAATAGTGTAAAACGTGCCGTCAAGCTCACTTACGGAACCGATGTCACCCCTGGTAGCTACCGACCAGGCATAGTAGCCCTCCAAAACGCCCACGCCGGTGATATAGAATACCTGCGTGCGGGTGGGGTCGCTCTCACTGAGTATGGGGCGGGGGGTGGGCATTGTCCACTCCAGGATGTGGGCACCATCGCTATCCACATCATCCTGCGGCTCACCCGTGGCCAGGTTCGAGCCGAACAGTGCGGCTGAACCAACCTTGTAGGTGTAGCCGGGGGGCAGCCTGGCGCCGACTTCGGCCAGGTCTATGTTGCCGCTCGCTTGCGGGTCACGCGTGAGGGTAACGGTGTACTTGTAGGCTGCGGCCGCGCCATCCCAGACGATAGTGCCACTTACCTGTAGCCAGTCACTGTGCGAGCGTGGCGGCACCCATTCGCCGGCATAAAGGACGTAATCACCGCGCGTCTGCGTCTGCATGGTGACGCGCAGCCCGCCCAGGTCTTGCGGCAAAGCCGTGCGCGGGGTGAGGCCGTTCTTCAGGCTCCACAGCACGTCCTCAATGCCTGCCTCGGCGGCGTAGAGGCTGCGGGCTTCCCGCTCCATAGCAAATGTGCTACGCAGCACTGTGCTCGCAAAGGCTATGGACGGGACAATTAGCAGCCCGCCGACCAGGAGACAGGCCAGGACCAGCAGCAATACCTGGCCACGTTCGCCTCTTTTGCCACTCAGGCCATTCTTCTGCATGCCTAGTCTCCCCGGAAGTCCGGGCGGTGGTAAATCTGGTATTCGCGGACTTCTCTTACCTCGCCAACAAGGACCACGACTTTCAAGCTCAGCATCGAGCCCTGGTAGATGGCGCTGGTGCTTACACCGGGCAGCGCCGGGTCATAGTAAATATTGTTGGCGATAATTGTCTCTTCACTGAGCCCGGTGCTGCTCTGGTGCATCCGTTTGAGCGTGCCGATATCGCCTGACAGGCCGGCTATCGCATAGGTAACCGAGTGATAGACCGAATCAGTGCCAAAGCCCCACTCCGTCCAGGCAACAGCGAGGATTTCCGGATAGGGGAGGTCTTCAGCCATGATACTATCGGCCATCCTGGTGTCGCGGCTGACCCATGAAGCCGCACTGGCGGCATTTTGCAGCGCGGTGAACCCGTCGTTGCTATCCCGGATAATCCGGGTAGTCTGGAAGATGAGCATGACGGCGCCACCCAGGATGATTATGGCAGCCGCCGCGGCAAGCAGTATTTCAAGGAAGGTAAAACCGGCCTCCTTTGTCTTCATCGGCCCACCTTGTAGCTGTGCAGGACTACGGGCTGCCCACCCTGGCGACTGACCGTGACCGTGATTTTCTGGACGCCATTGTCCTGCCCTGATCCCAAGGACTGGCCGGTAGCCGGGTCCACTGGCACCGCGGTGACCTCTACGGTATAACCAGCTGGCGCCAAAACAGTGGCATAAGTGCCATGGTCAGGCGTGGCATAGCTGATATAGGGGCTGGCCTTGGTCTTTTCCATCTGGTTGCTGGCCAGGCCCACCGCCACAGCCCGTTCGCTGGCGGCGGACCGGGCCTGGAGCACTGCCGAGAGGCCGCTGAGGACAACAACAGCGAGCATACCCAGTGCCGCCACGGCAATGATTGTTTCCAGCAGGGTGACACCGGACTGTCGCCGGTGGCAGCCCTCCGTCTTTGCCAGCCTCGTCCTTGATACCACTTCTGCAGGTACCCCCTCAAAAACAAAAAGCCTTTCTCGTCCGAGAAAGGCTGCTTTGCAAAACAGGTTCGGTGTTCGGTAGCCCGGCAACCATATCACCCCCACTTCTGACTGGGGTGGACTTAGGCCCGTAGCTTTGCGTCCCACGATTTCCCGTGGTTTGCCTTTCTCGCAACCAGTGTTGCTATATTATAGCAAATACTGCTGTCTGTCAAGCGGCATCTGGAGATTTTTATAGATGTGGGTGGACCGGGACCGTGGTCCCAAAATCAGCGATTGACCCCCGTAGGGCAGGTTTCCC
>JACQTX010000091.1 GCA_016210585.1 Chloroflexota bacterium
ATACCGGTTAACGAGCCATGCTGAGCGAGAGAGAGAATCTGAAAAGATAACCATACGGGAAATCGAAGAAGCATTCTTGTCGCCGCAAGCAAAGTCATCGAAAGTTACCCGGAAGACCTTCGTGGCAGAAGCTGCTTGGTGTTGGGGTTCACCAAAGAAGGAAATCCGCTGCATATGGTTTGTGGACTGGTAGCAGACGAGCTTATCGTTATCACAGTGTATCGTCCTGACCCACGGCACTGGCTACATTGGAGGCTGAGGAGGAAAACATAGCTATGAAGACATGTTATTTTTGCCAGGGTGAGGTTATGGAGAAGCGAATTCGCCACGTCCACCATTGGGATGATGAGCTGGTTATCTTTGAGAATGTGCCGGCAGAGGTATGCACCCAGTGTGGGGAGGTATATTTCTCTCCCGAAGTGCTGAAAATGATGGACAAGGCTACTTTAGAGCGGACTCCTCCGGATAGAAGTGTTGCTGTGCCTGTATTCTCCCTGCCTTAAGTACAGTGGTTTCGGATAAATAGGCAAGGCCCGAAAAGCTGATGGAGGACTTTGAGGCGGAGCGTGAGGAGGGGGAAGCCGAGGGGTAAAGGCTGCTCTACGAATATACAGGAGTAAATTATGCCAGACTCAGTAGATTCTTTTAAGAATAAGAGAATAGCCATGCTTATTGATGGAGACAACGCTCAGCCATCTCTCATGGAAGAAATGATTGCCGAGGCCGGTAAGTATGGTCTGGTGACCATACGTAGAATCTATGGTGACTGGACAACAACTAATATGAATAGCTGGAAGGACATTCTCAACGTTCATGCCGTGCAACCGATACAGCAGTTCCGTTATACCACCGGCAAGAATGCCACTGATAGCGCACTCATCATAGATGCCATGGACATCCTCTACACTGATGCGGTACAAGGGTTTTGCTTAGTGGCGAGTGACAGTGATTACACCCGGTTAGCTACACGAATCAGGGAAAAGGGATTCTTTGTGATGGGTATCGGGAAGAAAGCCACGCCCAAAGCTTTTGTTAATGCCTGTGAAGTATTCGTTTACACTGAGAATCTTGTGTCTGGAGCAATCACGTCAAAAGATGAAAAGACCGCCAAAGAATCAAGAATATTGGAACCAGTACCTCCGGACCTTCTTGAATTGCTTAAGAATGCTATTGAGATGTCACTACAAGACGATGGCTGGGCTTTTCTTGGGACCGTTGGGGCCCGATTACATCAACTCGACCCTGGTTTTGACCCACGGACGTACGGGAAAAAGCAGTTATCGGAATTGATAAGACAATACAAAAATACTTTTCAAATGAAGGAATCGAAAAGTAAAGAGGGTACATCTCTGATATATGTTAGACTCCATCAGCAGCCGTAGGGTGGGTGGAGTGAAACGTAACCCATCAAGCTTTGAAGGCTTTCAAGGCGATTTTGTCATTACCGTGCAAACGGTAATCCAGTATTCAAAGCTATTCCTGATTTGACCTGGATTCCCGATCGAGTCGGGAATGACATTTCCGGACAGTCTCGCTAACCCTTGTCCCGCTAACCTATTCTTGATAGAATTATATTGCACAATGATTCAATGAGCCAATATCAGGAGGAACATTTCGATGGGCACATTAACAAGGCTAACTAGCGGCGGGCAGGTCACGCTCCCGAAAGAAATCAGAAAGAAGACCAATATGCAGCCCGGTGATTTCGTGGAGGTGAGGCTTGACGGGGAAGGACACATAATACTGACGCCGAAGAAGCTGGTGGACGCCAGCCAGGCTTATTTCTGGACGGAAGAGTGGCAGAAGGGCGAACGCAAGGCGGATGAGGACATAAAGGCGGGACGGGTGAAACGATTCAAATCGGCGGCGGAGGCGGTCAAATATCTTGAAGGCAAATAGCCGTGGAAGTCCTCTTCACCGAGCAGTTTGAGCAGGCCTATGAGAGGCTCACTACCGCTGAGAAGCGGAGCGTCCGCAAGGCGCTTACCCTGTTAGGTGATAACCCGAAACACCCCGGCCTCCGTGTCAAGAAAATGGAAGGCAGGCAGAACATCTGGGAAGGCCGCTCTTCCAAACGATTACGGATGACTTTCGAGATAGCCGGAGAAACCATCGTCATGCGTAATGTCGGCGAGCATGACAAGGTCCTGAAGAAGCCATAACTTGGCTTTGACCCAAGCTGTGGCGGCGAAGGCCGGTAAAGTCACGCCTCACTGCGTGGCCGGGGCTTGCTGCGGGGCGGGCGGCATGACCATGGGTTTCTTGGGCAGTGGCTTGGCCTCGCTCTTGACCTCGGCAGGCACGGGTGCGGCCGTGACTTCGACAGCGGGCTTAGCCGGCCTCGGCCCGCCGAGGGTAGTTTCCAGGTCATCGGCCTCCAGCGTTTCCTGGGCCACCAGCTTATCGGCAAGCTCCTTCAGCTTCGCCATATTATCGGTCAGGATCTGCTTGGCCCGCTCATAGGCCTCTCTGATGAGCCGGTTGACCTCTTCATCAATGGCGTTGGCCATCTTTTCGCCGTAGTCCCGCTGCTCGGAGATTTCCCGCCCCAGGAAAATCATCTCCTCTTTTTGGCCGAAGGTGCGCGGGCCGAGGATGTCGCTCATGCCCAACGTCGTGACCATTCGGCGGGCTATATCTGTGGCCCGCTTGATGTCATCACTGGCACCGGTGGTCATCTCGTTGAATACCAGCTCCTCGGCGGCACGGCCACCGAGCAACATGGCCAGCAGGTCCTTGATATACGACCTGGTTGGGAAGTCTTTGTCCTCGGACAGCGTCTTGGTATAGCCGCCCGCCATGCCGCGCGGGATGATAGATATTTTCCGCACCGGCTCGATGTTCTGCGATATGTGAGCTACCAGGGCATGCCCGGACTCGTGGTAGGCCGTTATCTCCTTTTCCTTCGGGCTCATGCGGTGGCTCTTGCGCTCCGGCCCCATGATAACCTTGTCAATAGAGGCCTCGAGCTCCACCATGCCAATGGCCTTCTTGCCGCGGCGGGCGGCTAGAATGGCGGCTTCATTGACCAGGTTCGCCAGGTCAGCCCCGCTGAAACCAGCCGTCTGTTTGGCCAGCGTTTCCATACTCACGTTTTCCTCGAGCGGCTTGCCCTTGATGTGGACTTTCAGGATAGCGGTGCGTCCGATAAGGTCGGGGCGGTCCAGCACCACACGGCGGTCGAAGCGTCCCGGCCGCAGCAAAGCCGGGTCGAGGATGTCTGGACGGTTGGTCGCGGCCATAACAATGACGCTGGTGTTGGTATCAAAGCCATCCATCTCAACCAGAATCTGATTAAGCGTTTGCTCCCTCTCATCATGGCTGCCACCCAACCCCGCACCACGGTGCCGGCCAACGGCATCAATCTCATCAATAAAGATAATACATGGGGCATTACGCTTGGCCTGGTCAAAGAGGTCGCGCACC
>JACQTX010000081.1 GCA_016210585.1 Chloroflexota bacterium
ACTGACTAGATTCCGGCTTTCGCCGGAATGGAAAAGCGGTATTTTCGGGGTAATGACAAGAAGGTGACTATTTTCATAACAATGACATCCGGGAGAAGCCCACTTTTCCGCAGAGTCAGGCCAGGCACACCTCAAGCCCGAAGGACTCGAGGTGCGCTTTAATGCTCACCAACTCTTCCTCGTGAAACTCAGTCACGCTTTCCAGCTCGTAACGACGGCCGAGGCGGCGATACTTGTTGACCCCCAGGCGATGGTAGGGCAGCAGGTCAATCCGGGTGAGCTTAAGCCTTCCGGCCAGCCTGGCCAGGCCATCCAGGTTTTCCCTATCGTCATTGCACCCCGGTATCAGGGGCACACGCAGGATAATAGACTTTTGCCGGGCCACAATTTTGGCCAGGTTTGCCAGTATCTGTCCATTGTCCATACCGGTCAACTGCCGGTGCCGGATTGGCTCGGTATGCTTTATGTCGAACAGGAACAGGTCGGTGTGCTCGATGATGTCTTCTATGGCCTGCCATCCGGCGAAACCGGACGTCTCCAGTGCCGTATGAATACCCTGCTCCTGGCAGGAGGTGAAAATCCCTCGCAAGAACTCGGGCTGGTAGAGGGGCTCGCCGCCGGATACGGTAACGCCGCCACCGGAGTTCCGGTAGAAGAGGCTGTCCTTCTTGACCACAGCCATCACGTCAGACACGGACATCAGACTGCCACAAATAGCTCTGGCCTCGTTCAGACAGGACTCGACACATTTGCCGCAGGCCTGACATAGCTGCCAGTCAATGACCAGCGCCCCATTTACGCCCACCCTTGTTGCCCCTGAAGGGCAAGTGGCCACGCACCGGTGACACCGGGTGCACGATGGCTCCAGATAGAGCATCTCCGGGGTCATTCCCTGCGATTCGGGGTTGTCACACCAGAGGCAGTGTAAAGGGCAGCCTTTGAAGAAGACGGTCGTCCTTATGCCCGGCCCATCATTGACAGAGTATCTCTGGATATTGAAGACCCACCCTTTTCTCTCTTCAGCAACCATCATCTAAGGCAATTATCCCGGAGCGGCAAGTGAATATTAGGAAATAAAACGTGGTTGGATTACATAAGGTTCAGTTATAACAAATCCAACATCATTAGAATATTTCAAAAGACGTTTATCGTAGGTATGGAATTCGGCTACCTGCAAGCGCCTGGCTGTAGCCAAGTGTATTGCATCTAGCGGTTTGAGTTGCCAACCCTTGTCTATTCCGAGCCGAATTATCGCACGTGCTTCTATGCCTATCGCATGATGATATTCTACTGTCTTTAGTGTATCTCTGTCTGTCCATAGTTCGTCTATCTGCTTCTCAATATCAGGGTCAAGTGCTTTGTTGTCTTGTTCAAATTTGGCGAACGCGACTTCTACCTCAGACATTTCGGACGTGTAGATTTCTATGTTCCCTTTTGGACTAGAACTATCAGCTAACAACGCATCCAGCACGGGCAGCCTACTAGCTTCACCATTGATGTAGGAAAGCCAAACATTGGCATCCCAATAGATTCTTTGTCTTTGGCTAGGCATCTCGCAATTGCCTTATGATTACCTCAGCGAGCGGTGTCCCTGGCTTTCTAGGGGCTACGCCTCTAGCTCTTAGATAACTACCTCGCTGAATTTCTTCTAAAGCCTTAATATCCGCAATATGACGAATCGCAAGCGGACGGCCAGTATCTTTTTCTCTAGTAATCTCCCCTTCCACTATGGCTCTTTTACCCCAAATCTCACGCATCAGCTCTTCCTGACCCTCGGAAAGATAACACGATATGGCTCGGTCATGAAGCGTATCAAAGAGAACAAATCGCAGTCCCTTTCTATTGCTAAGGGTTTGTATTCTCCCTTCTATCGCCCCAAAAGACTTCATTGTAGCTGACGCTATAGCTATTTCTGGCCGACTCGCAACAGTGAATTCCCGTTCGGGTGTTTCAAATCTTACAGCAGTGACTTTATCACCCAAAACGGCAATGATTGCACTCGCAGCTTTCACAACGGGTTCTGAGTAATCCGGGCGTTTGCCAGCCTGCAATGATTGTCCCACATCTTCGTAGGCGCTAACAACACGTTCAACCTTTTCAAGGATGTCTGATTCTCCGCGGACTGTAGCCATAGCACTGCCAGCCTGCAGGTCATAGATTACCCATCTGATGTTCTCAACACCATTTTCTCTAGAGAGTCCTTGCACCAGACCCTCAAGATGGGAAACGGCGACTGCAAAACGATGAAGGTCCACCTCACCATCCAAAGCAAGAGTTATCGTGTCCTTAGCCATAGTTTATCCTTCTCCTCTGCCCCTTTAGCTCCACTGCAGCTCGGTCCTTTTGACAAGCTCATCCTGTGTCTCTTTATCCAGGGTAACGAAATAGGCACTGAAGCCAGCTACCCGGACTACCAGGTTGCGGTAGCTCTCCGGATGGGCCTGGGCATCCCGCAGGGTCTCCCCGCTCACGCAGTTGAACTGGGCGTGGTAGCCGCCGAGGTCAAAGTAGGTCTCAATCAGGGAGAGGAACTTCTTCGTTCCTTCCATCCCCTTCAATGCCGAGGGGTGGAACTTCATATTGAAGTGGTTGCACCCGTATTTGACTGGGTCCAGAGCCCTTGCGGCTGACTTCACGAGAGCCGTAGGGCCATTCCTGTCCGTCCCCGGCTGGGCGGAGACGCTGGCATCGGTGAGGGCCAGGCCTGTCTTCCGTCCGCTCGGCAGGGCGCCGGTAAACCGTCCCAGTGCCACATGGGCAATTACCGAGTAGGCCTCCGGTTTGACGTGGTTGCCCAGGAAATCAGGCAGGCCCTGGTGCTCGTCCCAGCAGAAGGCATACAAGTCCTTGACCATCGCGTCTACGGCGTCATCGTCATTCCCGTATTTGGGTGCCGCCAGGCAGTCCCGGTAAAGCTCATCGTAGCCCACGAAGTTCGCCGCCAGGGCCTTCTTCAGCTCCGGCAAGGTGTATTTCTTTTTCTCGAAGACCAGGCTTTTTATAGCGGCGAGCGAGTTCGCCAGGTCTACGGTGCCCACAAAGCAGACCCCGTTCCCGACGGGATACTTGGTGCCGCCTTCGGTCTCATCCTTGCCGCTTTTGACGCAATCGTGTGTGCCCACCGCTGAAGAGTAGGGCACCGGGATGTCCCGGGCAATGTTAAAGGCCACACGCCCGGTCTGCCGCAGCAGGGGAATGAAATGGTGTATCTGCTGCCGGACAGCGGCGTAAAACTGGTCAAAGGACGCAAAGTCCTCCGCCGCACCGGTCTGCAGTCCAATCTGGACGCCGGTCAGGGGGTCCTTGCCATTGTTCAGCACAAGCTCGGCCATTTTAGGCATGTTCAGATACCCCTCCCAGTGGCCGTAGCTGTGCCCGGGCAGGACACTCTGCACACACCCCCAGACAGCCAGACCCCTGGCTTCCTCTAGCGTCATGTGGTCGTGGTAGAGGTGCCGCTGGATGGCCACGTCCAAGTTGTGAAAGGCCGGCTGGCCAATGCCGCTCTTGACCAGGTCAGCACACTCCAGCAGGAAGTCCTGGGACAGCTTCTTGTGGTACATCAGGCCGAGGAGTGGCTCCGGAAGCTGGATGCTTTTCTGGGCCTTCAGCACGAGCCAGTCCAGCTCGTTGGTGGCATCCTCACCATCACCGGTCAAGCCGCCAATGGCAAGCTGCAGCCCCAGCCGTGAGGACGAGTATTTCCGCCCATGTGGCGGCAAAGCACCCGCCAGGCTATTGAGCCGCAAAAAGAAGAGCTGTATCAGCTCGATGGCCTCTTCGTCAGAGATTATTCCTTCTTTCTTGTCCTTCTGATAGAAGGGGTACATATATTGCGGAAAGCGTAGCGGCGCGCCGACCAGAGTGACCGGTATCTCTATCCAGACGCCCAGAAGGCAAAACCAGAGCGACTGCATGGCCTCGGCGAAGCTGCGCGGCACCTCGGCAGGGACGCGCCGGCAGGTCTCGGCCATTCTATCTAGCTCCTGTTTCCTGGCCGGATTCGTTTCCTTTGCGGCCATTGCCTCGGCCAGAGCCGCATACCTCTCCGCCAGGGCTTTCATGGCGTTCAGGCAGGTCAGGGAGGCCGTATAAAAGTACCACTTATTCAGGTCATCGTAGTTGCCGATATCCAGTTTCTTCATCTCGGTTTCAATCTCGGCAATTATGCCGTTCAGCCCTTTTTGCAGGACGCGCCCGAAGTCACAGGGCGGGTGCGTGGGGGCGCCCGGCGTAACCTCGGTGGCAATGCCGCACTTCAGGAAAAGCCCGATGTCCACGCCGAGGGTCTGCTTGATGATTTCCTGGGTCCGGTTGAAGACATTCCGGCTCTCCCAGTAGTCCGCCGCCCGGTTCAGCCACTGCCGCTCCTCATCAGTGAGATGTATCTCGCCACCCCTTTGTAGCTGGACTGTCTTTTCCTTACGCATCCAACGACAGCCTGTTTCGGGATAGACAGAGCCGCCATACTTGTAGCGGGTCAGCGTGCCCACCAGCGGGTTGTCATCAATATAGATTTCTCGCTCCAGGCACATCTTCTCGAAGTACCTGGCCCGGCGCAAAAGGGCGGGCTGGCCCTCCGTCTCCGAGTAGGCCTCCAGCAGGCACCGGATTCTCTCCGTATCGAACCTGGGTGTCGCTGAAAGCAGGGCCTCTTTCTCTCTGGCTACCCTCTCGCTGAGCTTTGATACACTCCTGGTCTCCACAACCATGGGCCACCTCCTCCGAACCGTCTTTGCTCCGGCTATCTGTGCTGGTCTGGAGCCGGCGAGTGATCAGGACGGTCTGCTACCAAGAATGCAGTTACCTGACCTATCGTGACCGCTCCCCAGACACCAAGATGTTACCACTGAAGGCAGACTTTGTCAACGCGAACTTCGAGGAGATAGCTACTACTCCCGCAATGGCGCCGTGGGATGCTCTGACTTGTATTCTATCAGTTCAAGCATCACACCATAGGTATCCTTGGGATGGAACATGGCCAGCTTCATTCGGGAGCGGTCAGCTCGGCGCACCAGACGGATACCCCTGGCCTGAAAATCGGCGATGCCCTCTTCCAGATTGTCCACCTTGAAGGCGACCAGGGCCACGCCCTCCCCGCGGCGCTTAATGGCCTTGGCTGTCGGCCCGTCCGGCGTGAGGGGCGCCACCACCTCGAGGCCCATCGGCTCGACAGCCGAGGTCATGTCCAGCTCCGGCCACGGGACAACACTGCTGAACTCAGTGCCCAGCAGGTCAGCAAAGAACCTGGTCGCCTCATCAAGATTCCGGACATTAAAGCACACATGGTCTATCTTCTCAATTCTCACGCCCGCCTGCTAGCCCCCTTCTGTCTTTTGATTGGTCTGGCCTCGAAAGCGCGGCATCCATGTCACTAGAGTAAGGAAACCATGACTGATGCCACACGTGTCATTGCGAGACCATCTGCGGAAGTAATCTGCGCTTCACTCCCGCTGGCACACAATTTATGGTGAGCCTGTCGAACCAAACACAATTATTCCACACTCGGACTTATTCTGTCCATTTACAGAATTATAGCTTTGATTCTTCTTGAAAAGGGAACAGTCAGAGCTGTTGGCACATTCCGTGAGCTATCAGAAGCAGAACGACAAGAGGCTGGAGGGAAGGGTGGCACACTTGCCTACCTGTATCAACACAAATATCCGGTGCCGGACGGCCTCGTGATTTTACCTTTCGGATTCGCCGGTGACAGACTGTCAGAAGAAGCCTGGATGCAGGCAAGAGCCTGTCTAAGACGCTTACGCAGGGCCGTAGGAAATACTGCCTTTGCAGTGCGTTCATCGGCACTAAGCGAAGATTCAGCCCGTGCCTCCTTTGCCGGCGAGTTTGAGACGGTCTTGAGTGTGCGCTCAGATGAAGAAATCAGGGCGGCCATAAACACCGTGCGGAGTTCAAGGAACAGCGAGCGTGTCAAGGCTTATAGCCAGGCACAGGGTATACCGGCAGTCCATGAGATGGCTGTAACCGTGCAGCGCATGATCCCAGCCGAAATAGCTGGCGTATTATTCACCGCAGACCCCGTCGCCGGCGACCGTAACCGGATGGTCGGCAACTACGTCCACGGGCTCGGCGATAAACTGGTATCTGGAGAATCTGAGTCCATTGATTTCACCATCGAACGGTTAAAATACAAATACAATGGGCCTTCAGAATTGGAGCGATTTGCCCGGAGGTTCTACAAATTGGCAACCCGCCTGGAAAAAGAGCTGGGTTGTCCGCAAGATATCGAGTGGGCTATCTCTGAGAATAGCCTGTACATTTTACAGTCGCGCCCGATTACGACGATGATAGGATTTAATCCCGTCACCGGTGAATCTAACGACAGCCTGACCGGCGACTACGCCTGGTCCTGCGTCAATATCGGCGAGGGTATATCCGTGGTAATGACGCCATTCACCTGGTCTATGGTACGTAATGCTTTCCACGAATTCGATGTTATACCCGGGTACTCCATTATCGGCAATATTGGCGGTCGCCCGTACGGGAACATCACCGTGGCAATCTCCATGGGTCGCGCCCTGGGTAAGCTGGGTAAGAACTTAGAGGATAGCTCCAGAGAGATTAGCGGCGTATTTGACGAGTATCTGGAGCAAATGGTCAAGTCTCTTGTGCCGCTGCCGGGGGCGTCGTTTCTGACGATATTGGCAAATATTGTACCGGTGTTGATAAAGTGGATAAAGGGTCTGAGAAATACGGCCGCATTTGTTGCCGATAATCCGGGCTGGTGCCGCGCCATGTGCCGGCGTATCCAGGATATAGAGACCAGTACCGAGATGGCTTCGCTATGGGTGAACGAGGTCAATCCCTACGTTCTGCGGGCCTTTCATCGGGTAGTCGCCACTGCCGCACGCTTTGGCAGTAAGGTTGGCAGATTGCGACCGGCACTGCTAGGGCTGGCGGGAGCGGCTGATGCCGAGGTGCTGCTAACGCCTGTCAGCAGCCGCAGCGAGCTACTGGAGAGCTTGGGGCCGGTGGTAGGTCTGTCCAGGGTAGCCCACGGCCAGATGAGCCGTGAGGCATACCTGGAGAAGTGGGGGCACCGCGGGGCGTTGGAAGCGGAGGCATCAACACCAAGGCTATTCGAGGACCCTGACTGGCTTGACCGGGCACTGGCAGCATTCAACCAGTCACCGGTGGATGTGGCAGCACTGCTGGCAGCGCAGCTCGCCGAGTTTGACGCTGCCTGGGAAAGGTTGTGGGCACGCCACCCACGCCGAGCAAGCGGGGTGAGGCGCCGCCTGGATAGTCCCGAAGATGGCGATAAGCTGGAACCGGGCGAGATACTGGTGGCATCGCAAACAAACATCGGCTGGACCCTGCTATTTCCAAGAGCCGGCGGCATAGTTACCGATATAGGTGCACCGCTTTCACATGCGGCAGTGGTCGCCCGAGAGCTGGGCATCCCGGCAGTGGTAAACTGCGGTAACGCCACCATGCGGCTGCACACAGGCGATAAGGTGTGGGTTGACGGTACGAAAGGAATCGTTGAGGTCCTGGAGACCAAGATAGATACCTTGACTTGATTGCCGATGGCTACTTCAGCGATGCCTTGGTAGTCAACCAGTTACCCTCAACTCGATGAAAGTCTCAACGTGGTGTGGCAAAATTGTGTTTGGTGAACCATTCGGAGATTGCTTCGCCTTCCGCCCCGCCTACTTCTCGATATACTCCTTGAGTGCTGCGGCATTATTGAATTTCTCTTCTTTTGCCCCGTAGAGGAAGGTTACGTTGCCCTCTTTTGCCTTCCGGGCAAGCTGGTCAACCTGCTCTTTGTGGGCAGACAGCTCCTCGTGATAGCGTCGCTTGAAATCCGCCCACATCGTCTCGTCATGGCCGAACCATTTCCGCAGTTCAGCGCTGGGAGCGATGTCTCGTAGCCAGAGGTCAACACCCGCATTCTCTTTGCTTACGCCCCTGGGCCACAGCCTGTCCACGAGTACCCTGAAGCCGTCATCCGCCGCCTGCGGATCATAGACCCGTTTGATTCTGATGGCCATCTCACCTCTTGCTGCCGCCTGTCCCACTCACCTGACCGCCTTTGCTTTTTCCAGCTCCGGTATAATATGGCCCAGCCCAAGCTCGGTGAGCCTGGCCCTGGTGGGCAGGCCAGTCGCCACGTCCCAGCCCCGGGCCGTATAATATTTGTCCAGAAGCTCTTCCAGGTTGAAGAAGACGTCTCCCTGGAAGGGGCCTGCGGCAATAGGCTCCGTCGTGAACTTCTCCGGCACCGAGTAGTTATCATGCTTCCGATTGAGACCTTCCCGCGCGTTGAAGGCCTTCTCCAGGTTGAAGATACGCTCGCCCGTGCGCAGCAGGCTCGCCACGCTGAAATCGACTCCGGTTGCTGCGGATAGCGCCCGGGTGATGAACTCAAAAGTGCCGCCGCTGCGGGTGCAGACCTCGGCGGAGTTAATCACGGCAGTGACGTCTTCGCCCAGCTTGAGCGCCTCGCCAACGCCTTCCACGCTCCGGTCACCGGGCGCCTTCTTGCGCCCGAACTTGCCAAAGGTCTCCTTTACCAGGTCACTGTCCCGCAGCAGGTCAGGCACCCATAATACATTTGCCGTCAGGTTATCGCCACCGCGGGAGGCCGTGAAATAGGAGGCACCGAAGATACGACTGGCCCTGGGGTCTTCGCAGACCGGGGAAAGCCCCTTGATGTGGTACATGAACTTCTCCGAGCCTCGCCCCAGCCGCTGTGGTGCCCGTTTCTCCCCTTCTGCCAGCAGGTCGCCAAAGCCCTCCCGCCTGGCGACCCTGTGCAACAGGCCTATGATTGTCCCGTAGTTTCCCCAGTCAAGGGCCAGGCCATCGCAGTCCTCCTGGCTGAGCAGTCCCCGGCTATAGCAGTCCATGGCCCAGGAGATGAGGTTGCCGGCGCTAATGCCGTCAATGCCAAGCTCATCGAGCAGGACCTCCAGCTTGAGCAATGGGGGTATGCTGTCCACGTTGCAGGAAAGCCCGATGGTGGTTATGCCAGCCTCCGGCGTCCGGCCAAAGGTCCGGGCGAACTCCCCCGAGCGCACATTGAAGAAACCGCCGCAGGCGACCGAGCAGGAAAAGCAGGCCCGCTTCCGGACATTATAGTCTCCCCCCACCTGGAACCGTTCCCCCGATATGCCTGTCCAGCTCGGCATCTCGGTGGTGCTGTAGTTTCGGACGGCGCCAGACCCGGCCTGCATCATGTAGTCCAGCCACATAGGGGCGCCGCTTCCCCGCAGGGCCTTGTATCTTCTTTCGGTCCGCCCGATTTCGGCCTGGAACCGGGCTGACTGCTGGCAGACACGGACAAACTCTTCCGGGCGGGACACCTTGACGCCCTTGCTGCCGCGGGCGGCAATGGCCTTGAGGTTCTTCGAGCCCATCACCGCGCCGACGCCGTTGCGGCCGGCGGCGCGGTGCTTGTCGTTCATGACGCAGGCGAACCGCACCAGGTTCTCCCCCGCCGGGCCGATTGACGCGATCTTGGCGTCGGGCATGCCGGTGCGCTCGCGGATCAGGTCCTCCGTGTCCCACGAGCTCCTGCCCCACAGTTCCCCGGCGTCGCGGATCTCCAC
>JACQTX010000082.1 GCA_016210585.1 Chloroflexota bacterium
AAGTGAGCAGTGCGGGACTGGGACTTGGAACGCTCACAGGGTTTTTAGGCATCGGTGGGGGATTTTTGATTGTTCCTGCTTTGACAGAGATCATAGGACTGCCGATGCACCTGGCGGTGGGCACTTCCCTCGCTATCATCACCCTCAACTCTCTGGCAGGGATTGCCAGCCATGTTATTGCTGGCAATATCGATTGGTCCGTTGCCACTCTCTTTATTCTGGCTGGATACTTTGGAACGTTGATAGGCAGTCAGCTCATGGGAGGCATCTCTGAGAAAAACCTCAAGAAGATGTTTGCCAGCTTTATTCTCATCGTCGCAACCTTTATCCTGACCAGGAATCTCCTGTAAATCTTCTTTCAACTCATACTGCCCAGACCGCTCGATGCAGCCACGAATAGTCTTATTCAACCCTCAACCCTCAACCCCCTACAGCTTATACCCGATTTTCCTCAAAAACTCCTTTCGTTCAGCGATGTCTTTCTCTGTCTCAATCCCCTTTGATTTCAGCCCATCGATCACTCCAAGAATCCCTCTCCCCTGCTCTGTCTCAGCCAAAATGACCTCGACAGGATTCGCTGTTGCACAGAAAATCCGACAGACTTCAGGCACATTCTTGACGCTGTTCAGGACATTAATAGGATAGGCTCCTCTCAAGAAGATCACGAAACTATGCCCTGCACTCAACGCATAGGCATTCTTCTTGGCCAGCTCGACAAGTTCAGGGTCTGTCCCACTTGCCCTGACAAGGCAAGGGCCTGACGATTCACAGAAAGCAAGGCCAAATTTAATCCCAGGCACGGTATTCACCAGCGTTTCATGGAGATCTTCCACCGTCTTGATGAAATGAGACTGCCCTAAAATGATGTTTAATTCTTCATTTTTTTCAATGCGAACAATGACCAGATCCATGTCATTTATCCTCCATTCCCCCTCATTAAGGCATTTCACAACGACCCTTGATTATACCACGAGGCTTCGCAGAGCAGTGCCGATTTATTGTTTATCAGCAGACAATGTAATACGGTTTCTTGTTGAAAGTTCTCCATATCTCCTCCCCCTTTGTGGCTGACAAGGGGAGGTACACGTATGTGCAGTAGACATTTCGCTCCCCTCTTGGTGATACCCGATGACCAACTGGGGCGGGGGATCGGGCCACGGATCGGGGAGCAGCCACAGCCGCCGCCAGCAGTAGCCCTGGCGCAGTTGGGTCTCCAGTTCCTCCCGCCCCAGCTGAAACAGACTGCTCTGCCGGCCCCGTGGCCCTCGAGGTCCCGTCAGACAGCTTGGCGCGATCTGGAGCCGTCCAGGCAGCTTCCCTTGCGCCTCTGCGTCTTCCACGCGCGTCCCTGTCGCCATCACCCACAGTGTCGCGACGGCCAGCACCAGCCAGTGCCGGGCCACGCGCGTCGGGTCGGTGCGTCGGCTCTTCTGCCACTGCCAGCCGAGGCCTTTGAGGGCCCGGAACCCCAGCTCGACCCACACGCGCAGGCCGTACCAGCACAGGCCCACCCGCTCGGGCGGCAGATCGGTGAGCACGACCCAGGGCGTGGCGCGCCCCTCGCCCCAGACGACGATCAAGGTGCCCAGCCGTTGCGCCTGCTTCGCCCGAAAGGCGACGCCCCGCCCCACCCAGGCGTGGCCCGGCCCCGGGACGAGGCGCCGTGCGGGACGGCGCTCCTGGCCGAGCGGGTGAAAGGTCACGGTCTCCTGCAGCCGGAGCCCGGGATGCCAGCCGAGATCCCGAATCCGCTTCCCCAAGCGGGGACTCCACACCCCGCGATCGGCCAGCACCAGCACCCGGAGCGTCGGCGGGACGGCGGGCCGCAGGTGGCACAGCCACGGCAGGATCGGGCTCATCCAGGCTCCCGCCTGATTGGCGGGCAGCACGTGCCACGCCACCGGAATCGCACTGCCTCGGGAGAGGACACTGACGGCGAGCACGACCACGGTGGTGCCATGGGCAGTGGCATCAACCGCGAGTGCGAGGTCGGGGGCCTGCCACCACGTCAGCAGCCAGCGGAGCAGCGGGGCAAAGCAGGCGGTGACCTCCACCTGCGTCTGACAGGGCGCCGCTTTGTCGGCCCCGTCATAGAGCCACTCGCGCAGACGTTGGCGGAGGGTCTCGACAGGAGCAAGACGCCGTAAGGCCCCCAGCACCGCTGTTTGACAGGCACTGTGGGCCAGGATGGCCCCGTAGACCCACAAGGCCAAGCTGCGTTGTTCAGCGGGCCGTAAGTGTGACAAATGCGTGGCAATTGTGTCGGACATTTGATACCATTCACGGGGATAGCGCATGAGAGTTCTCCTGAGCTCACGGTGGAACCGAATAGATCATGGTGATTTTTTTGTTCCACTATGATACCAGGGATCTCCGCGCTTTCCTCATCAATGTTTACACCCCTTTACCTCCCCCTGTGAGCTACGAGGGAGGAGGTAAGGCGGGAGAGAGAGCTTTCCTCATTAGCGTTGCGGCTCATGCAGGTACTTCTCCCGTTCCTCCTGCGTCAGTTCTCGCGTGACTCGGGCACGGGCCAGAGCGAGAAGGTCTTCGATAGAGCCGCAGACTTCACAGGTGTAGATCTGAGCTGTGTCGTCTCCACTTGCCGTAACGATAAGCTTGCCGTCAGGACTAAACGCTGCACTGCCGACAGCGCTCTCATGCCCCTGGAGGATAGCGAGATTTTGCCTTGTCGCCACATCCCACAATCGTACTGTTTTATCCCAACCGGTTGTAACGATAAGCTTGCCATCTGGACTAAACGCCGCACTTTCCACTACATCCTCATGCCCACGCAGGACAGCGAGGCTTTGCCTTGTCGCCACGTCCCACAGCCGTACTGTCTTATCCCGACCAGCCGTAACGATAAGCTTGCCGTCTGGGCTAAACGCTGCACTGCTGACAGCGCCCTCATGCTCATGGAGGATAGCGAGGCTTTGCCTTGTCGCTACTTCCCACAGCCGTGCTGTTCCATCCCAACTCGCTGTGGCGATGAATTTGCCATCGGGGCTGAATGCCGTGCTTCTTACCCAATCTGTGTGTCCCTGCAACTCGACCAGACTTTGCCCTGTCGCTACTTCCCACAGCCGCGCTGTGTTGTCTCCGCTCGCTGTAACAACGAGCTTGCCATTGGGGCTAAACACCGCACTTTCCACAGCACCCTTATGCCCGCGCAAGATGGCTAAGCTTTGCCACGTCGCTACTTCCCATACTCGTGCTGTATTATCTTCACTCGCCGTGACAATAAACTTGTTATCGAAGCTGAACGTTGCTTTCACCACCATATCCTCATGCCCGCGCAGGACAGCGAGGTTTTGCCACGTCGCTACTTCCCATACTCGTGCCGTCTTGTCCCAGCCAGCCGTGATAACGAACTGGCCGTCAGGGCTGAACGCTGCACTCTGTACCATACCTTCATGTCCCCGCAAGATAGCCAGACTTTGCCCTGTCGCTACTTCCCACACCCACGCTGTGTTGTCTTTGCTCGCGGTAACAACAAGCTTACCATCAGGGCTAAACGCTGCACTTTCCACAGCATCCTCATGTCCCCGCAAGATAGCCAGACTTTGCCCTGTCGCTACTTCCCACACCCGCGCTGTCTTGTCTCTACTCGCGGTCGTGATGAATTTGCCATCAGGACTGAACGCTACATTCTCCACCGCATCTTTATGTCCATGTAAGACGGCTCTCATGTGTGATTTGAGTAATACCTGCCTCAAAGCGTTTTCAGCCTGCTCTGTATACATCACACGCGCTGCCTCAATTGCCAAAAGAGCGCTCAGTTCAGGATCAATGAGTAACTGTGAGGTTGAGATCATCGCCAGTTCCCGGGACAGTCGAGATAAAGCAATTCTACCTGATTGTTCAGCAGCGTCGCGTGCTTTCAAAGCAGCATCTCGCTGTTGATCTGCAATTCGGCTCTGATGGAAGGCAATGAAAGCAAATATACTGATTAATACCAGCGCTGTGATCAACCCTCCTACAGTCAGCTGCACACGCCGCTGAGCAGCACGACGCTCTTTGATCTGCAGCCCCACACTTGCATTCAGAAACTCTCGCTCTAACTCATTCAGCGCGGCTTCATTGCGCTCCCTCCACTCGACCGCCTCGGCCAGCCGTGCGCCACGATATAACATCTCTTCGTCTCGACCCAGCCGCTGCCACTCGTGTACGGCTTCCGTCAGTCGGCGATGCACGCGCAGCGCAGCACGGTCCTCGTCGATCCACTGCCGCAGCCGTGGCCAGCCCCGAATCAATGCTTCGTGCGAGACATCGACCGCCCGCTCACCACCTGTTCGCTCATCCCCGCTCATCGTCAACAGACGCGCATCGACCAAAGCACGCACCACCCCTTCTACAGCGTCGCTCTCGCTGGGGCGCGGGACGAGTTCGCTCATTGCTGCCCGCCGTCGCGTGTCCTCGGTCCCCTCGCCGGGTTGGGTCAGACGGAGCAGGATCTGCCTCGCTCTCGCTTGCTGGTCAGAGGTGAAGGCCGTGTAGATGGTGTCGGCCCGCTTTGCAATCGCCCTCTCTACCTCGCCACTCTCCCAATATCCCTCCAGCGTCAGTATCCGCCCACGCCGCCGCTCCCACAACTCTAACAGCGCATGCTCCAACAGTGGCAGAGTTCCTGGCTGGTTCGCCACATCCTCCAGGATGGTTCCGACGAGTCCTTCTTCAAACTCTAGCCCCACGCGCTGCGCTGGTTCTTCAATCACCTGCAGCAAGCCATCGACATCCATCGGACTGACAAGGCATTGCTGTGCGGCAATGCGCGCCGCCAGGTCAGGGTAGGCCGCGCACCTGGGATAAAAGCCAGCCCGCAATGTCAGGATCACAAGGCTGCGGCCATCAGGAATCGACGTGCCGTAGAGCACGTTGGCGAGGAACTGCCTGCGTTCCTGTTCGTCATGACACAGCGTGAAAATCTCTTCGAACTGGTCAATCACGAGGACCACGCGGGTCTCTTCTTCCTTCGTGAAAGACGAGGACGTGAGAGCCAGGCGCATTGCCAGGTGCAGGGCGCGTTCGTCGGCACGCAGATTGGCTTCCATGTTGCGCATCACACCGACGGGATCATCTCCGCTGATCAGGGCCGAGAGATGCAGCGCCAGCGTCTCCAGCGGACGCGCGCCGGGCGTGAGCAGACGGATCTTCCAGGTCTGGCTGATCGGCAACCCCCCTTGTCTGAGAGCGGGGATCAATCCTGCGCGCACCAGCGATGACTTGCCGCTGCCTGACGGGCCAATGACCGCGAGGAATCGGGTCGCCTTCAGCTTCTCGATCAGCCGTTGAATGTCACCGTCGCGTCCAAAGAAGAACTCGGCCTGCTCTTCGTCGAAGGGTTGAAGGCCCCGATAGGGACAGATGTCAGCACGGGGTTCGACCGAGCGATCTGGCCCAAGGGGGATGCCTCTGATGGCGTTGATAAGGAGTTGAGCGGCGCGTGGATCTTCAACGCCTTTGCGGAGATCGACCCAGGTGCGGGTGCTCAGGAA
>JACQTX010000089.1 GCA_016210585.1 Chloroflexota bacterium
ATCCATCATGACGGTTGTCACCGTCACCAACAAAGTATGAAAATCCTCTCTCCCCAGGTGGGAGAGAGTTAGAGTGAGGGGGAATTCAACACCCTCACCCATGCCTCTCCCCTCAAGGGAGAGGAGTCTGGCTATTTTCATGACAATGACGACTGAGTAAGAATCGCGGACTACGGAACGGCTACCTCTCTTGACACCACCGTGTGAAATGCTATACTACCCTCGAAACACCTGAAAGAAGGAGCGAATGGCATGTCGGCAGCCGCGCTAGGCAAGCCCGGGGAAGATAGATGGGTCAGGACCCTGTGCGGGCTGTGCTACGGGCAGTGCTCTATCAGGGTGCATGTCCGGGATGGTATTGCCATAATGATAGAGGGTGACCCGGAGTCAACCTACGGGGCAAGAGGCGGCACCTGCGGTAAGGCGCTTTCTGCTCTACAGATCCTGTATGACCCGAACCGTATTAACTATCCGGTAAGGCGGGGCAACCCGGAAAAGGGACTCGGTGTTGACCCCAGGTGGCAGCGTATCTCCTGGGATGAGGCGCTGGGCGAGATTGCCGATAGGCTGGGCGCCATTCGCAAGGACAACCCCGATAAGCTGGTTACCTACACCAGCCCCAATAACGGGCGGGTCGGCTCATGTGTCATGCTTACCCTGGGGCAGTGGCGCTATGCCTTTGGCACCAGGAATATCACGGAAGCCGGTGCCGGCCTCCACTGCGGTGACGCTTCTCACCTGGGTGCTGGCATGAACCACGCCTCCTGGTCTATCACGCCCGATTTCAGGTATGCCCGTTACATCGTTTTCTTCGGTGCTGGCAAGGGCGTCGGCACCGGGCACTCCATGGTTATGGTGGGCCGGGAGCGGGCGGATGCCGTCCACCGCGGGCTGAAAGTAGTGGCCTTCGACCCTATCTGCCACGCCGCCGGCGGCAAGGCGGACGAATGGATACCCATCCTGCCCGGGACAGACCTCCTTGTCTGCCTGGCCATGGCCAACCTGCTGGTCAATGAGTGGGGCATCTACGACCGGGAGTTTTTGAAGCAAAAGACGAACGGCCCTTACCTCATCAAGCCCGATGGCCGCTACCTGCGGGACGATGAGGGCGAGCCTATCATGTGGGACCTTGCTGACGGCATCGCCAAGAACTGGAAGGTAGCCGTCAAAGACCCGGCCCTGGAGGGTGAGTTTGAGGTCCGGGGCGTGAAAGTCCGCCCGGCCTTTGCCGCCATCAAAGAGCATCTAAAGCAATACACGCCCGAACGGGCGGAAAAGGTATCCACCGTCCCTGCCGCCACCATACGGCGCGTTGCTCGGGAGTTCGGGGAGAACGCCAACATCGGCGCCACAATCGTCATTGACGGGGTAACCCTGCCCTACCGGCCCGTCTCAGCGGTGCAGTTCCGGGGCGGCAGCGGTCACAGCAACGGTTTTCATGCCTACATGGCGGTGGACCTCCTTAACCATCTCGTCGGGGCGTGTGAGGTGCCGGGCGGCGCCATCGGCTGGGCTACCCGCAGCTTCGGCAACCCCTGGACGGGCGGCTTGCGGTATGCACCCATCGCTACCAAGGACGGCCACCTGACCTCGACCAACTGGCCTGCCGGCTTTCCCGGCACCTGGCCTCACCCGGAGCCAAAGGTGCCGCGTCGGCTGAACTTGAGCGACCTTTTCAGCAGTTGCCCCACCTTCTCCTCTTTCCCCTTCAATGAGCAATCGGAAGAGCTATACCGAAAGTTCGTTTTTCCCTACCGGGCGGAAGCCCTCTTCGGCTATGGCAGCAACATGGCCGTCACCACCCATGAGCTTGAGAACGTGGAGAAGTTCCTCAAGAGCGTGCCGTTTATGGCCGGCAGCTACATCTTCCACAATGAGACCACCGAAGGCTTTTGCGATATCGTCCTGCCCGATACCTCGGCTTTGGAAAGCATGTCCGCCATCGAGGCTGACCTCGTCCACGCTCCGCCGGTAGGCATGCTTGACCATACCTATCCCGTGCGCAACCGCTGCGTCGAGCCGATGTATGAGAGGCGGCAGCACGAGTGGGTGCTGAACGAGCTGGCAATTCGCATGGGCTTCTCTAAGGAGTACTATACCCAGATTAACAACGTCAACTGCACCACCCTCGGTGTGCCGCCGGCGCTGGATGTTGACAAGCTATACACCTGGGAGGAAATCTGCGACCGTATCCTGCGGGCCAGGTTCGGCGAGGCACATGACCTGGCGTGGTTTGCGGAGCACGGCTTTGCCAAGTGGCCCAAGCGGGTAGAAGAGGCCTACTGGCGACCCTTTGTTGATGCCCGCTCTTCTATCTACATGGAGTTCCTGATTGACCACGGCCGGGAAATCGGCGAGCTGTGTGAGCCGCGTGGTATCAAGGTTGACCTGGCACAATATACTCCTTTGCTGAGCTGGTTCCCGCCCGCGATCCAGCGGGAGAAGGACCCCGATCTGGACCTGTTCGCCTTCTCCTACAAGGACGTGGTGCACGCCGGTTCCGGCACGCATGGTCTCCCCTGGCTGGCCGAGATTAGCGACCGGAATCCGTGGCACAATTTCATCATGATTAACCGCCAGACAGCAGAGGCAAAAGGTCTGAAGGACCTGGACTGGGTCTATCTGGAGAATGCCCGCGGGCGGAAGGCGAAGGGCCGGATTCATACCATGGAAGGGGTGCACCCGCAGTGCGTGGCGCTCATTGTCGGCGCCGGCAAGTTTGCCCGGGGCATGCCCCTGGCTCGTAACAAAGGGACTAACATGAATGTCCTGCTCGAGGGTGACTTGGACCACTGCTGCCCCATCAGCCTGAATATCGAGACTGCGGCCAAGGTCAAGATCTACAAGGCCACGGAATCAGACCCCAGGATAGTCTATAAGGCCAGCAAACCTAGAAGCGAGATGGACGTAGTTCAACGTCCGGTGGCGGGTGAGACGATGTAGCTGAGCTGTCAGCGTTCAGCCTCCAGTTTGTAATGTCATTTCACTACGTTCAGGGTCAGAATGACAGTGTGTCGTTATTTTCATCCTTCATGGTGAGTATTGCCAAATACTCATGACCGATTCCAGCGCAGGCTGGCATCCGGATTAGAAGACGGGATGCACTGGATGCTGTCTCCTGTCCTGTTGACAGCAGGTTCTAAACTGCTCGGCCAGCGTAGGTCGGGTTTCCCAACCCGACCTGCTTGTTAGCTATACTCAGACGCGGCGAGATTCAAGCGTCTAAAAAAAGAATTTTGAAGGAGGCAGGAAGACAGAAATGGTCAGGGACTTGCGTGACTGGCTAAAAGAGGTGGAGAAGATAGGAGAGCTTCTGAGAATATCGGAAGAGGTTGACTGGGACCAGGAGATGTCCGGCATCGCCTATATGCTGGGCAAACAGATAGGCAGCCCGGCCCTGCTCTTCGAGAACATTAAGGGCTATCCGCGGGACCGCAGGGTGCTCCTCAGTATGCTGGGTTCCAGCATGGACCGGATCGCCCTGGCCATGCGGATGCCCATTGGGAAAACAGCCAAGGAGCTCATCCAGTTCACCAGAGAAAGGGTGGGCAAGCGCATTCCGCCACAGGTCGTTGATGCCAGGTCCGCCCCGGTAAATGAGAATGTGCTCTTTGGCGATGATATTGATATTACGCAGTTCCCCGTACCCAAGTTCTGGCCCCTCGATGGTGGCCGCTATATCGGCACCGCTGATGTTATCATCACCAAGGACCCGGACCACGGCTGGCTGAACCTGGGGACATACCGGCAGATGGTTATGAGCAAGAACGAGGTGGGGTTCTATGTCTCCCCGGGCAAGGACGCTCTTATACACCGGGAGGGCTGGTGGAAGCGAGGCAAGCCGTGCGAGGTGGCCGCCGTCTATGGTGTTGACCCGCTCCTCTATGCCTGCGGGTCGCTGCAGGCCCCCAAGAATGTGTCCGAGTATGAGTATGCCGGCGGCTTGCAGGGCGAGCCGATTGAGGTTATCAAGGGGGAGGTCACCGACCTGCTCATACCGGCCAGGGCGGAGATAGTCATTGAAGGTCTCGCCTATCCGGGCAGAGTAGCCAACGAGGGGCCTTTCGGCGAGTTCACCGGCTACTATGGCAATCCCGGCGGTCCCCAGCCGGTCATCGAGGTGAAATGCGTCCATTTCCGCAACAATCCTATCCTGACCGGCGTCCTGATGTCAGACTATCCGTCCTGTGAGGAGGGCTGGTTCTATAGCATCAGCAAGTCGGCGCGGGTGCACTGTGACCTGGAAGGCATGGGCATGCCGGGCATCAAGAGCGTCTATGCCTATCCGGCGGCGGCTAGCGCCTTTGGTGTGCTGGTGGTCTCTATCGAGCAGAAGTATGCCGGCCATGCCTCACAGGTCCTTTCGCTGGCGGCACAGTGCCCCGGCGCCGGCTACTATACCAAGTGGATTATTGTCGTGGATGAGGATGTTGACCCTTCTAACATCAATGAGGTCCTCTGGGCCATGTCCACTCGCTGCAAGCCAGTGGAAGACATTGATATCCTGCGGAATACGTGGTCAACCTATCTGGACCCGTCCCAGAACCCGCCGGAGAAAAGGCCCTACGGCTCCAAAGTCCTGATAAACGCCTGCAAGGAGCACCGGTATCTGAAGGTCTTTTCCAGGCGGATGAAGATGAAGGAAGAGGTATATAACCGCATCAAGGCCAGGTGGCAGAAGCTGGGCCTGCCGGGAGAACCCTCCGAAATCAAGGACTTTGAGACGGAGTGAGACTCCTGAACAACGCTCGATCCTGGCAATGATGGAAGTCCGCAACATGCAGGGCCACCAGCAGCCAGTCATCACATGAGTTCCCTGGGTCGAAATATCGTTACGAGGCCGTCCAGATGATGCCGCCTGGTGCAGCGCATTTCCAGGTCTTCACAAATCCATGGCGTTTGCTGACCGCCGATTGACAAGGCGGAGGCGGGTGTAATAGTATGGCAACGAAATTACAGAAAGGAGAAGACCGAATGGACTATGGACACTACAAGCACCTGATTGTGGAGAAGAAAGACAAGATTGCCACCGTGACCATGAACCATCCTGACACGTTGAATGCTATTACCTTTGAAATGCACAGGGAGATAACCCGCATCTTTGAGGAGCTGGCCTGGGATGATGATGTTTGGGCCGTGATTTTCACCGGTGCTGGCAAAGCCTTTTGCGTCGGCGGGGACATCCAGTGGTTCAAACGGCGCCTGGAAGACCCTGGGAATAACCCGCTGCCTCCCATTGAAGAGCCCATTAATATCATCCGTAACATCGTCGAGTTGCCCCGCCCGGTAATCGCCGCCGTCAATGGCCCGGCGGTAGGGCTGGGGGCATCGCTCGCTTTGTCCTGTGACATCATTATCGCCTCGGAAAAGGCCCGTATTTCTGACCCCCATGTCCGGGTGGGCATCTCCGCCGGCGATGGCGGCTGCGTTATGTGGCCTCTCCTCATGGGCATGGCCAAGGCCAAGGAATACCTCTTCACAGGCGACCCTATCAGTGCGGTGGACGCGGCAAAAATGGGCATGATAAACAAGGCGGTGCCGCCGGAGCAGGTCATGCCGGAAGCCCGGGCCTTCGCCACACGGCTGGTCAGCGAGGTCCCGCCCCTCGCCATCAAGTACACCAAGATGGCTATCAATAAGATAGTCCTGGAAAGGCTAAACCTCGTCCTGCCCACCTCTTTCGCCCTGCAGATGACCACCTTCAACACCAATGATCACGTTGAGGCTGTCAACGCCTTCCTGGAGAAAAGGACACCCAACTACACGGGCACCTAGATAGCCGGTCACTGTCTCCTCAGTCCCCTTCCCTTACATTCAAGACATTCAAGGGAAGGGGACTTTTGGTTTTGGGGACAAAGCTCTGTCAGTGTAGGGACTTTATCTCTTGATTCGCTTTGTGGAAACAGGTTATACTGGCGGCAAGGAGCATACTTTATCCCCGTGGAGCCACAAGTTACTGAGCGGACCTTCTATCCTGCCTTGATAGACTTGATTAGGGCACAAGGCGGCAGCGGCGTTTCTGAGGTATCCTATGTTTCCGTCCCGGATATCGTTTTCGAACTGCTCAACAGGAAGTGGTTGTTATCTGTAAAGATTGGTGAGGACGTCCCCACGCTGAAGTCTGCCTTCATACAATACCAGCGTCACAAAGAGGAAAGTGGCCTCAATCATGGCTTGCTCCTGTTTCTGCCCACCTCGGTGAGAGCCACCAAGCCAACAGCACAGGACGTAATGTCTGCCATTCACGCGTCGCCGGTTACCTGCCTTGTTGACACTCCCATCCTGAAAGAGGAATACCGCGATTTGACCTTTCCCCAGGTATTAACGAGGCTCCTAACTGAGGTTGGTGCTAGGCTCGAACAGCGCCTGGAAAAGGGATATTCTCTAAACTTCGTTATCTCACTTCTTAAGCAGCATGTTACTGACTTAATGGAGACAGTTTCGTTGTCTGACCCCATGCTGCTGCGCGTGGTCACTGATCGGAAACTGCTTACCGGCATAAGCCACCTGAAGGCAGAACAAGGCGAGTCCGTAGGGCGTTTCTTGGCCTCTTATATCATCCTCAGCCAAATCCTGTTCTTCAGGCTCTACAGCAGTGCGACACCAGAACTGAATGAGCTTACTGAGGGTCTGAAACCCGTCAATCACTATTCCCTGCGCCAGGCTTTCCGCCGCATTCGCAAAATCAACTACAGGGCGATTTATGAGGTGGATGTCCTTGACTCCATTTCCGAGAAATATCTACTTGATACCTTTGACCTAATCTGGGGTCTGGAAGTGGAGCGTGTCAGATATGAGCTACCCGGTCGTATTTTTCACGAGCTAATGCCAGCAAACATACGGAAGATGCTGGCGGCATTCTACACACGACCGCAGGCGGCAGACATCCTGGCCAGCCTGGCAATTCGATGGAGCAATGATAGCGTGTTCGACCCCGCTAGCGGTTCAGGGACTATATTGACCGCTGCATACCGGAGAAAGAAAGACCTCTTCATAGAAGAAGGTAAAGTAGGTAACCCGCATAGGCGCTTTTGCCAGGATGAAATATACGGCGCAGACATTATGCCTTTCGCCGTGCACCTCACCAGCGCCAACCTCGCGGCTATGGACCCAGCGACCACTCTAGCCCGGACACAGATTATCCAGGGCGATAGTCTAAGGCTATCATCGGGCAGGAAATACCGTGAGGGCTTACAGATTGAGATGTTTCCCCTGTCACCGGAAGCGGAAAACAACAACGGTGAGAAGTATAAGGTTGACCTCGAGCCGGTGGATGTCATTCTCATGAACCCGCCCTTCACCAAAGTGGAACGCGGCATTCAGCAGTATGTGGACATGAAACGCTTTCATTCTCTGATTGGCGGGGAAATCGGTCTATGGGGACATTTCATTGCCCTGGCAGACCAGTTCCTCAATGATGGCGGCATCTATGGCGCCGTTATTCCCATCAACATACTGCGTGGCCGAGAGAGTGCCAAAGCACGGGAGTTCATCTTCGCAAACTGGACACCGCTATATATCCTGAAGTCCACCTTCAACTACGGTTTCTCCGAGTGGTCAGAGTATCGCGATATCCTGCTAATCGCCGCCAAGAACCCGCCGACAGCAAATAAACTGGTGAAATTCTGTTTAATCAAGCAAGGCCTTAAGAATCTCACAAAGGACGATACCAGCCACATTGCGCAGCAGGTCTCTAGCTTGGGTCACCTGCGCAGCGATAAACTGGACATAGAGTCGTTCCAGATAGAAGATTTGCTTCAGCGCTCCACGAATTTAATGTGGTTCTGTGGCGTCTCCGATTTCAACCATCGTGATACTCTCCTAGCATTTCTGGAGAAATTCTCGGGGTGTTTACGCGGTTTTCCGGATAGCTATTTCCGGGAAGGTTACCGTCCTGTCCCCAAAGGAGTGTCATCTTTCTTGTTCTTGACGCGTAACCTTGAACCCTGCCGCACTGAAGAGGCGTTCTTGAGTTTCACTGATGACAGTGATACCTCAATCTCGGCTTATTCTAAGCTAGGCGTAAAATACGATATTGAAAAGGAAGTCTTGAGCCCTACCCTTAGAACGGGTATCGGCATAAGAACGCTGGGCATACAGGATAAATGGGACTATATTGTCGGCAGGCCATATAAAGCCATGAACCGTGTAATGAGGGGCAGCGGCTTCAAACCTGCCGGGTTCGGCTGGGAAGCTTTCTGGCGAAACCTGGAACGTGAGCTTGACATGGTACGAACCAACCTTGTTGTGGCCCGCAGGATTAATCCGTATTCGCCTAATACTTATCTTACTGCCTTTTTCTCAGAAAGTCCGTTCTCTCCCTCGAATATGGTCAACGTAGTCGTCGAACCCGACACATTCAAGGCCAAGGCTATAGCTGTGCTGCTAAATTCTGTGCTCTTCCTGGTCCAATTCTTTCTTCTGAAAGAGGAGACCACCGGCAGATATATTGACATTCGATTCTATGACCTTTACGAAATGAATCTCTATCCTCCAGACGGCAAAGCGTTTCGTAATCTGGTCAAGGTCTTTGAGAAGTATTCTCAAGTGCAGTTCCCATCTCTGCGGGAACAACTGGATACTAATTTTGACCAGCGCTATAAAGACTTCTGGTCTGTGCGCCGCCGTGCTCAGCCATCCCTTTTTGGCGTCCTCGGTAGTCCGGTGGCGCCCTCTGACATTCGCTTGAGATTTGACCTTGGCATCTGCCAGGCTCTCGGAGTTGAAGTTAAACCAGAAGAGTTGATAGAAGTATATGGGACTATCGTCAAAGAAATGATTCTGACGCGTGGGCTGACCCGCGATTAGTCCTGCGGAAGAAAACGGCGGACTCGTGACCCGGAGGCTTGACAAACTACAGTGTATAAACTACGATTTTTTGGAGGTCGTGCTAGACGGGGAGCTAGCGGTGCCCTGAACCTGCAATCCGCTACAGCAGGGTCGAATTCCCGCTTGAGGTCTCTGGCTGGTGGGACTGTTTGGGCTAAGTGGCGTTGAGAGTTGGGCCCTGCGCGGCAGGGACCTATGAACCCCGTCAGGGCTGAGAGGCAGCAGCGGTAAATAGGTAACCCTGGGTGCCGCAGGACTACCTGGCTGGAGCCGGCTGGTCTGAGGCAAGCCACGAGCCAAGATCGAGGGTGGGTGCACGGCCTCACTGCTTATCATGAGCATCTCTCCCGCATCGCCAATGCCGTCACTGCTCGCGCGCACCAGGCAGCTACTGCGCCGCTTCGATTTGCACGCCAGGAAGGGACTGGGCCAGCACTTCCTTATTGACGGCAGCGTGCTGAAAAAAATAACCACGGCCGCGGAGCTTTCCCCGGACGATATTGTCATCGAGGTGGGGCCAGGCCTGGGCATACTGACCTCTGAGCTGTGCCGTCAGGCCGGCTGGGTCATGGCCATTGAGCTGGACAGCCAGCTTGCCCTTGTCCTGAAAGAGACCCTGGCTGACTGCCACAATATGACCATTATCAACCGGGACATCCTTGAGGTCGAGCCGGGCGCCCTATTGCGGGAGCACGCCGCGAGTTTACCGTCACCGGTAAATAGCCTTGGCTACAAAGTGGTGGCCAATCTTCCCTACTATATTACCTCGCTGGTGCTGCGCCATTTCCTGGAGGCGGCGGTCAAGCCCCGGCTGATGGTCGTGATGGTGCAGAAGGAAATCGCCCAGGCTATCACGGCAGGACCGGGCGAGATGAGCATCCTGGCCGTCAGTGTGCAGTTTTACGGCAAGCCGAAAATAGTCAGCTACGTGCCGGCTCGTGCTTTTTACCCCGCACCGAAGGTTGATTCGGCTATACTGCGTGTTGACCTGTATCCCCGGCCCGCCGTGGCTGTTGGGGATACCCGCGGGTTCTTTGCGCTGGTGAAGGCCGGTTTCAGCACCCCTCGCAAGCAGATCGTGAACTCGCTGGCCCAGGGACTGGGCCGGGTAAAGGCTGATGTCCTGCCTTTGCTGGAGAAGGCCGGCCTTGACCCACAAAGGCGGGCCGAGACATTATCCCTGGAAGAGTGGGCCGAATTGCTCAGAGCATACTCGGAAGCTAAGAGAGCGGCATGATAATAACGGCGCCCGCCAAAATAAACCTGACGCTTGAGGTGTTGGGGAAGCGTCCGGATGGCTTTCACGAAATCCGCAGTGTCATGCAGACCATTGGCCTGTGCGACCGCCTGAGCTTTGGACCAGCTACGGAAGTCACCTTCAAATCAGACCTGCCGGAGTGGGCTGCGGAAAAGAGCCTGCTGTCTAATGCGGTTAGCCTACTTCAGAGTGTGACAGGCTGTCGTAAGGGCGTCGCTATAACCATCGCAAAGCGTATCCCTCTAATATCGGGACTGGGCGGCGATAGCAGTGATGCCGCTGCTACTCTGCTAGGTCTCAACCAGATATGGGGGCTTGGCCTCTCACCGGACAGGCTGAGCGAGCTAGCGGCGCAGTTGGGCTCTGATGTCCCCTTCTTTCTATCCGGTGGCACAGCCCTGGTCAGGGGCCGCGGCGAGCTGGTAACCCCGCTGCTTCCGCCCCCACCGGCTTGGGTGCTGCTCATGCTGCCGCCGGTGCCCCGCCTGCCGGGCAAGACCGCCCAGCTTTATGCCAGCCTCAAACCTGCCCACTACACAGATGGACAGATTACACAAACACTGGTCAAGGCACTGCAGGAGGGTAAGGGACTCACGCCAAACCTGCTTTTCAATGCCTTTGAGAACATCCTCTTTGCCCGCGATAACGAGCTGAGCGTCTATCGCAGCCACATCCTGAAGATCGGTGCCAGTAATGTCCACGTGGCCGGCTCAGGGCCGGCCCTGTTCTCGCTGGTGAAAGATAAGGCGGAAGCTGAGGACCTGTGTGTCCGCCTCAGTCGCCAGGGTATGACCCTGTATGTGGTGAAGACGGTATCGGCTTCAGGACACTCGCTGGTATGATATAATATTAGATAACGCTAGAACTGAGGAGGCTTCACATGGTCAATACCCAGGAGAACCTGCAGGCAGCCTTTGCCGGCGAGAGCCAGGCCAACCGGCGCTACCTCTTTTTTGCGGACAAAGCGGACAAAGAGGGCCAGCCCCAGATAGCCAGACTGTTCCGGGCAGCCGCGGAGGCGGAAACTGTCCACGCTCGCAGCCATCTGGACGTCCTGGGTGGCATCAAAGCCACAAAGGACAACCTGGGCGTGGCCATCAGCGGTGAGCACTACGAGTTCACCAAAATGTACCCCGCTTTCATTGAGCAGGCCAAAGCCGATAAGAGCAAACGGGCCGAAATCGGTTTCGGCTATGCCAACGCCGTGGAGAAGGTCCACCACGGCCTGTATGAGCAGGCCCTCAAGGCCCTGGAGTCGGGCCAGAAGCCGAAAGAGCAGCCCTACTTTGTCTGCCAGGTGTGCGGCAACACGGTAGCGGGGGAGGCCCCGGAGATATGCCCCATCTGCAGCTCACCGCGTAAGATGTTCAAGAAGGTGGAGTAAGAAAAGGTACTCGCTGAAGCAAAGCCTATCTATGCCAACCGCTTTGCCGTTCGCTCCAAAGCTCAAACCACTTCTCACAATCGAGGTCGCAACTTACGAAGTGATTGAGTTCCTTTGAGGTAAGCCGCATCTGATGAGAGATTAGACTTAGCAGATTATCGCTAATCTGTCCACGTGCGCTATGTGAGAATTTTGTCGCCCGATAAGTCTTCCCACTTACGTCAATAAAGAAGAAAATGTGATGACCACTGCAACTCTCTTCAGCATGTCCCTTTGAAAGCAGAGAGCTTCGAAGTTCAGAGTAGTCCACTCGCCAGCCTCAACCAATGGTAGGAGTCATAGGCTCAATAAGTCTTTTTAGCGCTTCTAATTCTTTGCGGGCTGATTCTCCTAGATTTTCCTGCCGTTCTTCAAGGCACTGGCGGTATTCTCCAAGTGAAGCAACGAGGTCCACCTTGGCTTTTTCATCGCTGTCTGCTACACCGTATTCAGTGATGCCCTCCAACCATATGGTTGCTATGGATTCTCCATGCTCACGCCGGATTTGTACCAGCATGATAGTTTTCAGACGCCAGCCACCGCTCTCCCACCCACTTGGGAGAATGGTCGCCGAGTCAAGCCTATCCAAGCTCAGGGTCTCGACAGGTTCATGCACCTTTAGTGTAATGCCTGGACTACTTATCGGATTAAGTTCTATTGCGGGACTTTGAGATAGCTGCAAAATAATCTCTCGATTAACAGCGGATGGTGATACTACCTGCTCAGTTCCAAAAATAACCACCTCTATTCCTCTCTTGGCTCGGTCGCCGCTACGGCAATTTCCAGAAAGAGCCCCAGTCTTCGGCAGAAATCTGGAGTTGATTCAGTATGGCAAGTGGCACATCTGCTTTCACCCCTGTGTCGTTTTCAACTTGGAGGATCTGACGGCGCAAGATTACCACCATAGTTTTGAGATGTTCAACGCTCATTCGCAAAGTGCCCAAGTGCTGAATTTGCGGCGGCTTATTCGAGGAGGGATGAGCCTCACGCACAGAAAATGACAAATTGGCTCCGAAGGGCGTGATTGTCACCGTAAAAGCGTCAGCATATTCATCGAAGGTTTCGCGT
This sequence comes from Chloroflexota bacterium, assembly GCA_016210585.1. Lineage (GTDB taxonomy): Bacteria > Chloroflexota > Dehalococcoidia > Dehalococcoidales > JAFGLR01 > JACQTX01. The sequence goes on from JACQTX010000089.1 coordinate 12,579, forward strand.
CGCCTCACGTCTTCAGTCATCTTTCACTTCTCCTTTTGCTGTTTTTGGACTCGGAAATCCTGAATGCCCTTGTCGCAGCCCCATATATAGCGTAGCCCTCACAATACACCAAATATGCAAGACATGTCAACACCTTTTGGAACGGAGTTTACAGCAAGCTCAAGAAGCTTTCCATGGTTAGACCTGCTTCCCTGATAATGACTCCGAGTCTTCTCTTAGATAGGTTCTCCATATGCTTCAGACAGCTACTCTGACCCGTGCCTCAACAGGGATTTCACATCCCAGTTGCCGCAGGGCCTCTATATGGCCTCGAATGGCTTGTTGCACATTAGCCAGAGCTTCCTCGCGGGTCCTGCCCTGGCTATGGCAACCGGGTAAAGAGGGGACTAAGGCGGCGTATTCGCCAATCTCATCGTCATATTCCAAAACCACAGTGTATTCATACTCTTCAGCCATCTTAGCCCCTCCTTTTACGAAGTAACCGGACAAACTCTTCGTTGCTCAGCCCTGCCTGTTTCAAAACGCTCTTGACGAGAGGCATTGCCAAAGTGGACCGCTCCGGAATAGTAACCAGTCCTGCTCTTGTAGGATGAGCATAATGATGATGGTCTCCCGTCTGCCTGACTTCATACCAACCATCTTTCTTAAGAGCTTTGTCGCACTCCTTCCAGGATATTCTTGGTAGCCTCTGTCCCATTTGATTACTCGGTTACATACATCAGAAACTATGCCATAGTCATCAAAAAAAGTATATCACTGAGTAGGCTGGATTAACAAAAACCCGGCATTTCATCGCGGGCGTTGCTATCCCCTTCCCCTCGCCTCCCGTGGCTCATACCGGTTTGCCGCTTCCACCAGAAGGGCAAGGCTCATCAGGAAATCGTCATGGCACTGGGACGGTTCAACATAGAAGTTCATCGTCTGGGAGGGGGGTAGTGGCTTTTGGCCTGCGCTATCTCAAACGGAGTTTACAGCAAGCTCAAGAAGCTTTCCATGGTTAGACCTGCTTCCCTGATTATGACTCGGAGCGTTCCCTGCGGTAAGTCGCCGGGATGCTGGGGAATAGAAATTGGACGCCGAAAGCCAACCCTGTACATTATCACGTGGCTACCAGTTTGCCTTCTTACCTCAAAGCCAGCTTTCGTCAGAGCAGCTATGACTTCTCTGGGTTTCAAGGCCGGTAGCCTTTGTCTCATGTATAAGCTGTCCTAGAGAGCTCTGACCTCGATAGATTCAAACTGCTCAGGTATCGGTATTCCTTCTTGCCTCGCTACACTTAGCCAGCCTTCAATGGCATCTCTTATCATTTCAATGGCTTTCTCAAAGTTCTCACCGTAGGAGATACACCCAGGAAGAGAAGGCACTGTTATGGTATATCCCCCTTCTGGTTCGGGCTGAAGCTCAAAAACAATACCGCTGCGTATTACTTGAAACGTTTTCATGGTCAGCACTAAGCTTACACGGTCAGTATAGCATTTGCGGGCTTTGATAGCAATTGTAGAGACTCGCCACTATGAGTCGAAAGTCAGGTCTCCTAATTCCCTTTGGCACTGCGTGGCTCGTAGCGGTTTCCCGCCTCTACCAGAAGGGCCAGGCTCATCAGGAAATCATCATGGCCCTGCGCTGGGTCAACGTAGAAGTTCATGGTCTGGGAGGCGCGGTAGTAGCTCTTGGCCTGTGCCATCTCTGTCCAGAACTCGCGGTATTCCGGTGAGCCGTCTCCGGCGAACATCTTCAGACGGCCGGCGTTTATGGCCGCCAGCAGGTTAAAGCCCAAATCTGATTTGGCCGGGGCGGTGAACTTGAAAGGGACCACCCTGCTGCCAATGGCGTTGCGAAGAAAGGCCGCCACCGGCTCGCCAAGCCCGGTGGCATCAACCACTATTTTGCGGCTATGCCAGACGTTCTTGAGCAGGTCAACAAGTCGAGGGTAAAGCTCGGCGTGGCGCTGCCCTGTCCACCAGTAGTGTTCAATAATCTTGATGCAGGGCTGTTTCTGGTAAGCGCCACACAGGGAGAAGTCCAGCTCACCGATGGTCACTACCGTGGCGTCCCGGCGTGGTTTCAGCACCTTCAGGTGGCTGCCTTCTTCCTCTTCCGCTTCCCCGGCCAGGTCAATGCCGGCCACATAGACCTTGCCCGGTGCCGGCTGACGCCGCCGGGCATGTTCCCCCTGCAGTTGGGCCTGCTGCTCACGACCGAGAAAACCTCCGCCACCGCGTATGGGCAGCAGGCGGTACTGGGTCAGAAAAAGCGGGTGGTCCTCACCCAGGCGTGCCCGCTCTCCCTCAACGTAAGCCAGGTAATCGGGATTATGTTTGGCAATCTCCGGCCAGTCGTAGCGAAAATGGCGTCTGATGCCGTCCCTTCTCTCCAACTCCAGGTTGGTCTGTTTGACCTCTTCCAGCAGGGTCGTGTCGTCCCAGGTCGTGCCCCAGTGGACGGTGGTCACGTTGGTGGTAGCGCCCATGGGCTTGAACTCCTTGCTGTATTTCTCCTTGCTGACGTCCTGGGACTCGTCAATCTCCAGCAGCAGGTGGGCGGTATTGCCCACGACATTGGCGGACTCCTCCGCTGAGAGGAATATGGCGCGAGCCTTGCCCAGCCGGATGATATAGCCCATCTCTGTCACCCAGATGCCGCTGTAGCCAGCGTCGTTCAGCCTGTCCTTTAGCCGCATCATGGAGATAACCGTCTGTGGTTTGAAGGTGGGCGAGCACTTCACCAGGTTCAGCGGCTTCTTCATGTAGAAGGTCAGGAGCAGAAGCTCAAGCTGGGCGGAAAGCTCGTTTTTGCCACCCTGGCGGGCGATCTCTACGGAAAAGGTCAGCCCTCGCTTCCGAGAGACGCTGTCCAGTATGGCGAGGGCTATTTCCTTTTGGTAGGGGCGTAGCTGGTGCAGAATCAGCTCGCTCCGGGGACTACTTGATGATATTTCCGCCGATGGTGATACCGAGGGGGATGGCGACATCTCTGAGGACATTGCCGATGGCCTCCTGTAGCCCCTTTTTCTGTGCCTTGCTGATGTTGTATCTCGTCTTGATAAGCCTGGCCAGGGCGTCTGTTGCCAGCGTGAGGTGCTTGATGTTCTCCGGGTCATGCTCCAGGATGGACTTTATCTTGAGGCGCAGCAGGGTTATTTCGTCATCAATGCCCTCGACGCCGGCGGCCAACTCAAAATCAAGCTGGTCAGCCTCCGCCAGGACCCGGTCATAGAACCCCGGTCTTCTCGGCTTACTGTCCTCTGTTCTTCTTCTCTCTGTTTCGGCCGGCATGTGGCTTCTCTCCTTTGCTCAGCATCATAACCGCGGCGAGGACGATAGTGTGCGCCGCCAGGTCCCAGCGTTCCCTCTCGATAGCCAATCTCAAAAGTCTCATGTTTGACCTCCCGTAACGTCATCTGCCCCATAATAGCACAAAAGTTCTATTATGACCAGAGAGGATTGTCGTTTCGCTAAGCGGGATAGAATGACAGGTGCAAGGCAGGCCCTGAACCGTCGATTCCCACCCATTCCATTGGTGGTAATCACGAGGTGGCTGTAGCTGAATCAACGGATTACGGGTCACCGGGCGCCATTGACAAAATGTAACCTTTACCATCAATATTGATATGCCCACAGTTGAACCGTGATGTCATACTCGTGCAGTGAGTGATGATATGATAATGAAAGCGCAAAGGATATGACGTGAGGAATGCCAACTGTTCTGCGCATTGAGGCGTACCGGTTTTTCTTTTACGCAAATGATAGGAACGAGCCGCGGCACATCCATATACGACGGGACGAAAACGTGGCTAAGTTCTGGCTAGCCCCGGTAAGGTTGGAGAGAAGTGGTGGTTTTAGCAGGTTGGAAATAACAATTATTCAGCGGATGGTTGACGAACACCAAGTCGAATTGTTGGAGGCGTGGAATGACTACTTCCAGACTTGATATTGAAGTACCGAATGCCATTACTGTTGAAATTACAGATGAGGCCCTTACCGTAGAACTCAGTGACGGCAGGACCCTTACGGTGCCTCTGGCCTGGTACCCCAGGCTCCTGCATGCTACGGCAAAGGAGCGAGCTAATTGGGAACTGATAGGCAGGGGCCAGGGAGTTCATTGGGAAGACTTGGACGAGGATATCAGCGTAGAAGGTCTTCTAGCCGGGCGCCCTTCCGGAGAAAGCCAGGCGTCCCTCAGGCGGTGGCTGGCAAAGAGAACTGAGCGTGGCTAGTGTCCTTCTAGCTCCAGCGTGTTCAGACCTACCAGTACGGACACCTATATTCATATGGTCACACCCATGTTCGTGCATCAGCAACTTGCGTTCTTGATTGCACTATAATCATTGTGTCATTGAAAAATCAGTGGGGCGGGTTATGAAGCAGTATACAACTACAGTCGCCAAGCGATCCCCTGAATATGTGCATTTAGTCGAAACATAACCTGCCATCATTTTTGGCGGTTTTTCGTTGTTTGAAATCAGTCCAGGCCAGAGGGAGTTTTGGCACGTGACCAATACCGGCAGTCCCCGGTTCTTCTATGGCTATGTCATCGTTGCCGCAGCTTTCATCATCCATGCCATGACCATGGGGACCTTTCAGAGCTACGGCGTCTTCTTTGTCCCCCTGCTCAACGATTTCGGCTGGTCAAGAGCACTGATTTCCGGTGCTAGCTCATTGAGCTATTTTCTAATGGGCCTGATTGGTATTCTCTCCGGCAGCATCAATGACAAGACCGGGCCGAGGGTCATCTTCATCACTACCGCCCTTTTCCTGGGCGCCGGGTATATGCTGACGTCCCAGGTCAACTCCGTGTGGCAGCTCTACCTGTTTTTCGGCCTGATGGTCGGCATCGGCGGCAGCGCCGCCGATGTGGTCCTCCTGTCCACCATAGCCAGGTGGTTTGTCAAAAAGCGCGGTCTGATGAGCGGGCTATCCAAGGTGGGGACGGGGCTGGGCATCATGGTCATGCCGCTCCTCGCCCGCCAATTCATCTCCATTTACGATTGGCGCGTGGCATTTGTTATCCTGGGTATCATTTCCACGGTGGTAATCATCGCGATGGCCCAGTTTCTGCGGCGAGACCCTTACAAGATGCGCCTGCAGCCCGATGGGATTGAGCAGACCACCGTCCAGAAGGCAAGACCGCAGGAGGTAGGCACATCCTTTCGAGAGGCGGCCCGCACCCGGCAGTTCTGGATAGTCTTCTTCGCCTTCATGGCCTTCGGCTTCTGCACGCAGAGTGTCCTCGTCCACATAGCACCACACGCTCAAGGGCTGGGCATATCCGCGGCCAATGCCGCTGTTGTCCTAGCAATCATCGGCGGGTCCAGTATGGTTGGCCGGCTGGCCATGGGCTATGTCAGTGACAGAATTGGAAACAAGCGGACGCTCACTATCTGCTTTGTCATACTGATTTCGACACTGGTATCACTGCAGTTCTTCAACGACCTGGGGACGCTGTACCTGTTCGGCGCTATCTACGGGTTCGGGCACGGCGGTTTCTTCGGGGTCTATTCGCCACTCGTTGCCCTGCTTTTCGGGACGCGCTCCCAGGGCAGCATATTCGGCACGGCTGTCTTTGCCGTGACCTTTGGCGGCGCCATCGGGCCAATCGTAACGGGCTATACGTTTGACTTGACGGACAGCTATCGGCTGGGCTTTCTCATCCTCGTCGCTGCCAGCTCCGCCGGCCTGGTCCTGCTATCCCTCTTGAGGCCATTGGGAGCCGGTAAATCCAAGCCGGCACGGTAGCCATGCCAGTGATGTCTTGCCTTTCGAAACGAGTCCACCTTTCAACGTCTATTTGCCGCAGCCAAATCATAACCACCACTGAGTCACCACCGAATCGTCACCAAGAACACCAATGGCACCACTGTCACTCCATTGACGGTGCGTATTCGTGATGCTAGTATCCAGATAGAAAGTCAGGTTGATTCCTACAGGGGCCAGGCAAAACAGGAGGAGTTGCAAAACGGAGTCTCTTTGGTGGCAGGTGGACTATGCAGGCTCAGAAATTGGCTCTAGTAATTGTGGGAGTTGTGGCGTCAATAGCTGCCTTTAGCACTGCCAGGGTGGCTGAAGATGCCAAGGTGACCGCGGCCAATGAGGAAGTCGCCAACGTCAAAGTAACGGCTAGCTCCTATTTCGCCGGCACGGGGTCATACCCCGCTGACTCCGATCTATTGCGTGACTACCTGTCCGGCAAGGTCAAGGCGAAATACACTTTCGCGGGCGGCTCACTAATGGTGTCACGAGTAGACGCGGTGCCCGGCGGATGGACAAATATCGTTTTCAATATCACACGGCAGAAATGGCAATCAGGATTCGATGAAGACGGCATTGACGGCAACCTGGATATCAGAGGCCCATAATGGCTGGACGGCCCTGGTTCGGTCTGACAAACACCTTAGTGTCGGTTATGCAGAAAAGCGGGTAACTACCCAAAATCCACCACCTATTGAATCTCGCCAAAGGAAACGTTTTGTCATTCTTTGGTGAAAGATTTCGTTTCTCGCCAGCTTCGGCTTGCTTTTGAGGTCATAATTTTGATGGTGGATTAAGGCTACCCATCCAGCTTGACAATAAATAGGCACTATGTTAATGTTTCTTACACAATGTTCAAAAGCTTATCCCTTTGCGATTGTTTCACTTGTATGGTAGTCCTGCGGATTTTACGCCTTAGATAAACACGGCTACTATCCAGACCTATCTAATCTGGACAAAAGTCCGTTCATCTTTCCCGCATCTCTTGGTTAACCGGGTTACCATTAGCAGGGACTGACACCAGTGTATTTATTAAGGAATTAACCTATGGTTGTCATTGTTATGAAAATAGCCAGACTCCTCTCCCTTGTTGGGAGAGGCATGGGTGAGGGTGTTGAATTCCCCCTCACTCTAACTCTCTCCCACCTGGGGAGAGAGGAT
>JACQTX010000090.1 GCA_016210585.1 Chloroflexota bacterium
ACGCTGAGGGGCCTGCGGGACTATTCCCGGGGCGCGATAGAGAAAGACATGATCTTAAAGGGAGCGGTGGAGCGGTATCTTTACCTGGGTACCCAGGCGACCATCGATCTGGCCGAAGAGATCATCGCTTTCAAAGGCTTTCGGCGGCCCGGTTCCTACAGTGAAAGCTTCTATGTTCTCGAGGAACAGGGTCTTTTGTCTGCGGGGCTTACCAGGAGGCTCGTCAGCATGGCCGGTTTTCGCAACGTGATAGCCCATGACTACGCCAAGCTTGACTTCAAACGAGTTTACGATGTCTTACGGAATGACCTGGGCGACATCGAAGAGTTCGTCTCGGAAGTAAAAAAGAGCCTCAACCTATAGTCCTTTACGGAGATCGACGATTTTTTAGCTGCCGGCGGGCGAACACACAGGTTCGCCCCTACGGTGTCCGGGCAAAAATGTCTTTTACTCCGGCCTTTTCTACCCTGGCCCGGATGGCGGCCACGTCCGTGGTATAGAAGCCAAGCTGTTTCATCCGCTCAAAGTACAACCCATGCCCCGCACTGCAGCCCTGCCCCAGGCCTTCCCGGGTTTGCATCAACTCCCCCGAAAAATGGACTAAATCGCCAATGGCGGTGCCGGTGGGCAAGACCAGCGGCTCCTCACCCACCGCCACCCGGGCGGCGTTGAAACCAGCCAGCACGCCGCTGGAAATCGTCTCGTCCACTCCGGTGCCCGGGCCGGCTTTCTCGCCGGCGACAAACAAGTTATGAAATCCTTGCACCCGCAACGTATCATCCCTGGGGGCCATAGACAATTTCCCTACCGAGTTGCCACCGATGGTCCCTCCCAGCGGGTCTTCGACCGTGGCGTTCCGCAGCCCCGGCAGTTTTCGCAGTTGGTCGAGGGGCATCGGATGCAGGGCCACGCACATGACACATGACCCGATATCAACCATGTTCAGGCGCTCCAGTTGCCTCGATGTGCGGATCTCCCCTATCTTGCCCTGGTGGCTGTGGTCGACCATCTCGGCGGGAAGCTTGACCGAAACCGCCCCTTTTGCCTTCAACTCCGCTTGCAGATCGGGGTCCAGGCTGTCTTTGTAGAGCCTTGTCGACCCGGACATGAGGCCGGGCGTGCCGTCCGCCCGGTACCTCGCCAGCTCCGGAGCGCCGGCCAGGGTGGCAATGCTCACCCGGTTGCCGAATGTTGGACAGCGGTAGTAGACGCACATGACACAACCCGCGCCATACTTGCGGCAGTTGTTCACTCCGCCATATCCGGCGGTGGCGTCGATGAAGGCGTCGCCCTGGACAGGGGACGAACTCCTTGCCGCCACCGCGCGAAAGCGGCCTTTCTCTACGAACACCTTGTTAACCAGCTTATAGAACTGTAACTCCACTCCCCGGTCCCTGAGTAAACGACGGATGGTAGGCTCGGCGACGGCAGTGTTATAAATATAGGCATGTTCCTCATCGACGATATTGCCTCGATGAAGGGTGATGCTCTCAAGGGCCTGATGAACCTCGCCGACGCCCATTGCCTTGCATTCTTCGGCCAGAATCATTTTGCCGTTATAGTTCATCCGGCCGGCACGGTTGGCGCCGCCCAGGAGCATGTCGGTACGCTCCAGGACAACCACCCGGGCCCCGGCCTTGCGGGCGCTGATGGCCGCAGCGCATCCGGCAATGCCTCCGCCAACGATGACTACCTTACCGGGTACGTTGTCGCTTCTAGTATATCGTTTCATTAAAGCATAAACATTAAAAGGCGTGGGCAAAATTGAATTTCTTCCATTGATGCACAACAGGAGAATCATTGATCTCTTTGATTCCCAGAAGGATTCTATCTTTCAGTTCCCGTTTGGAACTGACACGAATGTGCTTCAAGAATGTTCTAGCCATTTTCCCGAAGAGCGTTTCCACGAGGTTTAGCCAGGACCCATGGGTAGGCGTATGGACATAGGCAAATCGCCCGGGCCGGCTGGCAAGGTATTTCATGGTTTCCTTGGAGATATGGGCCGAATGGTTATCCAAAATGATGCGGATGGTCGATTCCGCCGGATAGTAGGCGTCCAACTCTTTTAGCAGAGAGATGAACTCCCGGCTGCGATGTCTATCATGAACCTGGGCAATGACGTGACCATCGTGCAAGTCCAGACAGGCCAGAACCGAGACGGTTCCCAGGCGCTCGTATTCGTAGTCCCTCATCACCCGGGATTGTTTGCCTGGTTTGGGCATGATGTCCGGCGCTTTATTCTTGATGGCTTGCAGCCCGGGTTTTTCGTCCACCGATACCGTAATCACCGACGGCGGGGTATCCGTTTTGCCGGCTTCATTTTGAAGATTGACCTCCTTGTAGACGCACAGTACCTCCGCCATCTTCTGCTCGAATTGCGGATCGCGTTTCTCCAGATAATAGGCCATCTTGTGAGGACGGATCGGGTGCCCTTCCAGGATGCGCTGGATGGTAGCCTTGGCGGCTGTTTTCAGACTGTCGTGTCCGGCCTCCGGTCCATACTTCCTGGCATGGCTGGCCAAGGCGCTACGCGTCCACATCTCAGCGGCATAGCCATACTCCGTCGGTTTGTGACAGGCCAGATCGATGACCCAGGCCTTGGCTTCCTCCGTGATCACCGGTTCCCTGGGCCGATGATACTTATCTTTCAGCCCCTCTTCGATACCCATCGCCAGGGCCTTATCCACCCACTTGTAGATGGTCGGACGGCTAACGTGCGTTATTTCCTCGATCTTGGTGATGGGTATGTCTTCTGAATACCGCAACAGTATGCTCGCCCGCCGCGCTTCTCTGACCGGCGCCTTTCGGGAATTGGCCAGATGCTGCAATTGTTCTTTCTTGTCCCGGTCCAAAACCAATTTGGCTTTCTTGGTCTTCCGTGGCACGTTGGTTCCCTCCTTTCGCTCCGGAAACCAAGCATACCACGAAATAGGCTACTTGTAAAGATTATAATGAAACGTTATACTAGTATTAGCTCTCCAACAACATTGAGATGGTCTAAACTAGCGTTGTCCCATTGGTCCAAGTAGCCGAACTCAACAAGCCAAATAAAGCGTGGCATCGGCAACGACCTGTATACTTCCTTGAGCTCTGGGGGCATATCGGGCCGTCCAGTAAACAAATCAGCCTTGTAATGATTCGAACCGACCAGCAACGTACGTAAGATTAGAGGCTTGGGGTCAAGAGCGCCGTTACCTCTCAGGTCATCCAGGAACACGGCTGATTGTAGGGCGGCTTGGCAGCCGTCAAGCATGACCCTGCCTGGCAGGGGTATCAGTACTGCTTTGCAGTAAGCTTCATAATGACCACCGTCGACGTCTATCGTCATTTGAGCCCTATAGGGATTCGGGGCCTGTGAAAACTGCGGCATAGGCTCCGATATTCTTGCGGTCAGGTATGGGCCGCATTGGTCATCGTGGACGATGAGGTTGGGCACAAAAGCCGACGAGGGGTAGAGGTCTTTGTATATCGGGTTGCACAGTCCGTCGCGAGCCCGTGTATCAAACGAATGCCCGACAACGGTGACTGCGTGCAGACCCGGGCCAATCTTGACCCCTGCGACCTGCTGACCGTCAGGGATTTCCAAGGCTAGGATCGGGGCTAGACCACTTTCCAGATAGACATGACATATGTGAAAGAGTGACGCGGGCTCTGGATACTGGCACATTTTAGGATCGTAGCCCATGCATACGAGTGCTCTCTCCATCTCGTCAAGCCGCAGCCCACGCGATCCCAGGGACGGTGAGAATGGGCGAGGGATGGCAAGGGCCAGAGAGGTGATATCGCTGGTAGTGTAATCAATAGTCCCCCGGAGTTTCCTAGCGAGCGGAGTGGAGGCCATCCAGAGTGACGCCGTCGCACAGGCCAGCACCATTTGGTCCTGGCTCAAGAAGGGACAGGCGTTCTTGATCTCGAGTTCAAAGCCGCAAAGATTCGCAGCGAAATTGGCTGCCGTGGGCAAATAGACTTGTGCGCCTTGGAGGTAGTGTGGACCACGTATGAAGGTGCGGCCGATGGTTTGAGTGGTGCCAGGCCTGATGACAATGTAACCCAGATAGTTAGCGGCTAGACTAGAGCAATCGGTTTGGGAAGTGAAATGGCGCTTGTCAAACCCAGAATCGAAGAAATGCACACGAGTTGTTGACCGTTGGATTGGTGTGAATGAGCGACCCGCCTGCATGTAGTAGGATGAGCTATAATCAACGTCAATGTACCCTTCTTCAAGAATGGTGGTTAGGGGAAGGGTTTCGTCCGGCCAGACCAGTCTTCGGAGAGCCTGAAACGACAGCTTCGGAGTGACTTTAGGAAGGTATCGGGAAAAGAAATCGTATGCCGGGACTACATCGATGTTGTCAAACAAGAAGGCCCCTTCTAAAGAAAGAGGGCAAATCTCTGCAGATTTGCCCTCTTCTTCAGCTATGATGCTACTTACAGGATGTTACCAGTTAACGCGGGAACTCAGCACGTCTCCTGATCGCGCTTCTGGCATCCTTTGTGCTAGCTTGGCCATTTCGTCCTTCGTCCGGATAAGCAAATCATCGCTCGGGTTTCGCATCTGGTCCTCTACTATCTTCCGGACTTCTGACTGGCTGAGGCGACGCGCAGGTGCCTCCTTTTCTGGCATTGTGATCTCCTCCTTTTATAATTGCCAAGACTGGATTGGTCATATAAATGATTTACCATTTTATCAAACTTTTTTAGCACGGAGGGTAGCATGATTATAACACCTTGTCAATACCTTTTTCCACACATTATTGCGCAATATTAAAATAACAAAACAATCAAACTTTGGACTGTAATTCAAAATGCATTGGGTCCTTACGTTGGGCTGCTAGCGCGAGCGCTAGGTCAAAGCAGCCTTCGCTGTCGCCGGTATTCAGGGATGGTGGCAGACTATGG
>JACQTX010000088.1 GCA_016210585.1 Chloroflexota bacterium
AAGCTACAAATGGACCGGGTGTCATTGTATTTCTATTGAAGCTCAGCACTATTTCTTTCTTGGATAGTTGTGCTTCCTCTACATATGTCCAACGCCCAAAGAAGAGATTCCCCTTTGCTCCTGCACCTATTTGTTTGACCCATTGTCTTTTTAGATTTGTGTTGAGAAGATAAAGCAAAGTAGTATATTCTGCTTCGCTCCTGCACCAAATATAGCGCAGAGAACTTAAATCCAGCCGTCTTGGTACAGCAACCTCGGCGTGACGATGAAATATTATTGATGTCTCTTCTTGTTCATAAACAGAGCTATCATGATATACTTTCTCAAATGGTATTGCCCGAAAATGGCTGGCATCGCCAAATAATTCCGTTCCCGCAGCAAGATTTCCCTCACTAAATAACGTGTCTTGGCGGCACAATACGCTTCGAGAATCAAATAGAAAGTAGATCGGGACTGGACAGTGAGCACCTTTCCACCTCTGGTTTACTGGGCGGAAGCCTTCGTTTCTAAACTGTGTAGGAGTTCTCGGTCGAAAATAGAGACGGACATAATCTCGCAATCGTTCATCAGTATTTGCAATGATTTCTTGACACGCACTATCAGTGACCATCGCGTTTAATCTCTTAGCTTCTTCTCGGCTCAGAAGTTCGCCCTTCTGCAGAATGCTAACAGCATTACGAATATCGGTGAAGTGAAATAAGAAATCGGGCCACCGACTTCGGGCAGGCCCCAGCCAATGTGCTGTCTTTAAGGCACTTATATGGTCTCGGATCTGCTTTGCATCAGGTTTCTCTTTTAGATTCATACAAGCTCAATCTCTTTAACCGGCACTACAGGTGTGTTAATCACACACCTACGAGGAGGTAATTCCAATCTCAATCCGACAGAGTGTTTTCCCTTGATAACAAACGTCATAGGTTTTAGATAGGACAGATTGGACAATAAGGCAACTATGTACGATGCATAGCGGTCGAGACCACTGGGCATAGTTCGATCCGTGCAGAACCCTAGACTTCGGATATGTTGCCACAGGTCCAACAGAGCATCTTTATATAACAAGATTGTCCCTTGATTATTCTTAAGTTCAATTCCGGGGTCATCTTGCTTCGAGATTTCTGCTACAAAAGTTTCGTTTTCAATTGTTTTGAACTGCTTCCCTTTAGTGACGACCGCATAAAGGTCTTCCCATACTTCTGTAAAGGCTAGCGATTCAGGCTCACTCCGTAGCCATAGTCTCATAGCTATCAGGTCGTGATGTTCGGGGATAAACTGGTCTCTTCCGCGTAGATGAATGAATATCTCAACAGGAAGGTTCTTGAGATATTTGTCCATCAGGGGACGGACTACACCTTCCCAATCCAGTTCGCCGTTACCGCAGCCCGGCATCGGAAACGAAATTGAGTTGATACCATTGTCCATATACGTTTCAACGAATTTCTGCAATCCCAACTCAATATACTCTGGTTTGGATGGTTGGCGCCAATGTTTTTTTGTTGGGAAGTTGAGTACCCACTTGCGGGGTGTCTTGTAAAGCCACAACTGTCCTATTTGAAACTGGCCTCGCTCGCACAGATTTTGATATTCAGCGAACATTTCGGGATAAAAAAATTTGAACTCTTTGGCAATTCCCTTACCCATTACGCCTACTGTGTTGACGGTGTTGACCAGTACCTTTGCTGGGCTCTGGAATATCTCACTAACAACATAATTAATCACACCATCACCTCGCGTCCAACTATACTACACAAAGACGGCGTTTAGCAACGCTCCACTTTATATCTAGCGTAGTGGCATGGCTGGCCACCATGGTCCCAGTTGAAGTATGCTTTCCTACTTGGCACTGGGCACCTCTTTGTTTGCCCGGGTCCATGATAGCGGGCAGCCTTCCACGCCATACTTGTCTTTGACTACCTTATAGATGGGCTTTATGTATTCCTCCGGCCAGCGGAACTGCTGCTTGATGAGGGCGACGACCTGCCTGCCGAGCTCCTCGGAGCTTCTCATGGCAAAGGGGTCGTTCTTAACATCGCCCTTGTCGCTGGCAAAGCCGCGAGCATAGTCGGCGGGAAGGATATGGACGTTCTGGAAGAAGGTGTTGAATAGCTGGCGGATAGTGTCATGGCCGCTGGCACTGGCGACGCTGATGACGCCGCCCACCTTGCCTGCCAAGGCTGACTGCTGATAGAGGGCGTAGAGGCGGTCAATCACGATCTTGGCTTGGGCGGTAACCGAGCCAAAGTAGGACGGGCAGCCGAAAATGAGGCCATCCGCCGCCAGCACCTTGTCATACAGCTCTTGTATACCATCTTCGATATGGCAGCTACCCTTGCGGACGCAGCGCTCGCAGGCGTCACAGGGCTTGATGTCCTTGCCGACCACCGACCATAGCTCGGTCTCGGCGCCGGCGCTCTCCGCCCCGGCCAGGGCCACCTCCATCATGATGTGGGTGTTCCCTCGTCTCCGGGGACTGCACACAATGCCTAATACCTTCATGATGACCACCCTTTCTTCTATCTTCAGTATGTTCACGTAGTGATGATATGAAGGCAGTTTAGCATTCGCCGAGACTGGCTGTCAATGATTCTGGTGAAAACCGGTTGACAAATACCGGCAAAACCGCTAAGGTAATGCCGCGACTGGTCTCCTATCTGAAACCAAGACCATCGGAGGTTGGCAATATGGAGTTCGGGTTTACCGAAGCACAGGAGAAGCTGCGCAAGGAAGTGCATGATTTCTTCATCAGCGAGCTGCCTGAAGACTACAAGGGCATGTTCCTGGGCATTACCCCGGCTAACGGGGAGTTTGCCGCCTTCATGCGGCAGCTCCAGCGCAAGGCAGGAGCTCGCGGCTGGCTGACGCCCGGCTGGCCTAAAGAATACGGCGGGCTGGGACTGAGCGAGCTTGACCACATGGTCGTTAAGGAGGATGTGGGGCGGTGGGTGGGCGCCTCCTGGCCGAACTACGTTGGCATAGATATCGCCGGGCCAACAATGCTGCTCTTCTGCACCGAAGAGCAAAAACGGAAATTCCTGCCGCCGATCGCCCGCGGTGAGGTGCAGTGGGACCAGCTTTTCACCGAGCCGAACGCCGGCTCTGACGAGGCCAATGTGCAGCTACGCGCCACTTTTGATGGCAACGCATACGTCTTCAATGGCCAGAAGATGTTTGTCGGCGAAATCTACAAGCCGGACTATTTCTATACCCTGGCCCGGACCGCGGATACCAGGCCCCGGCACCGCGGGCTTACCCTCTTCATTGTCCCGGCCAACCTGCCCGGCATAACCTACGGTCTATTGCCGGTGATGAGCGGGCAGACCAAGAAGGAGGTCTTCTTCGATAACGTCCGCGTCCCCAGAGAGAACATCATCGGCGAGGTCAACCGCGGCTTTTATCACGCCATGGCCAGCTTGCAGTTTGAGCGTGCCCACCTGGGCAACCCGGCCAGTGACCGCCGTGACGCCGAGGAGTTTGTCCAGTATTGCCAGGAGACCGAGCGTAACGGGAAGCCTCTCATGGCTGACCCGCGCGTGCGGGACGCCGTGGCGAAGATGGTGGTTGAGCTTGAGGTGAACCGTCTGGCAAGCTGGTGGACCGCCTGGAAGCTCAGCAAGCGGGAAGAGCTGGGCAACCTGGACTACGACCTGAGCGGCTTTTTTCGCCGCACCTTCACTACCTCCCGTTGCCGGACAATGATGGAGATCCTGGGCCTCTACGGGCAGCTTGGCTACGGCTCAAAATGGGCACCGATGGCGGGCATCATCGAGCGGAAGTGGCAGAGGGCGCGCAGCCTGCACGCCGGTGGCACCACCGAAATCTTGAAGGTTGTTCTCGCTGAAAGAGGCCTCGGGCTGCCCCGCCGGCAGTAGTTATAGCCCGGGCAAGACAAAACGAGCACACAGGCGAAGGCTGACTCCTCGCCACGATATCCTACGGACTATGGCGGACCCTTCTGCGTTGCCCGCGCTATTTCCGTATGCTATAGTTTAGTCGTTATGAAAGCGAGGATTGATTTCATTGCTTCGGGTGGGGTGACCTCGCCCGCCGGCTTCTATGCCGGTGCCACCTATGCCGGCATCAAGAAAAAGGCGGTCACCGGCCTGGACCTGGCCATCCTCTACTCAGAGATGCCCTGTGCTGCTGCCGCCCTTTTCACCACTAACAAAATCAAGGCCGCCCCTGTCCTTTTGTCACAGGAGCATTTGAAAACTGAGCGTGCCGCTGCCGTCATCGTCAATAGCGGTTGTGCCAATGCCTGCACCGGTGCGCAGGGCCTGGCTGACGCCAGGGAGACGGCCAGTATCGTCGCCACCAATATTGGCATCAACACCGAGGACGTGGTGGTGGCCAGCACCGGCGTCATCGGCCAGCCCTTGCCGATGGGCCTGATGAAGGCAGGTATCGGCCGGATAGTCCTATCCCGCGAGGCTGGCCACGACTTCGCCAAGGCAATTATGACCACAGATACTGTGCCCAAGGAGACAGCGGTAACGGTGCGGGACGGCGGCGTCTCCTTCAGCATCGGCGGGGTGGCCAAGGGGGCGGGGATGATCCACCCCAACCTGGCGACCATGCTCGCCTTTGTGACCACGGACGCGGTTGTAGAGCCGGACTTCCTGAAAACCGCTCTGCGGGAGGCTGCGGACATCTCCTTCGACATGCTCTCCATTGACGGGGACACCAGCACCAATGACACCTTGCTGCTCATGGCCAACGGCAAAGCGGGCAACGCTCCTGTTTCTGCCGGAGGTGATCTGGCCAGTGCCTTCCAGCAGGCCCTGAATGAAGTCTGTATCTACCTGGCGAAAGCTATTGCGCGGGACGGCGAGGGTGCTACCAAGCTGATTGAGGTGACCGTTAGCGGCGCCGCCAGCCTGGCTGATGCCAGGTTAGCCGCCCGGACGGTGGTAAGCTCGCCGCTGGTGAAGACGGCGGTGCACGGCGGCGACCCCAACTGGGGTCGGGTCATTGCCGCGGTGGGGCGCAGTGGCGCGGCTATAGAGGAAGCGAAGACAGACCTCTATATTGGCAACATCTGCCTGTTCAAGGCAGGCCGGCCTTTGAACGACAATCAGGAAAAGGCAGCCGCCGCGCTGAAAAAGAGCGAGATACCCATCGAGGTCCGGCTTAACCTGGACGAAGGCACGGCCACGGCCTGGGGCTGTGACCTCTCGGCAGAGTATGTGGCTATTAACAGCGAATACATGACGTGAAAACACACTCGATGTGTGATGATGAAAATACATGTGTGGGAGGACAAAAGTAAATCCGAAATCCTAACCC
>JACQTX010000092.1 GCA_016210585.1 Chloroflexota bacterium
CAAGTTTATCGAGGCGGTGAAGCGGGAGCAGCCTGATATCCTGGCCCTGTCCGCCCTGCTGACCACGACCATCCCGCGCATGAAGGAGGTCATCCAGGCCCTGAGCAGTGCTAATCTGAGGGACAGGGTGCGGGTGATGGTAGGCGGGGCGCCGGTGACCCAGAGCTTTGCTGACTCGATTGGTGCTGACGGGTATGCCCCGGACGCCGTGCTGGCCCTGGAGCGGGCCAAGCAGTTGCTGGACTGACGTCTTCTCTATGGTCTTACGCGGATGAACGGGAGCTTGTGTGCCTGATTCAAGCCGACCCGGGCTATACTATGGCTACGTCATAGCCATAGTGTCATTTGTTATTATCTTCATAGCAACAGGCCTATTCTACAGCTTTGGCGTTTTCCTGAAACCGGTGCTGGTGGAGTTTGGCTGGACGCGTGCTATGACTGCCGGCGCCTTTTCCCTTTCGCTGGTCTTCGGTGGTCTTCTGGAGATGGTCACCGGCAGGTTCACCGATAGGTTCGGCCCCAGGCTGGTGCTTACCGCTTGCGGGTTCATGATGGGCGCCGGCATTATGCTCATGTCCCAGGTCAATGCTGTCTGGCACCTCTACCTGTTCTACGGCGTCGTATTTGGTATCGGTCTGAGCGGCACCTTTATCCCACTCCTGTCCACGGTCGCCAGGTGGTTCCGTGCCCGGAGAGGTATGATGACTGGCCTGGTGGGCACAGGCATCGGGAGTGGCGTGTTTACCTTTCCCCTGCTGGTGGACTGGCTCATCGGGAGCTACGGCTGGCGGACCGCGGCAATGGTCATAGGCATTGCTTCACTGGTAATAGTAATGTTGTGTGCCCAATTCCTGCGCCGTGACCCTGAGGGCCGGGTGGCACGGGACGAAGCCGAGCAACCTTCCGGCAAGAGGATGCCCGCAGACGAGGGGCCGCCTTTCAGTGTGGCAGTCCGTTCCAGGAGTCTCTGGATGATGTGGGGTGTCTATCTTTGTGCCGGGCTTGTAATCTACACTATGTTGTCACACATCGTTATCTATGCCACCGGTCTCAATCTGCCTGACAGGAGCGCCGCGCTGGTTCTCAGCATCATCGGGGCCGTAAGCATGAGTGGCCGGTTCCTCAGTGGCTTTATCAGCGACCGGATCGGCGTGCGCACTACGCTCATCATCGGGCTTTCGGCTATGACCACTGCCATGCTCAGCCTGCTGGCTATCAGAGAGATATGGGTGCTCTACTTTTTCGCGGTAGTTTTTGGCTTTAGCTACGGCAGTGCCCTGGCACTGCAGCCGTTGGTGGTGGCGGAAACCTTCGGCTTACGAGCACACGGTGCACTGTATGGTCTGGTGGACAGCGGTGCCAATGTTGGTGGTATTGTCGGGCCGGTGCTGGCCGGTTACATCTTCGATACTACCGGCGATTATCGGCTGGCCTTTATCATACTTGGTGTTGGCAGCCTCACCGGACTGATACTGACGGTGGTATTGAAGACTGCGCACCGCAGGTAGGGGAGGCAGGTTGACCATGATGAGGGAGCGCTGCTTTCGCAGGAATCACTCCAGTATTTCGGCGGTCTTCAGGAAATACCAGTAGCATTTCGGATTGTTACCCAGGGCACGTAGCTGGCGGGATACCTCCATGCTCACCCAGGACATTATCTCCGGCTTTTCTTCCGCCATGTATCTCTTATGCTCTTCGGCAAGCTCCGGTGGGTAGGTGCCCGCCACGTAGTGGCATTCCAGAATACTCATGCCCGCCTTCAGCTCCCGCCGCTTCACCGCCTCGAATTGCTCAGGACTGACCTGGTGGAAGTGGGACAGGTAGTAGTCGGGCATATCGGCGGGGAGCACCGGTGCCAGCTCGGACACCGCCAGGGCTTTGACCAGCCTGACGTGTCCCACACCTAGCTCACTATCGAGCAAATCTCTGAGAGCTGCCGGGCTAGAGCCTTCTTTATTGATGACATACCGCAGCAGGCTTACCTTCAAGAAGCGGCCCGGCCCAAGCCCGGAGAGTATGCCGCGGACAATTGACCTGGCCCGCTCCTCAATAAGCTTATCGAAAACGGTGCAGAGCTTGCGGCAGAACTCCTCCGCCGCAGGAGTCTGGCAAAGGCGCAAATAATCGGCATCCCTTTCCAGAATCCCATCCGCTACGAGCCTGTCAGCCGCGGCGGCTATCGTTCCTTGACCTTCCTGGAGAGCGCTGCTAATATGGTCATACCTGACCGGCCCCGACGCGGCCAGGACATATTTAAGGATTTTTACAATCGGCGGTATTTCCTTCATAATAGAGCCAGAGAGGGACGATGTGTGCTGAGACGAATCTAAGCAGATTATATTTGGGTAATCATACCGCGTCAAATTTCGACTTAGCTAGCTATCAGCCGCTGCCGGTGGCTCACCAGCTCAGGGCTATGATCCTGCGCCGGGTGAGGGCCGGTCTGCCCGTGCTGCCCGAGATAGACGGCAGAGAGGACACCAAGGCCGATGTGGTCAGGGCGCTCCTGTCCGGGCACAGCCCTTACTTAGTATCTGAAGAGGGCACCGGTAAGACCAGGTTAGCCCGGTCACTGAGCCGCATTTTGCCGGCGGTACCCGTCATCAGAGGCTGTCCCTACCATGATGATCCCAAGTGGCCGGCCGAGCTGCTGTGCCCGAGGTGCCGGGAAAGCGAAGACCCTGTCAGGGACTTCGGCATTGAGCTTCTACCGGGACCAAAAAGGTTTTCCCGCATCCAGGGCAACGAGTATACCAACGAGGCCAAGCTGCTGGGCGTGAAGGACATACAGGCCATTGCCAGGGGCGGCAGCCCGTCAGACCCCAGGATATTCACCGGGACCGGTGTCTTCAGGGCCAACCGGGGCATACTCTTCATAGATGAGCTACCGGTCATCCGGACGAAGGTCCAGGTCTTGCTCCACCCTATTCTTGAGGAGAAAAAAGCCATTTTGGAGGAGTACGGCTGGGAGCAGCCGCTTGACCTCGTCGTCATCGCCACCGGTAACCCCAAGGGCTTCTCACACGTCAATGACATACCGCGCCCGCTCCAGGACAGGCTGGAGTATATCCATATGGACCTGCCATCGGAAGACATTGAAAAGCAGATACTGCACAAAGAGAGGTTCACGAGCTTGGCCGTCCCCGAGAGGAATGCGGTATCATCGGAGGACTTCTATATTAGCCCGGATGAGGTAAAGAGGACGGCGGCAGTCCCGTGGTGGATTACCGACCTTATCACCAAAGCTGTTAGATGGGGCCGGGCCTGCCCACACCTGGAAAGCCGGCCGAGTGTGCGGGCGACCGTCCATGCCCTCGATCATACCTGTGCCAGTGTGGAGATGGAGAATCGGCATGTGGCCGATGTGCGGCATGCCTATCATGGCCTGAAGCTGGCCTTAAGGGGCAGGATGCAGGTAAGGGCTGACCTGAAGGACTTTGACAATCCCGGAAAGGACTTCGCCCTGCGCGATAGACTGGTGGCCGACTTCATGTGGAATGTGCTGGAGGACATGTGGGCGGAAGGCGGCCTTCTCTCTGGCTGCGATAGGCAAAAGGCCGGTGCCGAGCTGGCCTTCCTGCTGGTGTCAGGTGGTATTGACGAAAGTCGCGGGCGTGTGCCTACTGACTTGCTCAACCAGCATGATGAGATTAGAGGAATCATTGGGAAGATGTGTAGCAGGGGCAGGGAAGAAGCCAGTAGCCCGTTAGAATCCGAGCGTAAGCTGTATACCAGCACGGAGAAAGACATTGTGGAGGAGCGCGGCTACTCGGCACTGGAGATGCTGGTAAACCTGTTTGCCCATTCGGGGACTGTACGGCTGCCGGAGAAGAGCGGTATCTTCCTCTGCCAGAAGCTTTCTATCTGAGATGATTACCGGAGTCTGCACCAGGTGTCACGTTGACAGCGATAGCGAGTTCCTGCGGGAAATCGCCTTTTCCGGCGGTCCCCTTGCGGACATTCTGGAGTTTGCCCAAGCACACGAGAACAGCGCAGTCCACCGGGTGCTGCAGAGGTATGCTGATTTGAGGGCGGGACTGGAAAGTGATAGGCTCCGGGAATGCCAGCGAGGGTTTGACCAGCGACGCGAGAGCATTTCCGGCAAGGTTGCGGCTCTGATCCTTGCTGGTTTGGGTGTGGATGACATTGTGGACTGTCTGCGGAAAGACGTGGAATGGCGGGCCCTGGAGCGAGAGGCCACGCGCGCCAGATGGCAGTCCCGCAGTATCATGGAAGAGGATGTCAGAAAGGCCCTGGAGAAATATGCCCGGCTCGGTGAAATCGAGGTCCGAGATAGCCAGGTAAAGGTCACGGCCAAAGGGGCGGCAAAGCTGGCCCGCTATAGCCTGGGTAAGATTTTGCAGGATACGGGCCGGAAGCTAACCGAGAATGTCTCCGAGGAGACCGGGACTGGCCCTGACCTGTCCCTGCGGACAAGGCCAGCCCAGACCGGGGATGACTATGCTTTAGTTGATGTGGAGCAAACCGCCATGAACGCTATCGAGAGGAGCGGGGGTCTCGACTTCGAGACAGGCGATTTCGCCGTCTTCAATGAGATTGACGACCCGGGGCTGCTGGTGGGGCTGCTGATTGACAACAGTGCCTCCATGCGGGGCGGCCATAAGCTCCAGGCAGCCGCCGAGACGGCCCTCGCCCTCTACGAGCTTTTCCGCTGGGATGCGCGGGCAAGACTTAAGGTCTTCCTGTTTGCGGAGCGGGTCAAGGAGATACCGCCGTGGGCTATTTTAGACCACTTGTCCGGGTCAGGACGCACCGATATGGCCGGTGCCCTGCGTGCCTGCCGCCATGCTACGGCGGTCGAAAAAAGGCACAAGCAGGTGTATTTGATCACAGACGCTAAGGCCAATATGGACTTCGGTATTCACCAGGGGCCGGTAGCGGCCATGGCGGGCATGATGCGGGAAGCCGCAAGCTACCGGGCGGCCAACGTGCGCCTGAATATAATAATGCTGGATGAGACGCCTGACCTGCGGGAGTCGGCACGGGCCTTCGCGCGCCGCAGCCTGGGCCGGGTTGTCTTTGCCGCCCCGCACCAGCTAGGCAAGGTAATTGTGCAGGACTATTTGCAGTAGCTGACTGGGACTAGAGAGAAGACGGTGAGTTCGTATCATATCTATTTTGAACCACTGCAACAGTCCGTGGAATGCCGGGCTGACCAGACGCTCCTCCAGGCGGCTCTACGGGCTGGCATAGACATCGTCAGCTTTTGTGGGGGCGTGGGGACCTGCTGGCGCTGCAAGGTCCGCATTATGTCCGGGGATATGTCAGCGCCGACTGCCGACGAGGCTCAGTCCCTGTCCCGCCAGGGGCTGGACGCTGGCTACCGTCTGGCCTGCCAGACCTACCCGTGCAGTGACGGCAAGGTATATATCGCGCCGGAGGCACTGACGGGGCTGGTGCGCGCCCAGGTGACAGGCCTGGAGCCGGCTGTCCCCCTCGAGCCGCCGGTGCACGCTTACCAGGTGAGTCTCTCGCCACCATCCCTGTCGGACCTATATGCCGATGGCGAGCGCCTGCTGAAGGCCCTGGCAGACCAGCACCACGTCCGGGCCGGGTCTATTGACATTAATGTTCTGCGCTATCTGTCCACAGGGCTACGCGCTGCGGACTGGCGCGGGCAGGCTGTAGTGCGTGGCAGTGAAGTAGTCGCATTCAACAAGACACCGGAAAAGCTGCTGGGGCTGGCTGTTGACCTGGGAACGACAAAGATTGCCGGCTACCTGGTTGACCTGACCACGGGCCGGACACTGGCATCCGATGCTATTATGAACCCGCAGAGCGAGTTTGGCGAGGACATCATCAGCCGCCTCACCCGCGCCCTGGAGTCCACTGACAACCAGCTCCGGCTACAGGCGGTCGTAGTAGAAGCGCTCAATCGCCTGGCCGCGGATTTCTGCCAGCGGGTCAATGCTGGCCATCATGAAATTGCCGAGGCTGTCATCGTGGGCAACACGGCGATGCATCATCTGTTGCTTGGCCTGCCCGTGGGGCAGCTAGCTGCGGCACCGTTTGTCCCGGCCGTCAGCGGCGCGCTGGACATCAAGTCGCGCGACATCGGGTTGCGCATTGCGCCGGGTGCCTACGTCCATCTGCTGCCGAATATCGCTGGCTTTGTCGGTGCGGACCATGTGGCTGATTTGCTGGCCACCGAAGCCAGTCAGGCGAGGGGACTCGTGCTGCTCATAGACATCGGGACCAACACCGAGCTGTCACTGATAAGCGATGGCGAGATAGCCAGCACGTCCTGCGCCTCCGGCCCGGCCTTCGAGGGCGCGCAGATCGAGTGTGGCATGAAAGGTTCCCAGGGTGCCATTGAGCGCCTCAAGATATCCGATAATAAGGTGGAGTATCACACGATAGGTAACACGCCTCCCCTGGGCCTGTGCGGCTCCGGTGTTATCGAGGCGGTAGCCCAACTCCTCAACCTGGGTGTGCTGAACAACACCGGTAGATTCACGAGCCATGAGCGCCTGCGCGCCAGCAACGGCCAGCGTGAGTTTGTCCTGGTCAGTGAAGGGGAGCGGGACGGCAACCCGGCTATTACCATCACGCAGAACGACGTGCGTGAGGTCCAGCTGGCGAAGGCGGCCATCAGGACGGGCATTGAGTCGCTGCTGAGAGTGAAGGGCCGCACGGAGGACCAGCTTGACAGGGTGATAATCGCCGGGTCTTTCGGGTCTTATATTGACATACCGAGCGCCATTGCCATCGGCATGCTGCCGGCGGTGCCCCTGGACCGCTTCCAGCAGGTCGGCAATGCGGCGGGGATCGGCGCCAAAATTGCCCTGATTTCCATGGCAAAGCGGAGCGAGGCCAGTGAGCTGGCACGGCAGGTGGACTATCTTGACCTGGTGACGAGTCCTTCCTTCCAGGAGACCTTCGTGCGGTCAATGGCCTTCCGGTAGGGTCTCCGAAATTCTCATAAGCCGCTCATGGTGAGCCCTTCGACTTCGCTCAGGACAGGCTTGTCGAATCCATAAGCGGCTTGAAATTGCCGCTCATCCTTCGATAGGCTCAGAGCTTGCCCTGAGTCCTTCGTAGAAGGACGAACGGGACGAGCGGTTCATTGCATCTCCTACTCCGGTAATCAACCATAGGCAATGGGGGAACGTCTTGGGCTTACCATTTACCATCTCTCTCATCCGAACACTCACTGCAGGCCGCCGGCAACGGTGATGACCGAGCCGGTGATGTGCCTTGAGGCATCGGAGGCCAGGAAAAGGGCGGTATCGGCGATATCTTCCGGCTCCGCGATGCGGCCCAGTGGTATGCGGGCCTCCTCCTGCTTCAGGAGCACCGGGTCATTGACGATATAGGCAATCATGTCTGTCCTGGTATTTCCCGGGGCGATAGCGTTCACTCTTATTTTGTATTTTGCCAGCTCCTGGGCCAATACATTGGTGAGCGTAATCACGCCCACTTTGGCAATGCAGTAGGCGCTTGCCTCGGGGCTGGGGGACATCGCCCAGCGCGAGACGATGTTGATGATATTGCCACCACCGCCCTGGGCCACCATTTTCTTGCCCACTGTCTGGCAGCACAGATAACAGCCGGTCAGGATAGTCCCAATGGTGGTGTCCCAGTCCTCCTGGCTGAACTCCAGCAGGCCTCCGAGCAGGAAGACGGCGGCGTTGTTTACCATGACGTCAATGCGTCCGAACTCACGCTCCACTCTGTTGACGAGGTCCTCCACGTCGGCCCGCTTAGAGATGTCAACCTGCACGGCCAGCGCACGCCGGCCCAAGTCCCGAATTTTTCGGGTGACCTCATCCACCTTGCTATCGGCGGCCCTCTTGTAGCCTATAGCGACATCAGCCCCCGCCCCGGCGAAAGCCAGGGCAATGGCCCTGCCGATGCCAGACCTCGCTCCCGTGACAACTACTTTTTTGTCTCTCAGTGAGGGATAGATCGCGGACATTTTTGGATCCTCCTTTCCGGCATAACCGGAATCAAATCCTTTCGACAAGCTCAGGACAAGATTCGGATTTCGAATTTTTCAATTATTCTGAAAAGTACCAACCGTCATGAGGCTATTATAGACATGTCCAGCCGCCGTCATGCGCGATGGTCTGTCCGGTGACAAAGCTGGAATCATCGGAAGCGAGGTATAGAACGAGAGCATTGAGCTCATCCGCCTCGCCGCGTCGTCCCAGCGGCGTCCTCTTGATGACCTTCTGCTCCCAGTCTTGCAGCTCTTCCGAAGTGCGCTTAACTCCCGCATCCATGGCCAGCCTTGTCCCTTTGTGCCAGCCCGGAGCAATGCAGTTGACGCGTATGCCATACCTGCCGTATTCGACAGCCGCTTGCTTGGTCAGCCAGATGACGCCGGCCTTGGCGGCACCATAGGGCGCCAGGGCATTTATGCTGTGCTCGACACCGGTGATACCGATTATGGAGGCGATGTTTACAATGGCGCCGGACTTCTGCGCCGCCATAATCCTGAGACCTTCTTTCAGGCAGTAGAAGGTCCCATGGAGGTCCACATCAATCACGCGGTGCCACTCTGCGATGTCAACGTCACCGATGAGTGTGGAGCGGCTGGTGACACCGGCGTTGTTAATAAGGATGTCCAGCTTACTAAAGGTATCTTTCGTCTTTCGGAAAGCCTCACAGACCTGTGGATACCGCGTAATGTCCACGCCGAGGGAGAGGCTTTTCCTGCCATATTTCTCCAGCATGGCACAGGTCTCATCGGCACGCTCCTGGAAAAGGTCGCTGCAGACAATATCGGCGCCCGCTTCCGCCAAGGCCAGGCAGAAATTCCGCCCGAAGCCGCTACCCCCGCCGGTGACCAGGGCTACTTTGTCCGTCAAATTGGGGATTCTACCTTTCCCTTCAGGCATATAAGTGTCTCCTCAGAACAAAAGACTACTTGTCGGCTGTGTTAGTCAGCTTGATTAGTCTCCATCCCCACGATGGGGAGAGGATTAAAGCCTCTGAGCTTGCCGAAGGAGTGAGGGGCATAAGTAGGCATCATCCTCACCCATACCTCTCCCATCAAGGGAGAGGGGCTTACTTGTTCTTTCATTTCACTAGCTGCCGGTCGGCGGCACTCAGTATCTTGGCCAGCTCTTTTTGCACATCATCGGGTAACGGCCGGGGACTCATCTTTTTCTGAAGCTCGTGGAACTCATCCAGTGTCCGGGCGTAGAGGTCCTTCTTACCTTCGGAGACCCAGGTTTCTATTGGCATATTCGTAAAGAGACTAATGGGCATTGCCTCCCGGCAATGCTTCAAGGTGTGGGGGCTTTCCAGGAAATGCCCGCCCGGCGCTACGTTCATAATCTCCCGCCAGGCCAGCGTCTCATCATCAACCTTTACCCCGGAAATCGCCCGCTTGATGATTTTGGTCACCTCGTTATCAATCATGAGCTGGATGGGGCTGATGGCGGTGGCCACGTTTAGCTGCCCGGCACCGCCAAGCATATCGCAGCCGGCCATGGCCACCATGAGGCTTCTAAGGGTAACCTGTATGCCGGCTTGCTCGTCAGAGACGAAGGAGTCCGAGCCAAAGCCATAGACATGGGCCGGGATGTGCAGGGCTTCTTTATGGAACTGTATCATGGCCGCCCCCGCGAGGATAACCTCAATGCTCGATTGCAGCGTTCTGCCGGAGGCCATATCGAGCATGAAAAGCAGAGGGAAGCCTATGACCGGGATGCCTGGCCTTATAACCTGGCTCATCACGAGCTGGGCCAGGATTTCCACGCAGGCGAGCATGACCTCCCCGGCGATAGTGACCGGAGCGGTCCCACCGGAGCTGGGCAAAGAGGCGACTCCAACGGGTATCCCGTACTGGCAGGACTGCAGGATTATCTCGATATCGAGCGGCTTGAAAGCCAGGGGAGAGATGGCTGCTGCACCGGCATGCACCAGCGGCCTTTGCTCCAGATTGCCAACGACCGCCTGTGCCATCTGCAGGGCGTAGCCCACACTCTCGTAAGAATAGAGGTGCAGGATGACGTGCTTGGAGGTGTTTTCGAAAAGGGTTTTGAGGGCGTGGAGGTCAGCCGTGGCTTCCGGGACATCCTGGGGCGTGGGATGGCAACAGGCGTTTATCTGGCCCAGCACATCTGCTAGCTGTGCCCACTGGGCGACATCGGACAGCATTATGCTGCGGTAGGCGCGGGTATCCGGGTCTATCCAGCTCCTGGCGCCCATATTGGTGCGTGTGAAGAACAGCCCATCGGGGTCAGGGAGCACCATGTCCGGACGGTCATCCCGGCTTGACAGTCTGGCAGCAGGTGGCACGCTGCGCAATGCCGCCCTGGTCATGTCCCGGGGGAACTTCACAATCTCAGCATTGAAATCAACATCCGCCCCGGCCTTCTGCAGCAACTTCAGGGCCGTGGGGTGGTCCACCTTTACCCCTTTGGTGGCCAGAATGTCCTCGCTTTTCTGGAGGAGGAACCCAAGGTCTTCAGATGTGAGGGGCCGGATATTTTTCATCATGCCACAGCTCCTTATGTAGGCCCGCTTGCAAGCGGGCACCATGAAGTAAAGCCCTGTCTAAGCCACCGTAGGGCAGGTTTCCCAACCTGCCCGCCACTTCAAGTCGGGTTAGGAAACCCGACCTACAGAATGAATCGCTGATTTCGGGTGCAAGCGGGCACCATGAAGTAAAGCCCTGTCTGATGAGTCTGGAAATATTAGCATATGATTTTCGGGGGTGTCAAGCGGCGCGGTTACGGACAGCGAACCAATATGGGCGTAACCAACGTAGTTGACATAATATAGGGAGTTCCTGGCTATCAAGGGGTTAGCGCGGCGGTAAGAGCGGTCCCCTAGCGGCTGTGCTCTTACTTAGGCGGCGGTGTTGGTGCCTTGATGGATATTCGGGTCCCGTTACCAGGTTGAGACTGGATTTCGCATGCGGCATTAATGAACTCGGCCCTCTCGCGGATGCCGGCGAGACCAAGCTTGCCATCGTTGGCGATGGCGCTAAGGGTCTCACGCAGGGGAAAGCCACACCCATTGTCCTGGACGGCCACATAGAGGTGTCCCGGCGCAAACCGTAGTGTCACCGCGACGTCGGTCGCTCCCGAGTGACGTCTGACATTGCTGAGCGCCTCCTGGACAATGCGAAAGATAGCGGTCTCCGTGTCCGGCGCCAGCGTTCGTAACTCGCCTGCTACTTCTATGTTGGCTCGGATGCCATCCTGCTGTTCCAGCCTGTTGGCCAGCCACATGATGGCTGACACCAGCCCCATGGTATCCAGGACGTGGGGCCGCAGGTTCACACTCAGCTCCCGCAGGTCCTGACAGACGCCTACCACCTCATCCCGGAAGGATTCGGCACGTTCCTTGAAATACGGTGTATTTGTATCGGAGTTGTCCGCCTGCGAGACCAGTGACTGCGCCGAGTTGGCGGCTACGAGTAGTCTCTGGATAGCATCGTCATGCAGGTCACGTGCGATGCGCCGCCTCTCGTCTTCCTGGGCCTTGAGAAGCTGTGAGATGTAGTGGCGGCGCTCTATTTCGCTTTGTCTGACGCTTCTGTGCCATTTCGTCTCGTAGATGACCACGGCTACTACCGCTATCGGGATCAGCCAGAAAAAGGCGTTCTGCAGCACATAGCTCAGCGGCAGCTCCAGGTTCGTCAGGCGCGTCATAACGGTTACCAGATGGATTAGCCATGTGGTTATCATGCCGCGCCAGCCATAGACAATGCTGGCATAGACAAAGGGGACCAAAAACAGGCTGCCGATTGCCTTCTGGCGGAACTCCAGGCGGGCTAGCCAATCGAGGAGCGGTGACCATCTGAGCCACGGCCAGTCCGAGTAAAAAACAATGAGAGACACGATAAGCACGAGGATAATCCAGAAATACACATCTGGTATCAGCAGGAAGTTTCTTACGCGGTTTCTGGCAGCGGTGCGACTCATGGCGACTACTCGATATCATCAACAGTAATCAGGCCGGCCCGCAGGCTGAGAAAAACGGCCTCCGTTCTGGAGCCGACACCCAGTTTCGAGAAAATGCTGACCAGATAGCTTTTCACCGTGGGTATACTCAGGCCCAGGGCCAGAGCGATATCCTTGTTGCTCATGCCTCGTGCGGCCAGGTTCAGTACCTGGATCTCGCGTCCCGTCAGTTTCCCTCCTGCTTCCAAGGGTATGGGCTTTGTCATAAGGCTGCGGGCATTTCTCAGGACCTGGCGGGCGATCGCAGGCTCCAGCACAGTCTCCCCGGCGGTGACGGCGCGGATGCTCTGCACAATTTCCTGGCCGAAGACAGCCTTTGTCAAATAGCCGGCGGCCCCGGCTTCCAGTATGCCCAGGACATGGTCACTATCGCCATGGATAGTAAGAACGAGGACGGCCGTAGCGGGAGACTTGGCCTTAATGCGGCGTGTCGCTTCCAGGCCATTTATCTTGGGCATGCTGATATCCATAATCACCACGTCCGGGTGGAGTGCCATGGCCAGCTCGACAGCCTC
Source organism: Chloroflexota bacterium (assembly GCA_016210585.1). Classification (GTDB taxonomy): domain Bacteria; phylum Chloroflexota; class Dehalococcoidia; order Dehalococcoidales; family JAFGLR01; genus JACQTX01. The sequence continues at coordinate 12,461 of JACQTX010000092.1, forward strand.
GTCACCATCGCTGGCCTCTCCGATGACCTGGAACTCAGCTTCCTTCTCAAGGAGGGCCTTGAGGGCCTGGCGCATCAGGGGATGGTCGTCAGCCAACAGTATGGTCGTCCTTTTGAGTTGCTCCTGCGCAGGCTGACCACCAGGGTGTAGTCCAACCACTCTATACCTCAGCTCTTTCGTACCCATCATGTTGACTGGCCAGACTGTGGAGTTACCAATCGCCTCATATTTAGGCCGTGCTCCGAAAGTGCTTTCTCCGTTCTGCAAAGGCTTGCCGGAGAAGGGACCATCATGAATGGAGGTGTCAGGACTACTCTACTCTTTTCGAGGGGAGAAAGCACGTATGAGATTGCTCTGATACGGGCAGCGGTAGAAAGATTCTAGCAGGTTCATCCTCATCTGTCCAATGCTGAGATGGAATGAGCCTCCCGGGAAACCACTTTGTAGATACGAATTTTGCTACACGAGAAATAGCATTTACCCCAATTCCTCATAATAGAGTAGCTTCGGGACTCGCTGCCGGCGGGTTTGTCTGTGATAGTAATTACCCCATATTACCCAGAACGCCGTCTGTCTATGTCGGCTGACCTATCCCCCTGACCCCCTTCCCTACAAGGCAAGGGGGTGAGGTCGAGCCTTTTTCTTATAAAGGGTTTGTTAGGGCAATTGCGCGATGAGCGCGTTTCGCAGGACGCTTATGGAATACCATCTTTAGATGGTATTCCATCTCTTGTCCTAAGCCTCAGGCTTATTGAAAAACCTGGCCAGATGACCTAATCTACTCATAATAAACATAAAGCATCTGAGTTACATTGTAAAGGAGGCAACAATGAGACACAGTATTAAGTGGACAATGCAAAGGCTGCTCATGATAGCTTTGACGGTAACCCTGTTGCTGGGTATCGTGGCGACAGGCTGCGGTGCCAAGCAAGAGACACCGGCCCCCGCAGGCGGGGCTGCTGGAAAGATCATCGAATGGGACCTCGCTTCCTTCGGCATGTCCGACAAGGGCATGCTGTCCATGGCGTTATTCGCGGACACCATGTACAAGCGGACGGGCGGACGCTTTGACTTGAAGATGCACTGGGATGGGGCTCTGCTCGGGGAGAGGGAGGCGGCCTCCGGCCTGAAGACCGGGCTGACAGACATTGGCCAGATAGATACCACGGTGGTGGAAGCCGGGTTTGAGCTGGAGACACTGCTGAACCTGCCGAACCTGGTCCCGGCCAGCGGCCCGGCGAGCATGGCCCTGGAGATGCGTGATTTTATTGAAGCTTACCGCCAGAATCCGAAGGTCCAGGCGCAGAATGCCAAGTGGAACATCGTGCCGGACCTGTGGTGGACCATACCGATGGGCCAGGTCAACATCGCCGGCAAGAAACCCGTGAAAACCCTGGCCGACTTGAGGGGCCAGAAGGTGAGGACACCCGGCTCGGCCATGAAAGGCATCCTGGAAAAGATAGGCGCTATCCCTGTGGACGTGGAGTACATGGAAGTCTATTCAGGATTACAGACAGGCATCGTTGATTTTGCCCCCGACTATGCCTACTACCGGGACTTCCAGAAGTATCACGAGGTAGCCAAGTATCTCACCACTGGCTTTGAGATAACGCAGAGCCAGTCGCAGTTCTGGGCCGTTAACCTGGACTCCTATAATGCCCTGCCCGATGACATCAAGAAGATACTGCGGGAGGAGATGAAGCGTTTTCAGCTGATTGACCAGGAGTTCGCGGCCTACGAGCAGATGCTGGGTATCGAGGTGCAGAAGAAGCAGTTCGCCGAGCTTAACGAGTTGCCCGCTGCCGAGCGTCAGAAGCTGGTGGACATCTCCAAGGAGCTGTGGCAGACGTGGGCCAGGGAAATGGATGCCAAGGGACTTGCCGGAACGGAGATGCTCCAGTTTGCCCTGGGCCTGCAGGCGGAAATCATCAAGAAATACGGGGGCTAGGCGTTTTAACCGGAACGATGAAATAGTTAAGGGATAAAACACTAATCTGGGATAAGGTTTGCTCAGGACCGCGGCGTGCCCGGATGACCGCTCATCCGGGCATGTCGCACATAATGGGCTGAAAACGCTGACAGGACAATGGACGGCTGGCACGGGGATTCACCCGCGCCCTAGTCCGTGGATTTTCTGACATCGCCCAAGCTGTCATTGCGAGCGCATCCGCCGAAGGCGGAGCCGAAGCAATCTCCGAATTGTGTGCCATCGAGAGCGAATCGCAGATTGCTTCGCTGGCTTTCAGCCGCTCGCAATGACGGTTAGATACATTCGTGAGCCTATCGTTAAAATCAGCGAGGTGACGTATTTGAATCTGAATCCAGGGATTATGGCTGCGGTGATGCTCTTGAAATGTGGCGAGTATATCGCTAAAATAATCTGACCATGAAGCACAATAGCTGGCGTTCCGCCTTCACCAGGCTGAATCTTACTTCTATTGAAAATCTCCTGACGTATGTCGCGATGGCGGGCGTTATGTTCATGATGCTGCTCACCACCGCCGATGTAGCCGGCCGCTATTTCCTCGACCGGCCAATAATGGGTGCTGTGGAGCTTCAGGAGAACATGATAGTAGTGGTGGTGCTGCTCGGCCTGGCGGCCAGCCAGAGGCTTGGTCTGCAGGTAAGCGTTGATCTGGTCTATAGCTGGGTGAAGGGGCGGTCTGCCCACGGGTTGCGGCTCTTCTGGCTGCTTGTCCTCCTGCTGCTCTTCGGCCTGGTGACCGTAAGCGGGGTGAACTTCTTTCTCGAAGATGTGGCGAAAGGTGCCTATGCTGGAAACATTCTTCGCATCCCCCGGGCACCGTTTTCTTTTACCGTGCCGCTGGGAAGCTTCCTGCTCTGTCTGCGCGTCGTCCTTCAGATGAAAGAGGAAGGCGCCAGCCTTATCAGGGGAAAGGGCAGCTGATGTCTTCAGAGGTGCTGGGCCTGATACTCCTGGCGGTGCTGCTGCTTATTATCCTGGGGGGCATGGGTATCGGCTATGCCATGTTCCTGGTGGGCCTGGTAGGCATGATAATCCTGAAGGGGTGGGGCGCTGTTTTCGATATGGCCGGCATGCTGCCCTACACGCAAATAGACTCCTGGGCCTACATCGTTTTTCCCATGTTCATACTGATGGGCCTTTTCCTGTCCGAATCGGGATTGGCCGAGGAGCTTTTCGTGGCCGCAGAAAAGTGGGTCGGCCACCTGCCCGGCGGGCTTCCCCTGACCGCGGTTGCAGGCAGCACCGCTTTCGGCGCCTGCACCGGGTCCACCACTGCCGCTTGCCTGGTGGCGGGCAAGATGCTGGCACGCCGCATGATTGACGCTGGCTATAGCCGGGCATTTTCTACCGGCGTCATCGCCGCCTGTAGCACGCTGGCCGCCATAATCCCGCCCAGCTTGATGATAGCGTTTTACGGGATTATTGCCCGCCAGTCCATCGGTGCCTTGCTGATTGCCGGTATCATTCCTGGTCTCATCCTGGCCGCCACATACTTTGTAATGATATTGGGTGTGGCTGTCTTCCGTCCCACCATCATCCGCCCCAACGTTGTTGAGGCAAACAAAGTGAAGGTTACATGGCGGGAGAGATGGGCTTCTTTAAGCGGAGTGGCGATAGCTCTCTTCATCCTGGCCTTTATCCTGGCCGGCCTTTACCTGGGCATCTTTACGCCGACCGAGGCCGGTGCGACCGGGGCCTTTGCGGTGTTTGTCTATTGTCTTGCCCGGCGCCGGATGGGGTGGAAGGTGTTACGGTCCTCCCTTGAGCAAACGGTCGGGATGACGGTCATGGTCTTCGTCCTCGTCATCGGCCCGATGACATTTATGAACTTCATGACCCTTTCCGGAGTTGTGAGGGCAGCCGTCGAGTGGGTAGTGGGCCTGCACGTGGGGCCAATGGGTATAATGCTGGCCATCTACGTGCTTTACCTTGTCCTGGGCATGTTTCTGGTTAGCTTTGCTATGGTCGTGTTGACCATACCCATACTAGCCCCGGTGGTCGCTGGACTGGGGTTTGACCCCATCTGGTTTGGCATCGTTGTCGTTGTGCTTGCTGAGCTTGGCGGGATAACACCGCCTATAGGCTATAACGTCTTCGTGATGAACAGCGTCACTCCTGACGTTCCCATCCCCACCATTTTCAAAGGGGTGCTGCCCTTCATTGCCTGCGATATCGTCACTGTGGGCATACTGACGGTGTTTCCCCAGATAGTCACCTTCCTGCCTTCCATGATGGGTGTGGGCTAAAGCGAAGACCATCATCTTCTTCTTAATACATCCTCCTCTGTAACCTCGGGGTCGCGGATTGAGCGGCCGTTCGGAGACTTTGTAAGCTGGTCTCTATTGTCCTATTTCGTAGTCATGCGGTGATTATGAATAGGATTTTCATGTTATCACCTCATCAGGCCGCACCATATTTTCCGGTAATGCCAGGTGCCGCCGCCAGAAGGACGCCGTCTAATCCGTGGGTTTGTGTTCAAATCAATCACATCGCGGTTTTACCGATAAATCAACGGACTAACAAAAACGTCATTGCGAGACCATTCCTTTGCCCAACTCGCCAAAGCTGCCAAACAGCTAGTAGGACAAGCACGCATCCTATTGGTAATCCTATTCTGGCTGGTAAGAATTGGGCTAACAAGGCAAGCGCTCCCAAGAGAACTGCTCAAAAATCTCATTTCCCACACGCTCATTCTAGCACCATTTCCACCACACGGAAACGCATAAGAACCGCCATCTTAGTCATCTTTACCCCACACGCCATTTTGTGCTATAATTTAGCTACCACGATGAATCTAACCGCAATTGGACCGCTCGTTTGTTTCTCAGTGCTTCATCTCACTGCCCACCAGCTTTACCTCTCAAGAAATTTCTATTCGTTACATAGCAGGATTTAGATAGCAGGGTTTCATATGACTCAAGATACGCTTTCCACAGTGCCAGCAGAGAACACCTATACCGCTGAGGCCATTCAGGTGCTGGGCGGGCGCGAGGCCGTGCGCCGCCGCCCCGGCATGTATATCGGCAGCACCGACCAGCGTGGCCTCCACCACATGGTCTATGAGATTGTCTATAACAGCATTGATGAGGCCATGGCTGGCTATTGCAACCGCATCGAGGTTACTATTCTGCCGGACAACGCCATAAGGGTAGAGGATAACGGACGCGGTATTCCTGTTGAAGTCCATCCGGCTACCAACAAGTCCGCCCTGGAAACGGTAATGACCATCCTGCACGCCGGGGCCAAATTCGGCGGCAAGACCTATCAGGTCTCCGGGGGACTGCACGGCGTGGGGGCCTCGGTCGTCAATGCCCTCTCCTCTTGGATGCAGGTGAAGGTCAGACGGAATGGCAAAGTTTACCAGCAGGAGTACCGGCAGGGTGTCCCCCAAGGAGATGTCGCCGAGGTCGGTGAAGCCAGCGATACCGGCACCACCACGACCTTTCTGGCCGTCGCGGAGATATTCGGTCAGATAAGCATTGATTTTAATGTTCTGGCCGAGCGCCTGCGCGAGATGGCCTACCTTAACAAGGGCGTGGAAATCTCTATCCGTGATGAGCGGAAAGATATCGAAAAGACCTTCTACTTCGAGGGCGGCATCACCAGCTTTGTCCAGCACCTTAACCGGGATCGGCATCTAGTCCATAAGCAGCCGATCTATATCTACAAAGCGGTGAACAGCACCATAGTAGAGGTGGCTCTGCAATACAATGACGGCTACGCCGAGGTCACTTTCAGCTTTGCCAACTGTATCAATACGGCGGACGGCGGCACCCATATGACCGGCTTCCGCTCGGCGCTGACCCGTGTCCTCAATGACTACGCCCACAAGAGCAAGATGCTCAAAGAGGACGAGCCTAACCTCACCGGCGAGGATGTCCGTGAGGGACTTACCGCCGTGGTCAGCGTCAAGCTCTCCGAGCCGCAGTTTGAAGGGCAGACCAAAGGCAAGCTGGGCAACATCGAAATCAAGAGCCAGGTGGAGGGTGTGGTAGGTGAACAGCTAACCCTGTACCTGGAGGAGCACCCGGATGATGCCCGCCGCATTATTGACAAGTGCATCACGGTAGCCAAGGCCAGGGAAGCGGCACGCAAGGCACGCGACCTGGTTATCAAGAAGAGCAGTCTGGAAGCCGGCACGCTGCCCGGCAAGCTGGCCGGTTGCACGGAGAAGGAGCCGGAGAGGGTTGAGCTTTACCTGGTAGAAGGGGAATCCGCCGGTGGCTCCGCCAAGCAGGGCCGGGACCGCCGTTTCCAGGCTATCCTGCCTCTCCGCGGCAAAATCCTCAACGTGGAAAAGGCTGCTGCCGATAAGATGGTCGCCCATGAGGAAATCCGCGCCATTGTGACGGCCCTCGGTGCTGGCTTTAATGAGGAGATGGACCTGACGCAGCTCCGCTACCATAAGGTTATCCTGATGACGGATGCTGATGTTGACGGCTCGCATATCCGGACTCTCCTCCTGACTTTCTTTTTCCGGCATATGAGCGAGCTAATTAACAAGGGACACCTTTTTATTGCCCAGCCGCCCCTCTACCAGATAAAGCACAATAAGAATAGCTACTGGGCATACTCGGAGCAGGAAAAAGACCGGGTAATGGAGCAGCTCAAGGACGCCAAAAAGGTGGACATCCAGCGCTACAAGGGTCTGGGCGAGATGAGTGCCGAGCAGCTATGGGAGACCACCATGAACCCGGAGACCCGCACCCTTTTGCAGGTAAGCGTGGAAGATGCGGCCAACGCCGACTATATCTTCCATGTCCTGATGGGTGAAGAGGTGCCCCCCCGGAAAGCCTTTATCCAGTCCCACGCCAGGAGCGTCAAGAACCTGGACATTTAGTCCCTGAGCAATCAGCTATCAGCTGACAGCTAGATTGGTCCAGCCTGTCGGGGTCAGGTTATGGAGTGAGCATATGGCTACCAGTGCTCTCGTTAGAAAACTGCTGATTAAAGGCGGACAGGAGATTGCCTTCATCAATGCCCCGCCGGGCTATGTCAGTGGTCTGGGAGAGATGCCGTCCGGGGTGACCGTAGCGGAGAAGCTGGAAGGCCCGCTTGATTTTGTCCAGGTCTTCATCCGTAACAAGCAGGAGCTTGCCCCGCTGGTGCCCGCGGTACTGCGGGCACTCAAGCATGATGGCCTGCTCTGGATTTGCTACCCCAAGGGCACCGCCAGGGTGAAGACTGACCTCAACCGGGACATCCTGTGGCAGGCCATGGAGGAGTTCGGCCAGGCGGGTGTGGCCATGGTCTCTCTCGATAGCGTCTGGTCAGCGATGCGCTTCCGCCCGCAGGAGAAGGTGGGCAAGGCCGCCTGAGCTAGTTTTAAGGGCATCACATTCAGCCGCACTCATCCGCTTCCCGTAATCGGAGTCAATTCCGTTCTAGCATAGCAGTCGGCTACGTGGATAGGTAAGGGGCTGGGAGAGACGGGCCTGTGTATGCCGCAAAAGACTGGATATATTAGGCGTCCCAACCTTGAGTATGCATGGTATTGCGAACATCTTGCTCCAGGGCGGCAAAAGCACTAAGCGCCCGCAGTGGTGAGAAATCCTGTACATACTGTGATATTTTCTTGGCGCTGCTAGTCACGGCAAAAGACTCTCGACGATGACTAGAAAGTCCAGTGGCTTGCTTAATGAGCGTATAAAGGGTGCTCTTGGGTTTTGCCAATTGTTCTAATGTGGTCAAGACCGGCATCGGCAAGGCTACACGCCCGTTGGGATTTCCCGCTGCACGCCTTATGGCGGCTTCATCGAAAAGTAGCCAAGTTTCAGTCATACGAACGGGAATTACACATATAGACGGCATACGTGCTGGCGAAATAGGAAGATTGCGGAGAGCGTCCGTTATCTCTCGGATCCTTTTCCGTCGCAATGCCCTCTCTGCGTCCCGATGGACAAACAAAAGGTCGCAAGGATAAAGTCGTAGACCGTATTCAATTCTCTGAGCCAAAACATTGCCCTGCCCACGCGTGAAGGTTCTGAACTCACAGCACTGCCCCTCCAACTCGCCGTCGTACCCACTTTCCCTGATTAGCCAATCTAACACGGGAATGAGAGCTGACTCGGATGTTCCATCGCCCACCAACGTATAAGTCAGTTCCATTATCCAGCCCCAGGAAAAGGTAGCATTAGCTGAAATTCTGGTCGGTCCGCGACACGTCTGCGCTTTGCTGCTTGTCGTCTCTGCGGACTTCCCTGCGGGCTTGGCTGAATTGGGTTCAGATACACAGCAAGTTTCCCCGAAGAAATGGCGCGTGTCTCCGGTTCAGTGGTCGCGCGCCATGTATTAGATAACCACAAGAAGGATGCGCCTTTGAATTTCTTCCCATTCTTGCGTATCTCTTTTAGGTGAGCAACGAGCAAAGAGTCTTCCGGAACTTGACTGACGACGGCTGGAGAATGAGTATTGACAATGACCTGCCGAAGTGGATTCTCATCACTTATCGGTTGAGATGGGTCAACACAAAGTCCTTGAAGCAAGTCAATCATGGCCGGAATCCTTTGAGGGTGAATGCCATTCTCGGGTTCTTCCAGGCAAATGAGTCCTGTTACTTTTGGGTCAACTTTCAGCACAGCCAAAGCCAGGAACCGCAAGGTGCCGTCGGAGAGTGAACGAGCAGGATAGAAGGTGCCGTATTTGTCTTCCACTTCCAAGGTGTACAATTCTCTCTTAACGTCTCGGTCGATTCGCACCGAACGAACATCATCTATGAGTTGCCCCAAGCTGAAAGCAACCACGTCGCAAAGAGGGGGACCGCTCGAATTAGTGACATTCGTAGAACGCGTCCGGGAGTCGGCGAGCGTGAAAAGTGTTATGGGTAAATGTGCTCCGTTTGTTCCAAGCCCAGGCGGAGTAGAAAAACCATCAGGTTCACGAAGAGCTGATGGTTCTAGTTGGAGCAATCGCCACGATTGCATCTCACGGCGTGCTAATAGTGCCGTGGGACTTTCGGTCGCGTTTACGGTTGACAACACGGTTCGAGGCATTTTGGCTGCAAGATGTTCCCGTGGTCTTCCATGTCTTCCGTCTTGGGCAAGTTTAATTACCGTGCCGCCCTGCCGTCTCTCTGTTGAAATGAACGGGGTGGTCCGTCTCCCTTTCACTACGGAATTACGCCAGGTGGTTGCTTCGTGTGGAAAGCTAATATGTTTCTGCGCTTCGCTCGTCTTAATGTGCGTCAATTCTTCACGGATTACTTCCAATGTTGGTGAGGGCGCGGCATTCTCACTGCTATATTTCAGCGTGAGGCGATACGCGACGAAAGTTTTCGTTGCCTTAGCCTCCTGGCCCAAATCATCAACTCCAGTTTGTGGTATCAGCATTTCAGCTTCAAAGTCTAATTTCTCGGCATACTCATCCCCGACTCTGTGGAAGATGTTTCGGATGCTCCCCGTCCGGCCCTTTTCGTCACGGATATGCATTGCTGCATTGATCAACGTGTCACTTGCTAGAAGACTAAGAAAAGTAATAGCGTCAAAAAGGTTGGATTTGCCGCTTCCGTTTGGTCCAGCGATACACGTAAAGGGACCAAACCTAACATCCACGTCTACGAGATTCTTAAAACCTGTGACCTTCAACCTAGTCAGCATAGACTTCTCCACAATCTGGGTGATTAACTCGGATATTGATAATATGCTACCACGAATTTAGAGAAATGTGAATTACTCTCTAAGTTTCGTCCAACTTGTGCTGCCAGGACTTGAAACTTGGTCGCTTCTTTATCCCTTGTACAATACTGGCACCTACCCGCGCTCTTCTTGGCTAACACGGATTTCTGGAGAGAAGCCGAATCTCAGACTGAGAAGTTCCACGCCAACGAGTGGCCTCCTATCTCTGCGGGGGATTAGTCCACCGGGATTCCCTGGTGGCAGAGGGCTATGTGGCCGTGCCGGGCCTCTCGTAATCACGGTCTGAATTTCTAAACGCTCCCGTGCTTCCATGATTTGACATGCAGACTCGGCGCGGGCTATAATTTGCCATGACTGCTCTTCTCCCCTATCAATGGTCCCCCGCGGTCCCCCGCTTTTTGTGAATGCTGGTGTATGGGGAAGCTATTCGCTCCGTAGCCCCATCAGGAAGGAGATGTCGGGATGAAAATCGTTCCCTCGGTGTGCTGCAATGATTGCGGCGGCTCCTGCCCCCTCAGTATCTACGTGGACGAGGGTAAGATTGTCAATATCGAGGCACGCGATGTTGGCCTGCCCGCCTTCCGTCCGTGCGCACGGGGACTCCTTGCCCAATACCGCGTCTATGCTCCGGACCGCCTGCAATACCCCATGAAACGGGTAGGCGAGCGGGGTGAGGGCAAGTTCAAGCGCATCTCCTGGGATGACGCCCTGAGCGAAATTGCCGAAAAGCTGACTGCTATCCGCGCCAAATACGGCCCAGCCTCCGTCTTCAACCTTTCCTGGTCTGGCGGTGATGGCAAGGTGCACAACTTCTGCCTGGCGGCCCGTTTCCTCAATATGACCGGCGGCCAGACCACCTGGTGGGGCGGTGCTTCCTTCCAGGGCGGCTACTTCGGGGGCATGGCCACCTATGGCAAGCTGGATACGGGCAATGAGCGGGCTGACCTGCTTAACAGCAAGATGATACTCCTCTGGGGCTGCAATCCCGCTGAGTCCATCTTCGGCACGGAGACGCGCTACTACCTGACCCAGGCTAAAGAGAAGGGCATTCGCATTGTCTGCGTTGACCCCCGTCTCACGGAGACGGCGGCCACCCTCGCGCATCAGTGGATTCCCATCCGTCCCGGCACTGACGCCGCCATGTTTATCGCTATGGCCTACGTCATCGTGGAGAAGGGGCTGCAGGATCAGGCCTTCCTGGACAAATACACCGTCGGTTTTGACATGTTCCGGGACTATCTCACGGGGGAAGAGGAGGGTATCGCCAAGACGCCGGAGTGGGCGGAGAAAATCACCGGCGTGCCGGCGGCCACCATTCGCCAGCTGGCTATTGAATATGCCACCAGCAAACCGGCGGCCCTGCTCCCGGGGTTTGCTCCCGGGCGCGGCTCCCGCGGGGAACAATACCACCGGGCCGCAGCTACACTGGCGGCTATGACCGGCAATGTGGGCGTCCATGGCGGCGCGGCGGGCGGACTCGACCTCAGCATGGCCGTAAAGCCCGGTGAAGAGATTGCCATCGTCAGGAACTATATCGAGATATTTTCCTTCGCCGTCCCCATGCTCACAAACCCGGTGGACAAGGACAACCCGCCCCATGAGTATGCGGTCAAAGGTATCCGCTCCCATACGGTGGACAAAGTCCACCAGACACACCTCTGGGACGCCATGCTCAGAGGCAAAGCCGGCGGCTACTACAGCGACCTCAAGATGCTCTACGTGACCAATAGCAACGGGCTAAATCAGTTGCCTGCTACGGACAAGGGAGCACAGGCCATCAAAGGGCTGGAGTTTGTCGTTGTCCATGACCAGTTCATGACCCCCACGGCGAAGTTCGCTGACATATTACTTCCCGTCTGCACCTGGGCCGAGCGCAATGACATCCGGATGCCCTGGATGTTCGGCCACTATGCCCTCTTCGCCAACAAGGCCATCGAGCCTCTTTACGAGTCAAAGAGCGATTTCGATATTTTCCAGGAGCTGGGCAAAAAGATGGGCGTTACCTTCAGTGAAAAGACGGAGGATGACTGGCTGCGTGACCTGGCTACCAAGAAGGGCATCCCGGACTATGAGGCCTTCAAGGCCACCGGCTTCTATAAACTGCAGACCCCGGAGCCTTATGTCTGCTTTGAGAAGCAGATTAAGGACCCTGAGCACTACCAGTTCCCCACCCCCTCCGGTAAGATTGAGATCTTCTGCCAGCGCATTGCCGATTTCGACCAGCAGGATGTGCTGCCGGCCATCCCCAAGTATGTTGAGGCGTGGGAAGGGCAGGCAGACCCAAAGCGTGCCCAGTACCCGCTGCAGCTATTCACCCCGCACTCCCGCAAGAGGGTGCACTCCCAGTTCCACAATGTTGCCTGGTTTAACGAGATGGAACCACATGCCGTTTGGATAAATCCCGTTGATGCCAAACCGAGGCATATCAAGAACGAGGACCGTGTTACGGTCTCTAACGACCGGGGCACCATCTGCTTGCCCGCCAAAGTGACCAACCGCATCGTGCCCGGTGTGGTCTGCGTTTATGAAGGTGGCTGGTATAACCCTGATGCTAATGGTGTTGACCAGGGTGGCTGTGTCAACGTGCTCGTCAAAGGGGAACATTCGCCGGGCGGGGCCTTCTGTCCCAACACCGTCCTGGTCGAGGTTGCCAAGGCTTGAGGAGGCGTAGAAATGCAACTCGGATTCTATTTTGACCAATCACGCTGCATTGGCTGTTACACCTGCGTTGCGGCCTGCCGTAGCTGGAACCGGCTGACTCCGGAAATGCCTGACCTCATCCAGATTATCTCTCAGGAGCACGGAGAGTTCCCCAATGTCTCCCTGTCCCACCTCTTTTTCACCTGTTTCCAATGTGCCAAGCCGACCTGTGTGGATGCCTGTCCTGACGGCCTCCTGGTCAAGCGGGCCGATGATGGCCTGGTCATCATGACCAACGAGGAGCAATGCACTGGCTGCCAGCTCTGTGTGGAGGCCTGTCCTTATAATGCCCCGCAAATAGTGACAAACGGCCACAAGACGACTTTCATGAAATGTAACCTCTGTGCTGACCGGCGTGCTGAAGGCAGACCGGCTGCCTGCGTGGCCGCCTGCCCCACCTATGCCCTCGATATTGGCCCGATGGATGAGCTGATCCGCAAGTACGGCGAGGTCAGAGAGCTACCCAACTTCGCCGACTATCGAAAGACCTTCCCCGCAGTTATCTTCCGTTCTCTGAACGTGCCCCGGTAGCCGCGGCGCCTGCGGGCCGTGACCAATTTCCCTGGTCCGGGAGTCCAAACCTTTTCTTGCCCCGAAAACACCAATCGAATTGTCATCCTGAGGAGCACCCTCACCGCTGGTGCTCCTGCCAACGGTGAAGAACGAGGCAATGGTAGTTCCGACGTTCTAACCCGGAAAAGCGCGGACTATGGTTCGTTTCCCTCCAAGTCAGTCTTGTTATTCCCCGCTTTGTCTTGCTATACTTTACTGGAACGGGGTGTGGCGCAGCTGGTTCAGCGCGCATGGTTTGGGACCATGAGGTCGGCGGTTCAAATCCGCCCACCCCGACCATGGCCTTCATACTGATGACCTCTCGTTATCCCCTGACAATACCCCTTTAGCAGGAAACCTGCCTGCTCTGTCGTGAACAACAGTTTGTGTATCTGTGCCATACATCCCTTCTCAGTAGAGAGATGCATTACTCACAGTCCACTTTTCAAGCTTAAACGGTTCGCTTTTCTGCCTTAAACAGTTCACTTTTCAAGTTTAGATAACAAGGCAGCGAGTTCAATTTGACAAAGTTAAGCTGTTCCTCTATAATAATGGCCAAATATGGCTAACGACCCGCCGCAGGCGGGCGGTAAGTCACAGGCTAGTTTGTAGTAGAAACTGTCGCTTGGATCAGACATGACCGAGACGGCGAGAATCTTGAAAAGCATCCTGATGCCTTCTCTGGCTATGTCGGAGAAGGCAATTTTTTTGCCCTGAATCGGGTGCGGTAAAAAAGCGATGCTGAAGCTCGGTTTCATCGGTGCAGGAACGGTAGGCTCGGCCCTGGCCCTCAAGCTTGGTGCCAGAGGTTATCCCATCGTGGCCGTTTCCAGCCGCAGCGGGACTTCGGCGGCCAGGCTGGCCCAATCTCTCAAGGGTGCCCGTGCCTTTGACAGTAACCAGGGCGTGGCTGACAATGCCGAGCTTGTCTTTATCACTACTCCAGACGGCGCCATTCCGGTTGTTGCCGCTGAGGTCAGATGGCACGCCGGGCAGAGCGTTGTCCACTGCAGCGGTGCGGACTCCACGGCTATCCTGGAGCCGGCCCGGAAGCTCGGCTCTTATGTGGGCGCCTTCCATCCCTTGCAGACCTTTGCCAGCGTCCAGCAGGCCATCGAGAATATCCCCGGCTCCACCTTCGCCGTAGAAGCGACAGAGCCGCTACTGACCATACTCAAGGACATGGCCACAGCACTGGAAAGCCACTGGGTAGAGCTGAAAGCCGACGATAAGGTGGCCTACCATGCCGCCGCTGTCATCGCCTGCAACTACATGGTGACCCTGGTCAAGCTGGCCACCGACCTCTGGCAGACCTTCAATGTGCCCCGCGAGCAGGCCGTCCAGGCGTTGCTGCCCCTGCTCAAGGGGACCATTCATAATATTGAGACTGTCGGCATCCCCAACTGCCTTACGGGGCCTATCGCCCGCGGGGATACCGGGACGATCAAGAAGCACCTTGACGCCCTGCAAAAAGTGGCGCCTGGCCTGCTTGCCACCTACCGGGAGCTCGGGCGGCAGACCATTCCTATTGCACTGGCCAAGGGGAGAATCAATGCCCAGCAAGCCGAAGCGCTGGCTGCTCTGCTGAATAAGTCCGAAGAGGGGGAAGTCAGATGCGTATAATGCTCAAGAGCAAGATCCACCGCGCCCGTGTCACCGATGTCTGTATTGACTATGAAGGCAGCATTACCATTGATAAGGCGCTTATGACGGCGGCTGATATTCTCCCCTACGAGCAGGTGCACGTGCTGGACGTGAACAACGGTGCCCGCTTCACCACCTATGCCATAGAAGGGAAAGCCTGCAGTGGCGAAATCTGCGTCAATGGGGCTGCCGCCCGGCTGGTGTCAAAGGGCGATATAGTGATTATCCTGACTTACTCAGATGTCACGGAAGAGGCCGCGAGAGACCATACCCCCCGGCTGGTCTATGTGGACGCTCGTAACGCCATCATCGAGTCCCGGCACGGTCACCTGGCCTTCAGCCAGCAGGGCATCCCGGTGGACTGATCCTTTGCAGACAGGACGTCTCACATGTAGTCACGCGCGTTCTTCGCCTGTAATTCAGTGCCTTAATAATGAGAAGTCAGAGAATCATGAAAAACTATGAGTCTCTCTCCCTTGCCCCTGCCCTTTGCCCACTGCTATACTAGAACGGAGTTGGCTCTGAGGACAGAAGGCGGGACAGACGAGCGTGGCTGAAGTTCGCCCCTTGCGCGGCGTGCGCTATAACCCGGCCATGGTGCCGGATTTGGCCGCCGTTATCTGTCCTCCTCACGATGTTATCTCTCCCGAAAAGCAGCAGGCGCTATACCACCGCAGCGAGTTCAACTTCGTCCGCATCGAGTATGGCTGGAAGCTGCCCCAGGATACGCCGCAGAGCAACCGTTATACCCGGGCGGCGGCTACCCTTGACCAGTGGCTCAAGCAGGGCGTTCTCCGGATTGAGGACACGCCCGCCGTCTATCTGCACGACCATTTTTTCATCTATCAGGGGAAGGACTTCAAACGGCGGGGCATCACCGTGCGCGTCCGCTTGGAGGAGTGGGACCGGCGTATTATCCTCCCCCACGAGGGCACCCTGAGCGAGTCCCGGGGCGACCGCTTGAGCCTTTTGTGGGCCTGCCGGGCCAACACCAGTCCCATTTTCGCTCTCTACCAGGATGAAAAGCGGGGTGTCAAGTCCCTGCTCAACCAGGCGGAGCAGGATAAGCCTATCATTGATGTTAGTGGCGCGGATAGCGAGCGGCACCGCGTCTGGGCCATCACCGCGCCGGAGTTGGTCGGACGGATATGCGGTAGCTTCTCGTCCCAGCGGCTCTATATTGCTGATGGGCACCACCGCTATGAGAGCGCCCTGGCCTACCGGAGGGAGAGACTTGCCGGCCTGTCCACCGTAACGGGAGATGAGGGGTCCAACTTTGTCATGATGACCCTGGTGGACTTTGCTGACCCAGGCCTCCTGATTCTACCGCCGCATCGCCTAGTGCGCGGTCTTTCGGCGTCCAGCCTGAGCGAGCTATCCGCCCGGCTGACCTCCTTCTTTGACATCACGGAGCTGCCACTGCGGGCGGCCGATGTCTGGCAGCAGGTTGACAGGCTTCTCGCTGGTGACGCGGATACTATGCGGCTGGTCCTTTTTGGCCTGAAACCGGGCTACCTGCAGGTGCTCACGCTGCGTGATTTTGCCACAGCCAGCCAGCTTATGCCCTACTTCCACACCGAGGTATACAAGCGGCTGGACGTCAGCGTTATTGACCACATCATACTGGAGAAGCTGCTCGGGCTGAGCGGGCGACAGGAAGAGTCGGTGCTGGCCTACAGCTATGATCGGGAAGACGCCTTGCACCGTGTCCTGGACCAGGAATACCAGCTTGCCTTCATTCTCAAGCCCATCAAGGCCGAGACCATCAAGGCGATTGCTGATGCCGGCGACCGCATGCCGCGCAAGTCAACCTACTTCTACCCCAAGCTACCCGCCGGCCTGGTCTTCAACCTGCTGACATAAAGGACCCTGGCGCCCGTCTGCATCAAGGCAGTATCTTCCCTCAAAATGTCATTGCGAGACCATTCCGCCGAAGGGCCGATGCGCTCGCAAATATACTCTTGAGGATTTCCCAGGAATCAGCCATGCCTATTTACATGGGCACCACGAAGGACGAAAATGGGGCTGTCATTCTTGAGCCCTTCATGTTATTCAGGATAAACTCCGCGAAGAATCTGGGGTGGGGAGGATTGAAGATTGCCTCCCTCCCCCGCCGGATTCTTCGTCGTCCTTCTGCGAAGGACTCCTCCAGAATCTCCATGCTGGACAACCAGCACCACGAAGGATGAAAATAGTTCCCCCTTTGTCATTCTGTCGAAGCCTGTCCTGGCGACAGGCCAGGAGCCAGAATCCAGAAGACAACGGTGAGATTCATAGCCTGGATTCCAGCCTATGCTGGAATGACGGATTGTGTCCTATTTTCGTGAGAATGACACCTATTTTCGGAATCCACGGATCACGAAGCTCGCTTTTGCGTTGACAGGCGTCTTTGAAGAAGCTATATTAGAAACGAAATCGGCATGGAGGTCATGAGGTTAGATGGCAGGTGACGTGGGGTTTAGAAAGCTGTTAGAGCCGGGGCAGATTGGCGGGCTGCGGACGAAAAACCGCATCAGGGTGGCCCCCACCACTACCCACTACGCCAATGATGACGGCACGGCGAGCGAGCGTGAGCTGGCGTGGCTGGAGGCGAGGGCGGCGGGTGGTGCTGCCATTGTGACAACAGCTATCGCCTGTGTCCTGCCCAGCGGAACGATACCGCTGGAGAACCATCTCTATGACGACAGCCATATCCCGGAGATGAAAAAATATGCCGATGTTATCCACAAACACGGTGCCTTGGCCTTCTGCCAGGTGGGGCATTTTGGCCGCCATGCTGACCCCAAGCTCGGCACGCCCATGGGGCCATCGGTGTTTGCGTCCCCCGTAAAGCGCTTCGGTACTTGTCGCGAGATGACCATCGAGGAAGTCGAGCAAGTGCGGGATGCCCACATTGAGGCTATGTGCCGGGCCAAGAAAGCCGGCTTTGACGGCGGCGATGTTCACGGCGGTGCTGGGTATATGATTTCCAGCTTCTTTTCGCCAGCAACGAACAAGCGCACCGATAAATACGGCGGCAGCCTGGAAAACCGTGCCCGGCTGGCTGTGGAAATACTGGACGGCATCAAGCGCCGGCTGAGTAAGGACTTCCCTGTCATCTACCGGGTCTGCGCCGATGAGTTCATGCCGGGCGGCAATAGCCAGGAAGACCTGCGCCGGATGGCGCGCATCCTGGAAGAGGCCGGTGTGGACGCACTCGGTTTCCTTATGGGCTGGCATGACGCGCCGGTCTCCTCTCTTGGCATGGAGATACCGCAGGGCCATTTCCTCTACCTCGCCGAGGCCATGCGCAAGGTGGTCAAGGTGCCGCTGCTGATGTCTTTCCGCATCAATAGCCCCTACGTTGCTGAAAAGGCCCTTGAGGACGGCAAAATAGACTTCTGGGAGCCCTGCCGGCAGTTCATCGCTGACCCGGAGATTCCGAAGAAGCTCATGGAAGGCCGTCCCGAGGATATTATCCCCTGTATCTCCTGCAACCAGGGCTGCTTCTCCCGCGTCTTCTTCTACCAGCCTATCTGGTGCCTGGGCAATCCCCGTACTGGGCGGGAGTATGACCCAAGCTACGAGATAAAGCCGGCACAGGTCAAGAAGAAGGTGGTTGTCATCGGTGGTGGGCCTGGCGGCATGGAAGCCGCCAAGATTGCCGCCACCAGGTGCCATGACGTGACGCTCTATGAAAAAGAACCCAGCCTCGGCGGGCAGATGCGGCTATCTTCCAAGACGCCCTTTCGTGGGGAGATAGGTAACCTGCGTCAGCATTTCGTTACTCAGATGGACAAGCTGGGCGTCAAGGTAAAGTTGGGCACCATGGTCACGCCGGAGATGGCCCGGCAGTTGGGCGCGGACGTCTTGATTATTGCCACCGGGTCACACTCGGCCATGCCGGAGGTCACCGGTATCCGCCAGGCTAACGTGGTGCCGGTTGATGATGTGCTGGATGAGAAAGTGAGCGTGGGACAGAACGTGGTCATCTGGGGCGGCAAGCTAATTGGCGTCCAGGCCGCCGAGTTCTTGCAGGAAAAGGGCAAGACGGTTACTATTGTGGAAGAGTTCCGCCGCGTGGGCAAGGACATTGTCACCACGGAGCTGATGGGCTTTCGCCGTCGTCTGAAAGAGCACAATATCAATACCCTGACCAATGCCAGGATAACGCGCATTGAGCCAAAGAGCGTTGTTGTCAGTGCTGAGGGCAAAGAGCAGATAGTCGCGGCAGATACGGTGGTCATTGCCCTGGAGCGGGAGCCAAACAGCGAGCTGGTGACGGCTCTGCAGGGTGCCGCTAAAGAGGTCTATGCCGTTGGTGACTGCGTGGTGCCCCGCAAGATGCGCGGCGCCATCCAGGAGGGGTTCAAGGTTGCCAATCAGATTTAGTTGTCAGCAAATTAATTCTGAAAGGAGAGATAGCCCATGGAAAAGCGCTACTACACCAAGTATGAGAGCATGTCCCGGGAGGACTTCAAGCGGTGGCAGTGGAAGACACTGAAGGAGCAGATTGATTACTCCTACGCCCACAGCGGCCTGTGCCAGCGGCAGTTCAAACAGGCCAGAATAACCCCTGACGATATTAAGACGCCAGAGGACTTTGCCAACAAGGTGCCCTTTACCACCAAGCAGGACCTGCTCGCCGACCAGAAGGAAAGACCGCCCTTCGGCACCCGGCTCAGCGTTCCCGAAAAAGAGGTCATCCAGACCTTTTTGACCAGCGGGACCTCCGGGAAAGGCCAGGAGGTGCACACCTTCACCAGGGCGGACTGGGAGGCGTTCTACGATATCGTCTCCATGATATACTACCTGTCCGGCTGGGTACCGGGGGACAGGACAATGAACCCGCTGCCTCTCGGGACAACCATAGCAGCGCCCACGCACTACCTCGGGCCGCTGAAGCTCGGCTGCGAGGTTTTCAACCTGGGCACCTATGACACCAAGACCAAGCTGGACTACATGCAGCGCTTCAATTTGACCTGTATCTTCGCCACGCCGGCCTACCTGGAGACCCTCACGGCAGAGGCGGAGAACATGGGCATTAGTCCGGCCAAGGACCTGAAGGTGCGGAAAATCCTGACAGCTATCCAGGCTTATCCCGTCTCCTTTATTCACAAGATTGAAGACAAATGGAACGCCAAGGTCTATGACTACTACGGGTCAACCCAGTATGCCGAGGGAAGCACCTGCGAAAAGGGCGCTGTCCAGGGTGAGCAGCGCGGCTTCTATCACCTCTACGAGCATGTTTCCTACCTGGAAATACTGAACCCTGAAACAGGTAAGCCGGCCGAGCCGGGGGAGTTCGGCGAGGTGGTCACCACACCATTGAACCGCAAGGCGTCACCCTACCTGCGTTTCAAGCTGCTGGACAGGGCGAGGTACTTCCCGCACAATGCCTGCGATTGTGGCCGGCCTTTTTCTCTCGCGGAGGCCGGGACAGTTTCTCGCTATGATGACATGATGAAAATCAAGGGCGTCAATATCTGGCCGGAAACCATAGACGAGCTTGTCTTTACCAAGGATGAGACCTACGAGTATCAGGGACGTGTCTTCATCTCCGATGACCGCAAGGAGAAGGCTGAGATAGTTGTCGAGTTCAAACCGGGCATTGCGGCGGAGGTGAGGCCGAAGGTGCTGGCGAAAATCGCCGATGATATTCGAGACCGCACCGGCATCGGCTTTGACGTCAAGGAAGCCAAGCAGCCCTTGCCGCACGCCGTCTTCAAGGTGAGACGCTGGACCGATGAGCGTGCCAAAGGGCTGGAAAAGAAGGCTTGACGCCAATACAAGCGCATTAACTAACGCTGTATGGCTGTCATTGCGAGCGCATTCCCCGAAGGGGGAAGCCGAAGCAATCTCATAACTCGTCGCACGCCTCAGGCGGATGCCATTTTCCGTCAATACGTGCGAGATTGCTTCGCCGTCCGCCACAGGCGGACTGGTCTCGCAACGACACTTCATTCGTCACTATTTAGTGCGTTAGTATTAGAACCTGAAGAGGCTAAGTGGAAATCGAGAAGGTAGTGGGCGTTAACGCCTTCTGCGAGAAGGGGACGATGCCCACAGTTACCGCCCTTTTCCGGGATGTGCTGGGGGCCAGAATCGGGCCGGAGCAGTCATGGCTGGAGGAATACGGCTTCCAAGCCATTGGTGCCTGGCTGGGGCTGGACACCGGTTACCCCTTTCGTGTTGAAATCTCGGAGTCAGTCAACGAGGGGATTGGCACGGGACGGCAAATCAGGAGGTCAGCACCCTCTTTTCAGGTCTTGCAGCTCCTGGTGGATGATATTGACCGGGCCATAGCCCAGCTGCGGAGAAAGGGCATCCGTGTGGGCGATAAGGTGCTGGTGAAGAATCCGGGGTTTGACGGACTCGATGGGCCGGGCTTCTACCAGAGCTGGATACATCCTGAGGATTCCAGGGGTCTCATCATCGCCTTGTTGCAGTTCGGCGGCAAGACACCGGGTGATGGTAACTGGTAAGATTGGTTGAGGGGAAGTTAGAGTTTTGTCAGCCGCTTTAAGAAGAGGCTTCTTCCATATACTTTGTGGCTTGGTCATCCTTGTCGTAGCCATCCTTTTCCCGATGACTCCAGTGCTGGTGGGCTTGGGCGCATTTACGCTGGCTTTCCTGGCAGTGGAGCTTATCCGGCTCAAGGTCAGCTGGCTAAACAAGCTTTTCTGCCGGTGGCTGGGACTGCTTTTAAGGGATTCCGAATCATCCCGCGTCAGCGGTGCTAGCTATTTTCTCGTAGCCTCTCTACTGGCGCTCCTGTTTTTCCGCAAAGATACGGCCCTGCTGGCTATAGCTTTCCTGACCATCGGCGACCCCCTGGCTACCCTGGTACGCAATCAGCGGGAGAAGAAGAACTTCTCACGCAAGGCGGTGGCCGGCGCCGTCACCTGCTTTGCCGCCTGCCTGGTCGCCGGCTGGCTCTTCTACTCTAATGGCTCCAGCGTATCCCTTTATACGATTCTGCTGGGTGCAGCAGTGGCCAGCATTACCGAGGCGGTGCCCATACCAGTTGACGACAATCTGACCGTCCCGCTCCTGGCCGGGCTGGCCATGACAATAGTACCTTTCTAGTGCCGCTCACGCATATGCCAGTAGAGGGAATGTGCCCAAAATCAGTGATTCAGTCTGTAGGTCGGGTTTCCTAACCCGACGTGAAGTATCGGGCAGGTTAGGAAACCTGCCCTACGGGGGTCAATCGCTGATTTTGGGTTGCACCCTAAAATAGCGATTCAGCTTTAATTAGCTTCACCCGTGAGGTGAAAAGGGGAAATGATAATTCCGGCTTAACTCGTATTCCAAACGGTTGGTAGCTGTAGTATATTGGAAGAA
>JACQTX010000093.1 GCA_016210585.1 Chloroflexota bacterium
ACTCCGTCTAAGTTCCACCCCACTTTTATATCACTACCGTCCCTTTTGGGGCAAGCGTATTTCGTTCTTTTCGCCTGTCGGCGAAGCCCGCTTTCCTCCCGCCAGCAAGCTGGCGGGTATCCAGCGGGCGTTTTTATGACACCTATTTTCGCGTGAGGCTCCGGCTAAAAAGCCTTCAATGCTCGCCGAAATGGTATAATTATGAATAAGTCATGTGCTGAGATGATGGCTAGCCGATGGTAGAAGAAACTATTGAGCTGAAAGGTCATATCATAGACTCGCTGCTACTCCCCAAGGTGCTGGACCAAGTGCTGGCCCGGGGCGCTGAGTTTGAGATAGAGCAGATTGATATTGGCGTGCGCCGCTCAGACCCAAGCCACGCCCGTATCCGCCTACGGGCTGAGACCAAAAGCGCCATGGAAGAACTGCTGGTGGCCCTTAAGGTGCACGGTGCCGAACCTATCGAGAATGAGGATGCCGATCTCCTGGCTGCCGATATAGCCGGGACCTTTCCGGAGGGTTTTTATGCTACCACCAACCTCCGCACCGATGTCCGCGTCCGCGGTGAATGGCTTGAGGTGGAAAACCATGAGATGGACCGCGGCATTGTGGTGGACATTGCCGCCCGGCGGGCGGTCTGCACACCCATGCACCGCATCCGCAAAGGCGACATGGTAGTAGCCGGCCACCGCGGTGTCCGTGTCATACCGTTAGAACGCCAGCAGCGCGGGCAACTCTTTGAGTTTATGAGCAGCGATATCTCGCCGGAGAAGCCAAAGCTGGCACTGGTCCAGGCGCTGGCCAATGAGCTTCAGAAATGCCGAGCGGAGAAGAAAAAGACGCTGTTTGTGGGTGGCCCTGCCGTAATACACACCGGGGCCGCTGAGTATGTGACCTATCTGGTGAGAGAGGGATACATTAGCGTGCTCTTTGCCGGCAACGGGCTGGCCGTGCATGACATCGAGAATGTGCTTTACGGCACATCTCTCGGCGTCAGGCTCAAGGACGGGACGGTAGTGCAGGGGGGTCACCGCAACCATCTGCGCGCTATCAATACTATCCGGCGCGCCGGCAGCATCAAGGCGGCCATTGAAACCGGCCTGCTCACTGGAGGCATTATGCATGCCTGTATCACCAAAGGTGTCCCGTTTGTCCTGGCCGGCTCCATTCGTGATGACGGGCCGCTTCCAGAGGTAATCACGGATGCCATCGAGGCGACGGACACAATGCGGCAATATGTCCGGGGTGTGGACCTCGCCCTGGTTGTCGCCTCGACATTGCACGCCGTTGCCGTCGGGAACATACTGCCCGCCGAAACGCGCATGGTCGTGGTGGACATCAGCCCGGCCTCACTGACCAAGCTTATGGACCGGGGCAGCTTTCAGACCATTGGCATCGTCTCGGATTCCGGGCTATTCCTGCGTCAGCTAGCGGGTTGTCTGCAGCAGGTCTGTTGAAAGATGAGCAGGTTCCTCATGTGCCCGCCGGACTATTTCGGCATCGAATACGAAATAAACCCGTGGATGCGCGTCAGCAACCAGGCAGACCCTGCCCGCTCCCGGAAGCAATGGCAGGAGCTTTACTCCGTCCTGACCGGGGAGCCAGGCGCGGCTATTGAGCTTCTGGCACCGGTGCAGGGACTGCCTGACCTTGTCTTTACCGCCAACGCCGGCTACGTTGCAGGCGACCTCTTCGTGAGCAGCTCCTTCAAGCACCGGGAGCGGCAGGGCGAAACACGCTATTTCGATGCGTGGTTCCAGTCTCATGGCTACCGTATCCGCAAGCTCGGCGCCGGCTGCATATTCGAGGGAATGGGGGATGCCCTGCCGCTGGGGGATACCATTTTTGCCGGATACCGGCACCGCTCTGAGGTCTGTTCCCACCAGGCACTCGGCGAGATAACCGGCCGTGAGGTGCTTTCCCTTGAGCTGAACAACCCCTTTTTTTACCACCTTGATACCTGCTTCTGTCCCCTAAACGACAAGTCAGCCCTTTTCTTCCCAGAGGCCTTCGATATCTACGCCAACGAGGTGCTCACCAAGACGGTGCCCGACCTGCTCGCCGTCAGCGCGGTATCAGCACACCGCTTCGCCTGCAACGCGGTGGTTGTTGGCAGGACTGTGGTCACTAACACCGGGTGTGACGATTTGCAACAGCCCCTGGCCGCGCGTGGCTATGAGCTGAGGATGGTCGAGCTTTCCGAGTTCATGAAATCGGGCGGCAGTGCCAAGTGTCTCACGTTGAGGCTGGACTAAATTGTACGGCGGTCTTTTTGAAGAGTTCCTGGCCAGCGCTGATGCGCTGCGTATATACCAGGGCCTGAAGCTGGTCTTTTCCTCAACCAAAGATGGGCTGCTGCCGCTGATGGAATACACCGCGCGGCCCTGTCCTGACCGGCCTGACGCGGTGGTCTTCGATAAGGTGATGGGTAACGCGGCTGCCCTTCTGTCCATCAATGCCGGCAGCAAAGAAGTCTTCAGCCCGGTGGGCAGCCGGCCCGCAATACAGACCCTCGCCAAATACGCTGTAGCGTATCACCTCACCAAGATCGTTCCCTATATCCGGACTCCGGACGGACAGGCCATGTGTCCCATGGAGAAGCTATCCCTGGACAAGACGCCGGCTGAGTTCTATGCCCTGGTGAGACAGCTTACCGAGAAGAGCACTAAACCAATCTGAGATAGCGAACCTCTACTCAGTCACTATCGCACAAGACCTTGTCTAGTTTAGCAATCCAAAAATTTGGTTTCGCGGAGGGCTTATGGCAACTACACGTCAGGCGCAGGGTATGGTAATATGGGGCTGAATCAACGCTCAAGACTAAAATATAACCTGAGAGCCGTCAGCAATCAGCTATCATCTCTCATCTCACTTTTTGAGATGGTTGCTGATAGCTGAAAACTGAGCGCTGACAGCCGATTATTTCCGCGTTGTCCACGGGGGTATTTACAGTGAAAGTCATTGGCCTTACCGGTGGCATCGGCACCGGCAAAAGCACGGTAGCAGGGTTTCTGGCCGACCTGGGTGCCGTGGTCCTTGATGCCGACAAAATCGGCCATGAGGCGTTCCAGCCGGGCACTGCGCTCCGGGAGAAGGTAGTGACGACCTTCGGGCAGCAGGTCCTGGCCCCGGATGGCACCATTGACCGCAAAAAGCTGGGCGAAATGGTATTCGGCAAGCCGGAGGCTTTGGCCCGTCTCAACCAGATAATGCACCCGGCCATGTTCGAGATTGCCAAAGCCAAGATTGAAGATTACCGCCGT
The DNA here is from genome assembly GCA_016210585.1 of Chloroflexota bacterium. Lineage (GTDB taxonomy): Bacteria > Chloroflexota > Dehalococcoidia > Dehalococcoidales > JAFGLR01 > JACQTX01. The sequence goes on from JACQTX010000093.1 coordinate 3,264, forward strand.
CTGGGGGTGGCCGTAGTGGTGCTGGAGGCCCCCCTTTTGCTGGAGGCCGGCTGGACGCCTCTGGTGGATGAGACCTGGGTAACAGTGGCCCCCGAAGCAACGGTGCTGAAACGCCTGAAAGGGCGGACCGGGCTGACCGAGGCGGAATCCCTCGCCCGCATCCGCTCCCAGCTAGCTACAGAAGAACGGCTGAGACAGGCTGACGTGGTCATTGACACCGATTGCACGCTGGACGAGCTTAAGGCCAAGCTATCGCAGCTATGGGCCAAGCTGACACGCCGCCCCTAAACGTCATGGCGTGACCTTTCCGAAAAGGAGGACGTGGCAATCTCGATCGCGACCCAAGATAGTGACATGACGACAAACACTCAGAAAAGTCGCCCTAGTTCTCTGAAGCCCTGCGGTAGAAAACGCGGTCCTCGCGGACTACCCTTTCAACCTTGCCCTCCCAGCGCATCCGCTCCAGGTGCGCCACGGTCTCCATAACGGCGAACCGCTTCTGGAGAGGCGGCAGCTCGTTCCAGGACTGGCCCACACGCCAGCTTATCTGTGAGGAGATTTCATAGGCGTTCTGCGTTTGCCCGGCAAACGCCCTGTCTATTTCCGCTTCACGCTCGGCATGATGACCAATTATCTCATCAATCCGGCCACGCAAATCGGTGAAGATGTGCTCATGGGCGGGCAGCACCTTAGTGGCGGGAAGGTGACGCAGCTTATTGAGGGCGTTGAGGTAATCGCCCAGGGGATTGTCACCCGACTGCACGTGGTAGCTGATATTGGGCGTTATAGTCGGCAGGATGTGGTCGCCGGAGAACAGGAGGCGGTTTTGCGGCTCATAGAGGCAGATATGGCCCGGGGAATGGCCGGGTGTCCAGATGATTTCCAGGTCAAAGACGCCGGTGCTGATAATTTCCCCGCCGTAGAGGAAGTGGTTGGGCAAGGTCATGGTAACGTACTGCAGGGCGGACATAGAGGCCGAACGGAGCGAGGAGACGTCCAGCGGCGGCACGCCGTGACGGGCCAGCATGGGTGCCACCTGGTCCTGCAGCTCCGAGAACTTGATATAGCGGGACTCAATCAGCTCGGCTTCCCAGCGGTGTATCAAAAGCTCCGTCCGGGGCGAAAGCTGTTTTATCCGGCCAGCCAGCCCGAAGTGGTCAGGGTGGACATGCGTGATAATGATGTTGCCAACATCGGTTAGAGACAGTCCTATGTCCTTCAGCCCCTTTACCAGGGCGCTGAAGGCGTCCGGCGTGAACCAGCCGGTGTCAATCATGGTCCAGGCCTGTTTCCCCCGGACGAGATAGGCATTCAGGTAGCCGAGGGGATTATCCGGAATAGGCACATGCAACTGATGGATTCCCGGCACGATTTCCATTGAAAGTCCCCCTTCCTGTTACAGGTCTGGCCGCAATAATTCCCGAAAGAGCCCGCTTCCAATAAGTTGTCTCAAGAATACCCTTTTCACGATGGTCTGTCAATGAGGGGTGTGTACATTCTAGTGCCTACTTGCGCTAATAACCGTAATGCTCAGACCATGCGATTCCGCTCGCCCTGAGCTTGTCGAAGGGTGG
>JACQTX010000094.1 GCA_016210585.1 Chloroflexota bacterium
GAGTTTATCCTGAGTGAAACCGAAGGGCTGGAATGACGGATTGTGTCCTATTTTCGGGGTAATAATGGACAGAAATAAATGGGCCATTTGCGGTAATGGGTATCTACGGCTATTCGCTAGGTGCTTGCTATAAGTGGCCCATAGGCTCTCGTTGACTGGCCGCTCGCGCTCCGGTGTCAGGCGGGTGGCTTGGCGCCTTTCTTCGGACGGCTGAAGCTCTCGGAGAGGGCTTTCAAGAGCTTGCGTTGCTCATCGGTCAGGGACTCCGGCGTGACCACCTTCAGCTTGACAAGCTGGTCTCCACGGCCCCCTTTGTGGAGGTGTGGGATGCCCTTGTTCTTCAGACGGAAGATACTGCCGGTCTGGCTGCCGGCGGGTATCTTAAGCTTGGCCGCACCCTCCAGCGTGGGCACCTCCACATGGTCACCGAGGGCGGACTGGGCAAAGTTGACCGGTAGCTCATAGAGGACGTCATCGCCCTCCCGGGTAAATAGCTCATGGGGCAGCACGGCAAAGGTTATGTAGAGGTCACCGGCCTGGCCGCCCCGGTCCCCGGCGCCGCCCTCGCCGCTGAGACGCACGTGGGCACCATCGGCAATACCAGGAGATATCTCCACCACAATATTGCGCAGGCGTTTCTGCCGGCCGGTGCCCCGGCATTTCTCACAGGGATCGGTAATGACCTTCCCCTCGCCGCCGCAGCGGCCGCAGGTAACCATATTGACAAACCGGCCGAAGATATTCTGCTGGACACGGCGCACGTAGCCAGCACCCTCGCAGGTGGGACAACGGCTGGGCTGCGAGCCCGGCTTGCACCCGGTGCCCCGGCACAGTTCACAGGCTTCCGTACGCTCGACCTCTATTTCTTTTTCGCAGCCAAAGGCCGCCTCTTCGAGCGTAATGGCGATATCGCAGCGCAGGTCTTCGCCGCGGCGCGCCTTCGTCTGGCTGCGGGCATTGGCGGCGCCAAAAAAGGTATCGAAGATATCGCCAAAGCCACCAAAATTGAAGTTGTCAAAGTCCTGGCCAAAATCACCGTTGTTGCCGGCATGACCGTAGCGGTCGTAGCTGGCGCGCTTCTCCGGTGTGGAAAGGCACTCGTAAGCCTCGTTTATCTCCTTGAACCTATCGGCGGCGCCGGAATCATGGTTATGGTCGGGATGGTATTGGAAGGCCAGACGGCGGAAGGCCCGTTTTATCTCCTCATCGGTGGCATCCCTGGCCACGCCGAGAATCTCATAGTAGTCTTGTTTTACTGCCATATTTTCTCTATCCCGGAGCCTCCTGAGATACAAGAAGCTCACAATATCATCTTAGCAAACTAGATGAAACCGGTGCAAGAGACGGCAACCAAGGTCTGCCAGCTTACATTGCAGGCCGGATTTCCCACCCCGACCATTGAAGGCAGGTGAGGAGGCTTGCCCTGCTGGGACAATCGCTGCATTTGGGTAGTGGACTATTGACAAACACTATAGCTTGTGGTATCTTTAGCACACACTACCACAAATTGTAGTAAGATAAATGCTATGAACTGCCCTTACTGTAGCCATGATAGCTCAAAAGTGGTGGACTCGCGCAGTGTGGATGACGGCATCCGCCGTCGGCGGGAATGCCTGGGCTGCCGCGCCCGCTTCACCACCTACGAGCGCCGGCAGCCGGCCGGCCTCTTTGTCATCAAGAAGGACCGCCGCCGCGAGGAGTTCAGCCGGGAGAAGCTTCTGGGCGGCATCCGCAAGGCCTGCGAGAAAAGGCCATTGCCCACGGGCGCCATTGACAAGATTGTGGAGGATATCGAGGCCGAGCTCTACCAGACGGGCAAGGCGGAGATACCCAGCACCAAGATTGGTGAGATGGTGATGGAGAAGCTCAAGGGCCTGGACTACATCGCCTACATCCGCTTCGCCAGCGTCTACCGTGCCTTCGCCGATATTACCGCCCTGAAGCAAGAGGTGGACACGCTCGTTAGTGGGGCTGGCAAGCTGGCTATCCCTACCAATCAGCTACCACTCATCCCCGACGAGGCAAGCCCTTCGACTTCGCTCAGGCCTGCTCTGAGCCGAGCCGAAGAGACAGGCACGCTGGGCCGGGGACACCGGAGGACTCGTCCATGAACACGTATAAGATTGAGACAGACTAGAAGAGGGAGGTTGTCAAAATGAGTCAGGAGCGTATCAATAGAATAAGGGATATCTGGCAGTATATTCTTGATCGCATGAGAGAGAGACGAATTACACCTGAAAGACTTTCCAGTCTCACAGGTTATCCAGTGGACAGGATAAGAAGAGGAATCAAAGGAGAACCCGTAGAGATAACAGACGATTTCCTGCGTGAGTGTGTTATGGCTTTCGGTTTGACGAGTGGTCGGACAAGATCTTATGAAGAGACAGTGGATACTCTATCTTTTGATGAATGTGTTAATATGCTTAAGCCGCCACCCGCAATGCCCCCGCGACAAGGCAACTTCTGGGATTGGTGATGGCTAGGAGCAACCATAAATGAATCATTCCAATGATGTTAATGTAAGGCGATTGTCTGTGGATGAAAGCGTCCGTCTTGTAATCGAGCGAGCGCGTCAACTCGCGGAGCAGCTTATTGAACACAGAGGACATTCTAACCCACCGTTTTTACCCGAAGAATACGCCCCGTTACAAAGTGTTAAAGCAATTATGAAATCAGACCTGGGACAATCGAGTGGTGTTCTGCTTAGGTATCCAGATGGCTACGTCATAAAAGTTAATGCCAATCAGCATATTGTGAGACAGAACTTTTCTTGCGCACATGAAATTGGTCACGTATTACTTGATGACCTTAACTTGGTTCCTCAAGTCGAAGAGGTTGCCTATCGAACATTCAATCCACAAGCTAACGGAGAAGCTAGAGCAAAAGCTAGAGAACGTTTATGTGACATTGCTGCTACAGAACTACTTATGCCAAGTTTTGTGTTTAAGGAGTACTTATCCAGCTTCGGTGCTTCTGTCCATGCCGTTGAACGGTTGGCGCACGTCTTTAGAGTCTCCATTACATCTGCCGCGATGAGGATTGCTGAGATTAGCTCAGAACCTTGTCTTGCTTTGTTGTGGCAACCCTTACGGGGGCCAAAACCTCCCTGCCTTCGACTGTCTTGGTGTGTCGGCCCCAGCACAAATGCCGGCATAGTGAGGAATGCGCCAGTCCATACGCAAGTACGTATGCCATCATCACTTCACAGAGCGTATGATGAGAATGCGTCCGTCAAATCTTTCAGACAGTTTAGACTGGGCAATACCATTAAGCGGCTGCCTACGGAATCTAAAGGTTTCGGCAGCGGCGAAAACAGGTACGTTATTTCTCTTGCATTTCCTAGCAGATAAAGGGAATTCCAATAATCTATGATGCTGGACAACCAGCATCATAAAGGGTGAAAATGTGCACACAATACAATCTGTCATTCTGGCGAAGGCCAGAATCCAGACACCACATCCCCACCCTCTGGATTCCAGCTTTCGCTGGAATGACATTTTCGGACTTGCGCGTCTATTTCGTGGCAAGGAATTTTGGAGAATGCTATGTCTGCTGACGAAAGAGATAATGGCAGCAGGTCTCTGAACCTGAACGAAGTTCTAAAGGTCGTAGTTGCTGATGCGGAGTCCATGGGCCTGCGTGATAGGGACAAGATCGAATGGCTTACTGGCCAGGTGATCGCCCGCCTGGAGCGGCAGAACCCCTTGCCTACCCTGCCGGGGATGGAAGACCTTGTGCCCAGGAGCCGCCGCCCGTCAAGACGGCAGCCTACCGATTTTGAAATCCAGGCTATTGTCCAGGAAATCCTGGCCAGCAGCCCACCAGCCGGACCACAAACTCTATCTGGAGAGGAAGAAGATATGCCCATCAAGACCAAGACCGTCCCTGTTTCCAATATTGAACTCACCGCCAATGCCCTCCAGGTCTTGCAGAAAAGGTACCTGACAAAGGACAAGGAAGGCAAGGTCATCGAGACGCCGGAGGAAATGCTCCGCCGGGTGGCCCAGGCCATCGCTGCTGCCGAGCCTGACGCCGATAGGCAGAAATGGGCAGGGGCCTTCTACCAGGTGATGGCTGACCTCGCCTTCTTGCCTAACTCGCCCACCCTGATGAACGCCGGGCGGGAGCTGGGGCAGCTCTCGGCCTGCTTTGTCCTCCCTGTTGATGATTCGATGGAGTCCATCTTCAACGCCGTGAAATATACGGCCCTCATCCACAAGAGCGGCGGCGGCACCGGCTTTTCCTTCTCCCGGCTCAGGCCGGAGAAAGACAGGGTCGGCTCCACCGGTGGCGTGGCCAGCGGCCCCGTCTCCTTCATGCGCGCCTTTGACACGGCTACGGACGTCATCAAGCAGGGCGGCATGCGCCGCGGCGCCAATATGGCCATTCTCAACATCAACCACCCTGATATACTGAAGTTTATTACCGCCAAGGAAGACTCCAATGCCCTCACCAACTTCAACCTGTCTGTAGCCGTGACCGCCGAGTTCATGGAGGCCGTCGAGGCAGGCCGGGACTATGACCTCATCAACCCGCACACCAAAGAGGTCACCGGCAAGCTCAATGCCAAAGAGGTCTTCGCTAAGATTGTGGATATGGCCTGGCGGACGGGCGACCCGGGCATCGTCTTTATTGACCGTATCAATGGGGATAACCCCACCCCGCAGCTAGGCCACATCGAGTCCACTAATCCCTGCGGTGAGCAGCCCCTTTTGCCCTATGAGTCTTGCAACCTGGGCTCAGTTAACCTGGCCCGTATGCTGCGTGCCAAAAACGGCTCTCTTGATGTGGACTATGACCGGCTGGCCCGCACGGTGCGGGTGGCCGTCCGTTTCCTGGATGATGTTATTGACGTCAACCGGTTCCCCCTGCCTGAGATTGCCGATATGACCCGCAAGACCCGGAAGGTGGGGCTGGGGGTAATGGGCTTCGCCGATATGCTCGTGCAGATGGACATCCCCTACGACTCCGAGGAGGCGTTGGCCCTGGCAGAGAAGCTGATGGGTTTCATATCCTTTGAGGCAACGGAGGCCTCGAAGGAGCTGGCCCAGGAGCGCGGCGTCTTCCCCGCTTTTGCCGGCAGTGTCTATGATAAGCCGGACGGCTTCAAGGTGAGGAATGCCACCAGGACGACCATCGCGCCCACCGGCACGCTGAGCATCATCGCCGGCTGCTCCAGCGGCATTGAGCCGCTCTTCGCCCTGAGCTACACGCGGAACATTCTGGACGGTGCCCAGCTTGTGGAGGCCAATCCCTACTTCGAGGACGTCGCCCGGCGGGAGGGCTTCTACTCCGAGGAGCTAATGCGGGAGCTGGCCAAGGGCACCCACCTCAGCGAGATTGACGCTGTGCCGGAGAGGGTCAAGCGTGTCTTTGTCACCGCCCACGACATCAGTCCGGAGTGGCATGTCCGGATGCAGGCGGCCTTCCAGAAGTCCACCAACAACGCCGTTTCCAAGACCGTCAACTTCCCTAACAGCGCCACCAGAGAAGACATCGCCGGGGTCTATATGCTGGCCTACCAGGAAGGCTTGAAGGGCATTACCATCTTCCGGGACGGCAGCCGGGAGACACAGGTCCTGGTTACCGGCAAGACGGCCAAGAAGGCCGAAAGTCAGGCTCCCGGCAGTGCGGTAATTACCCCGAGGAAAAGGCCCGAAGAAACGAATGGGCGTACGAAAAGGGTAAACACTGGTTGTGGTTACATGTATGTGACGGTCAACTCTGATGAATATGGCATATGTGAGGTTTTCTCCCTGCTTGGCAAGTCCGGCGGGTGCGCCGCAGGACAATTGGAAGCTATCTGTCGCCTGATTTCGCTGGCATTGCGTTCCGGGGTAGACGTGGCTTCTGTTGTCAAACAGCTTCGTGGTATTCGCTGCCCGTCCATCGCTTGGGAGAACGGCAAGTCCATCCTCTCCTGTGCTGATGCCATCGGTAGTGTCCTGGAAAGCTATATCGGCGGCGACGCTGATAGCAAGCCCAAAGCGGAAGACTACCACCTGGCGAAAATGGCCGGGCAGTGCCCGGAGTGCGGCAGCCTCCTGGCCTACGAAGAAGGCTGCTTCAAATGCCACACCTGCGGCTATACCAAGTGCTAAGGAGTATATTGACAAACTACACGGAAACGTGTATGATAAGGGGAGCCCATGCGGGGTAAGGGGCAAAAGGAGACTTGTATTTGACAACGACCTGTGAAAGATTGAGGAGCGTGCCAAGTGGTCACAAGAGAATATGTCGATGACCTGAAATTAATAGGAACTTCGGAGTTCTGTAAGTTAGGCAAGGAACGGAATGTCGCGAAGGTCCTTTCGCTTTTAGAGAATTTAGGCCGGTTGCCACCACAGTTCGAAGGCGACTGCCTCGTCCCGCTATTGAGCAACAGCGATGACCGCGTTAGGTTTTTAGCCGCCAAGAATATCGGAAAACTAGCTAATGACAAGTATTTAGAATTACTCAGTCCCGTGGCAAAGAGCGACACCGCCTCGAAAGTGAGAAGGGAAGCAGTATCGGCTATCGGGCGAATGCGCTCGCGCAAGGCAATCCCTTTTCTCATAGAGATGACTGACGACATAGACCCCAAAGTGGTTATGCAGGTGATCAGAGCTCTATTGGTATTTAAGCATGATGCAGATATCCAGAGGGTGCTGAAAAGATTAGCCAATCACCCTAACGAAGTTATACAGTCGGTTATTTCCAACGAGTTCCGCGGCCCGAAGCACAATGGCACAAATTCACCGAAGCACACAGAGTCACCAGACCATATGAAGAACGTCGTTGTTCTCGGTGACGTCAGAGAGGTACTTAGGTCAGTACCAGATGAGTCGATTCATTTAACATTTACATCGCCACCTTATTACAACGCCAGGGACTACTCAATATACCGCAGTTATAGAGAATACCTGGAATTCCTGGCGGATGTTTTCAGGGAAGTCCACCGAGTAACGAAAGAGGGAAGATTCTTTTTACTGAATACCTCGCCGATAATAATTCCTAGGATGAGCAGACAATACTCAAGTAAACGGTACCCCATACCATTCGATATACATCCTTATTTGACCGACATGGGGTGGGAATTCATAGATGACATCGTCTGGATTAAACCCGAGGCTAGCGTCAAAAACCGCAATGCGGGATTCTTGCAACACCGAAAGCCTCTGGCCTACAAACCTAACCCGGTAACCGAGTACGTGATGGTTTACAGGAAAAAGACAGAAAAACTCATCGACTGGTCAATTAGGCAATATAGTTGGGACACGATCCAGAAGAGCAGGGTTTCGGGAGAGTATGAAACCACCAACACCTGGAGAATCGACCCAGTGTTTGACAGAGTACACAGCGCGGTCTTCCCGTTAGAATTGTGCATCAAGGTTCTGGAGTTTTATTCGTATGCGGGTGACGTAGTGTTTGACCCGTTCGCTGGCAGCGGGACTCTTGGGAAGGCCGCTCTGAAGCTAAACAGGTTCTTCTTCATGACTGAGAAGGAATGGAAGTACGTAGCGCTCATGCGTCAGGAGATTAACACGTTTCAGAATGTCAAACCGAGTCCTCGTTTTCTTGATATAGGCGCGTTTCAGTCCTTGGGAGGAGGTTTTGATGACGTTAACGGACACTGTGCTGCAAAACGTAATCCGGAAACTGATTAAGAATCAAGATTATCGGATTGAGGTAGTAACCCTTATTGACGCCGAGTTTCTCCAGTATGCAGTTGATTTCTTTGGACAAGTGGTACAGGCCAAACTCAAAAGCACAACTATCGGTAGCGAGTGGTATAGGGACGAATTGCTGAAGAGCGGTCTATCAAAAGAAGACCTAGCCATAAATTCCGGCTTGAACATGAAAACCATACAGAATATGTATAACAGCACTACCAGGACGGTAGTCTTAGATGCTGCAGTGGAGCATTATGAGGCTCTTTGCAGTACGGTCAACAGTCTTGTCGAAAGCGGAAAGGACATAAATATCAACCTAAGCATAAAATTCCACGGAGTAAGTGTAGACCTGAACCTGAATGAGAGCCTCATCGTGATTAATACTCTGGCAGTAAAAAGGGCAGCCCTCAGGGGTGGCTTGTGGAGCACAGCCGGCAAACGTGCAGAAAAACCTTTACTTACAACGCTGTGCCAGTTGTTCAATGTGCCGGTGAAATACTATGATCGAAAGCAATGGCCATATACCGTTCGTGAAACCGACTTCTACTTGTTCACCGGGGGTACCAAGAACTACAAATGCGAAGTGAAGCTTATGGGTAAGGGTAATCCAGAGAGCGCGGATGCAGTATTCGCTAGGGATGCTAATATTCTCGTTGCGGACAAGCTGTCAGACACGAACAAAAGGCAGCTATCTCACAGGGGCATTGAGTGGGTGGAACTGAGAAGCAAGCGAGGGTATAAGAAGTTTTTCGAGATCCTCAATCACATAGCTATACCCGCGACCGAATTCTCTGGCACTTTGGACAAAAGGCTAGACGAGATTCTTGCAGATATATTTGGCTGACCTCCCTCGTGAGGGAAGTTCTCAATATGAGTGCTTTCTCTCGGGGTGCTTGTCTTCGTCACAGCTCTGGGTAAGTGGGGAATTGACTATGCCTGGGCGGAAAATGACAGACAGGCATCCGTAAGAGCCTGGGAATCATTTTGTGGACTGACTGACGTCCAGAAACAGCAGGTCGCGGCTGACATCACGTCAGGGCTGATGCCGCAGCTCCGTAATGAAGTAATCCAGGTGCTTGAGACCGATGTCAGCACCATTCCACAACGGGTAACGCAAGTCGAGATTCTGTTGAAGACAGACCGGAACGAGATGTTGCTTTCCACATTCAAGTCTGTCCCCCAGGCTATAGGTCATCTTGCCGGACTGGTAGCCGATAAGCCGGACATTTCCATGGCTAGGGTGCGGCAGGACAAAGCACCCTAACAAATCCTCCCCTTTTGCATATTTCTCCCCAAATCAACCACGGAATCAGGTAAGCAATGGGACAGCCAGCGCCCCTTCGGTAGGCCCAGGACATATCTGCTGGAACAAGCATCAGGACTTAGAACTTGCCTCCTTTCATCCGGCTGCCCAGTACTTTGTGTCGTCACAAATAGAGCGTGCTTTTCTGTATCCCTCTCAGCTTTTTAAGGGCACTTTCCCCACGGAATCCGTAGCACTACGGATAGACGGAGTGGGCCGGGCATACTAAGCTGAAAGACGGCAAACAAAAAGAGACCCTCGCGCCGGCCAGCGAACAGAGAGTCTCCCGGTACAGGCACGGCACCCGCACCTTCGGCTTTTTTTACAATCGAATCAGACCACAGGCAAAGACCGAAGTGGGGAACGGGCCTGGAGGAGTATGATATGAAGCGGCTTATCCTTACCATTGTGACCGTTATCACCATCCTGGGCTTAGCCCTACCCACCGCCGTGCCAGCAGCGGCAGCACCGGTGCCCGGCGGCACTCTTGACCCCACCACCATCCCCAAGTATGAGGCACCTCTCCTTATCCCGCCAACCATGCCCCGCACCAGTGAGCTACAGGAACCAAACGGCCCGGTTGACTACTACGAGATTGCCGTCCGCCAGTTCCAGCAGCAGGTGCTGCCACCCGGTATGCCCCTGACCACTGTCTGGGGCTACGGCTCGGTCAACCACCCGGGCAGCTTCAGCTATCCCGCTTACACCGTTGAGGCCACCTATAATAAGCCCGTCCGCGTCAAGTGGATAAACGGCCTGGTTGACGCCCTCGGCAACTTCCTGCCGCACCTGTTGCCGATAGACCAGACCATCCACTGGGCTAATCCGCCGGGTGGCATTGCCGGCCGTGATAATCACGGCATGGACCAGGCACCTTATACCGGGCCCGTGCCCATCATCACCCACCTGCACGGCGCTCATGTGACGGAAGAAAGCGATGGTTTCCCGGAGGCGTGGTTCCTGCCGGCAGCCAATAACATTCCCGCCGGCTATGCTACAGTCGGCTCCTACTATGACGCTTTCAAAGCCGAGGCTGAGGCTAAATACGGGCAGGCCTGGCAGCCCGGCACCGCCGTTTTCCAGTATCCCAATGACCAGCGGGCGGCCACCCTCTGGTTCCACGACCATACGGTCGGCATGACCCGCGCCAATGTCTATGCCGGCCCCGCCGGATTTTATCTGTTGCGTGGCGGTCCGGATGATGTGGTCACGGGCACGCTACCCACCGGGGCTCGTGAAATCCCGCTGGTCATTCAGGACAAGTCCTTCAATGCTGACGGCTCCCTTTTCTATCCGGGTGACCGGGCCTTCTTCGAAGGGCTAGACCCTGCCCAGCTACAGATACCCTTCGCACCGGATGCTGCTCTCGGTGGGGAAAGCGATGTTGCCCCCATCTGGAACCCGGAGTTCTTCGGCAATACTATGGTCGTTAATGGCCATACCTGGCCTTACCTCGATGTCGAGCAGCAGCGCTACCGCTTCCGCCTGCTCAACGCTTCTGACTCCCGTTTCGTCATCCTGAAGCTAAACAATGGTGACCCTATCTGGCAGATCGGCTCGGACGGCGGCTTCCTGCCCGCGCCCGTCCAGCTAACTGAGCTGCTGCTGGGCCCGGCCGAGCGGGCTGACATCATCGTTGACTTTACCGATGTCCCCGCCGGCACCAATCTCATACTACAGAACATCGGCCCGGATGAGCCTTATGGTGGCGGTGTGCCGAGTGTTGACTTTGTCTCCGCTGACCCGAATACCACCGGCCAGGTGATGCAGTTCCGCGTGATTGCACCCACCGGTGCTGACTTCAGCACGCCGCCGGTGCAGCTAGGCCTGCCTGCCCTTACCCCGCTCGGTGCCGCCGATAACACCCGCCAGGTATCCCTCAATGAGCTGGACTCAGCTACCGTTGCCGTCCCGGCGGATGAGGAAGGTAACTGGGTGCTTGATGCCAACGGCAACCTGGTGCTTGACCCAGCGGGTATCCCCTTCGGCCCGGCAATGGCCAGGCTGGGCACACTCAATCCTGACGGGACAGGTAATCCGCTGGAGTTTGAAGCCCCTATCACGGAGAACCCGGCCCTGGATCATACCGAGGTCTGGGAAATCTACAACTTCACTGCGGATGCGCATCCCATCCATATTCACCAGGTCCAGTTCCAGGTGGTCAACCGGGAGAGTATTGCCACAGGTACTATCACCGGGCCGGAACCCGGGGAGGTCGGCTTCAAGGACACGCTCATCGCCTACCCGGATACTATTACTCGCTTCAAGGCCAAATTCGATATCTCCGGTCTCTACGTCTGGCACTGCCACATCCTCTCCCATGAGGATAACGAGATGATGCGGCAGTTCTACATCGGTTCGCCGCCGGCGGCGCCAGCTAGCCTGTCGGCAATGCTGGTCAGCGCCACCCGGGTGGACCTCACCTGGACGGATAGCTCCACTACCGAGTCGGCCTTCCGCATCGAGCGCTCCACCGATGGAACTACCTTCGCTGAGATCGGCAGCGTCCTGCCGAACGCCACCAGCTTCAGTGATACGGCCCTCGAGCTGAACGTCACCTACTATTACAGGGTGATAGCGACCAGCCCCATCGGTGACTCGGCGCCATCAAATGCTGTTTTCATGTCTGTGGCCGTGCCGGAGGTACCAACGGACCTGACCGCTATCGTCATGAGTGTCACGCGAGTGGACCTTATCTGGACAAACCAGTCGAGCAATGAGGCGGGCTTCCGGATTGAGCGCAGCCTGGACGACTTCGCCACTGCACCTGGTGTCACGTTTGCCGTCGCACCCGGTCAGAGGACCTTCAGCGACATTACGGTGACCGCTACCAACACCTACTCCTATAGAATTGTTGCCTTCAATGCCGTCGGTGACTCCGCACCGTCCAACACGGCAACAGCAAAGGTGACCGCCAGGCTACAGGCGGGGCCAATAGACCCCCGCTCCATTTATCAGAATAATCCTTACACCGGTCTTCCCGGCTATTACCAGGATGACCAGGGGACACGGGTGGCGCTGCTGCCCATTACCGGCGATGGCCTCAACGCGCCCACCCAGATTTACGATGAGCCGGTTCCGACCAATCCCTACTCGGTGTTCCTTGGCTACGGGACGGAGGCCTTCTACTACATGGCGTCATCCGTTTTCGATACCAGCGCCGGCAATGGGCTGGCCGAGTTCGCTATTGAGGCAGCTTTCGGCGGCGCCGGTGATGCCATGCCCGGCCAGGAGTTCGTCTTCGCCCGGACCCGCATCAGGATAGACGTCCCCGTCCCGGGTGCCTATACCATCCAGCACCCTTACGGCACCATCACCTTAGACGCGACCCAGGCCGATATTGATGCCGGGAAAGGCATCAACTATACCAGTGACATTGGGGTGGAGCGTGATTTTGCCGCGGCGACCGTTGACAATGGCGGCATCAGCCGTTTCCTGCACCAGACTACTCCAGCGCCGCCAGCCGGCTGGATTGGTGATGGCGGCTCAGTCGGCCCGGTCACCGGCAGTCCCACCGGCTACAATAAGGTAAGGGTCACCGGCCCAGCCGGCAGCAACCTGGGCGGTCCGGGCATTGACTTCGTCGAAAGCAACCTGTTCAGCGTCTCGGGGCGGCTCCAGACCGCAGCAACACCTATCCCCAGCTTTGCCATGAGCCTTGACCCGACCACCGGCATTGCACCGGCTGCCGTAACCTTTACCGATACGTCAACGGGCACGCCCACCGCCTGGCTATGGGATTTCGGTGATGGTACTACCAGCACAGAGCAGAACCCCGTCCATCAGTATGCCACGGCCGGGGACTACACCGTCAGGCTGACGGTGGCGAATGCTGCTGCCAGGGTGGCCACGTCCCGGGTGGTGAGGATTTACAGCGCCCCGGCGGCCAGCTTTACCTACACCCTTCCCAATGGCATCCCACCGGTAGGTATCAGCTTTAGCGATACCTCCACCGGTAACCCGGCAAGCTGGCTGTGGGACTTCGGTGATGGCAGCACCAGTGCCCTGCGGAATCCCGTGCATACCTATGCCGCGGCCGGGGCTTACACCAACACGCTTAAGGTGACGAACCCGGCAGGCACCGCGACCGCTTCCCAAACCCTGCGGATTTCCAGCAACCTCACCGCCGGCTTCACGTTGGGCCTCAACCCGGCGAACGGTGTGGCACCCGTCACGGTAACCCTTACCGATACCTCCGCAGGCGCCGTTACCGATTGGCTATGGGACTTCGGGGATGGCACCACCAGCACCCTGCAAGCACCGCCGGCCAAGACCTATGACGCGGCGGGCAACTACAAGGTGACACTCACGGTGACCGATGCCGAAGGCTCTGCAGCTACATCACGGACTATAAGCATTTATAGCGTGCCGGTGGCCAGCTTCACTAAGAGCGCCGCCACCGGTGTGCCCCCGCTGACCGTCAAATTCACCGATACTTCCACCGGTAACCCGACAAGCTGGCTGTGGCAGTTCAGTGACGGCGTTACCACCACTACCAGCAATATCGCGAATCCGGTCAAGACCTTTAGCCGGGCAGGACAGTATAGCGTCACCCTGACGGTGACAAACCCGGCAGGGACGGATGTCACCTCACAGACGGTAGCGGTCTCCCTGGCTTTTGCCGGGCCGAACCCCATCGTCCTTAAGCTGGGGCCTATTGCCCCGCGGTCAATCTATCAGGGTAATCCGGACACCGGCCTGCCCGCCTACTACGAAGATGACCAGGGGGCGCAGGTGTCATTGCTGCCCATTATCGGCAATGGTGTCGTTGGGCCCACCCAGGTTTTTGATAATGTGGTACTGACCAATCCATATTCAGTGTTCCTGGGCTTTGGCACCGAGGCCTTCTACTATGTAGCGTCATCCGTTTTTGACACCAGTGCCGGCAAGGGGCTGGCCGAGTTCGCTATTGAAGCCGCTTTCGGCGGCGCCGGTGATGCCGTGCCCGGGCAGGAGTTTATCTTCAACCGGACACGTATCAGGATAGACGTCCCCGTCCCCGGCACCTATACCGTGCAGCATCCCTACGGGACAATCAGCTTCAACGTGACGCAGGCGGATATTGATGCCAGAGGAGGCATCAACTACACCAATGATGTCGGCGTGCAGCGTGATTTCCTCACCGCCGGCACGGGCAACCTGTCCCGTTTCCTGCACCAGACCGTCCCGGCGCCGCCAGCCGGCTGGATTGGCGATGGCGCCTCGGTCGGCCCGGTCACCGGCAGCCCTACCGGCTACAATAAGGTCAGGGTCACCGGTCCGGGTGGCTTCTTTGCCGAGTCCGCCCAGTTCATGGTGTCCGGGCGCCTGTATGTGCCGCCCCCGGCGGTCAGCTTTACAGTAAGCCTCGACCCGGCCAACGGTGTGGCTCCCGTGAATGCAACCTTCACCGATACCTCCACCGGCGATGTTGTGAGCTGGCTGTGGGACTTCGGCGACGGCGCCACCAGCAACTTGCCTAATCCCACCAAGACTTATACAGAGGCGGGTAACTATGCAGTCACGCTCACGGTAAGCAACGTTGGCGGAACGGCTTCCACATCCCAGGTGGTGAGCGCCTTCACCCCACCGGTGGCCAGTTTCACAAAGGTGCTCAGCCCGGCGAATGGCGTGGCCCCGGTCACGGTGACTTTCACCGATACCTCTACAGGCAATGTCACAAGCTGGCTCTGGGACTTCGGTGACGGCACCACCAGCAATTTGCAGAACCCCACCAAGACCTATACCGTGGCCGGTAACTACACCATCACCCTGACGGCAACGAACCCCGCCGGGTCGGCTTCCGTTTCTCAGACGGTCAGCGTTTACACGCCGCCGGTAGCCAGCTTCACCAGGTCTCTCAGTCCCGCGGATGGCATTATCGTGGGCAATACCCCTGTTACGGTCACATTTACCGATACCTCCACCGGCAATATCACCGGCTGGCTGTGGGACTTCGGTGATGGCACTACCAGTAATGTGCAGAATCCCATTAAGGCCTACGCCGTGGCCGGCGACTACACCATCACCCTGACGGCCACGAATGCCGCCGGGTCGGCTTCTGCTTCCCAGGCAGTAACCATTCTCGGCCCGCCAAAGGCCCCCAGCGCTCTCACTGCAACCATTGTAAGTCCCACCCAGGTGGACATCACCTGGACGGACAACGCCTTCAGCGAGACGAGTTTCCGCATCGAGAGGGGTGTAAACGGGGGTGCCTTTGCTGCTATAGGTACCGCTCCGGCTAACGCCACCGTGTTCAGCGACCCGGCTGTAGCTCTGAACAGCACCTACCGCTACCAGGTTATTGCCGTGAATGACTACGGCGAATCGGCACCATCTAACGTGGTGCAGATTCTGGTGGGCCTGCCGGCAGCACCCACCAACCTGGCCGCGCCGTCCATCACCGCAACGCAGGTAACCCTGACCTGGACGGACAACGCCGTCAACGAGAGCGCCATCCTTGTCCAGCGCGCCACCGACGGTAATTTCCGCAATAGCCTGGTCACCTTCACCCTGGGGCGGAACGTAACGACATATACCGACCTCACCGTGCTCAGTGCGACAAGGTATTTCTACCGTGTTTTGGCCCAGAACGGTGTGGGGCAGTCGGCACCCACCAACGTGGTGAGAGTGGAAACGCCGGTGGCCAGTGTCCAGAGCATTCCCGCAGCGCCCACCACACTAGGGGCAACCCGGGTGGAAGCGGGACGCATTGACATCCAGTGGACGGACAACGCCAGCAACGAGGCCGGCTTCCGCATCCAGCGTTCTACCGCGGCCACCTTTACGGAAAACCTGTTTGTGACCACGGTAGCATCGAACAAGACCAATTTCTCCGACCGCGGGGCCAGTGCCGGCATAACCTTCTACTACCGTGTCTTTGCCTTCAATAGCGCCGGTAGCTCGGCACCTTCAAATGTCATATCCGCCACGCCCCCGGCGCCCACCGCGGCACCGGTGGCGCCATTGAACCTGAATGGCCAGGTGCTCATCGGGTCGGTGGCTGTGGAGCTTACCTGGAATGATGCTTCTAGCGACGAGGCCGGCTTCCGTATCGAGCGGGCTGATGACCCGGGCTTCACCCAGAACGTCAAGCGCTGGACGGTAGGGGCCAGCTTTAACAGGTATAAGGATGTTACCGGTGCCCGGGACAGTACCTACTACTACCGTATCGTGGCCCACAATGCTATCGGGGAAACGATCTCGTCCACCTTCACCGTCAAAGCGGCCTCACCGGACTCTGCACCGAAAAACCTGGTGGTCGTCTCGGCTTCTGACAGGATGGTTGACCTAGAATGGGAGGATACCACGAATAATGAGACTGGCTTCCTCGTGGAGCGGGCCACCGATGCGGCTTTCACGGCTGATGTCACCAGCTTTAACGTGCCCAACCCGGCCTTTGCCCTGGATAACACGGGGCCGGGTCCCGCACAGGGGGACGGCTCGGCCAAGATACGGTTCTCTGATGTCACCATTGAGGCACTCAAGACATACCATTACCATGTCCGGGCTGTAAACGACCTCGGGCAGTCCGCAGATTCCGCCGCGGTGACCACCGCTGTAGCCGTAACCACTCTCCCCGGTGCACCATTCGGACTGGTCGCAACGCCAGCAGCCCTCGGGCGGAACGACCTCACCTGGATAGACAATGCCAATAACGAGACAGGCTTCCGTGTCGAGCGCTCCACGGACGACGTTACGTTCGCCGCTATCGCCGACCTTGATGCCAATGCCACATCCTACTCTGACACGGCGGCCACGTCAGGCGCCACATACTCGTATCGTGTCATCGCGCTGAACACCCTGGGTGAATCGCAGGCCTCGAATGTGGCAGTGGTGACCTCCCTTGCTATTCCGGCGCCATCGGAACTGAAAGTGGCGTGGGCCTCACCCCAGGCCAAACTGACCTGGATAGATAACTCTGCCACCGAGACTGGCTTCCGTATCGAGCGCTCTACCAACAACTTCACTACCATCCAGGCTACTTTCAGTGTTGCGGCTAACACGACCACGTTTAATGACGCTGGTATCACTGTGGGTATTACCTACTCCTACCGCGTCGTCGCCGTTAGTGACATAGGCGATTCCCCGGTCTCCAATGTGGCCACCATAAAGGTTATGCCGCCCGCTGAGCCTGCCGAGATAGGAGCATCGGCGGTGCCCGTTACGGTGACGATGAAAGCTGGCGGCGAGCTGGAAGCACCGGAGCCAGTCATCCTGAATAGCTCTGGCAAGACGACGAAGGCAGCCAGGCTGGAGAGCCGGGGTAAGAAAGTCGCCATCGCTATTCCTGCCGGCACCACGATGCGCAAGGCTGATGGGACACCATTGACCACAATAACGTCGGCGCAGGTGGTGACACCACCGCCACCACCGGCGAGCAATGTTATCGTCGCCAGCCAGGACTTCGGGCCGGACGGCGCTAGCTTCAGTCCCGCCATCACACTCACCATCAGCTATGACCCAGCCAGTCTGCCCGCCGGTGTGACTGAACGGGACCTGGCTATCGCTTTCTGGGATGGTGCCAAATGGGTAACGCTAGAGACTACGGTTGATACACAAAATAAGACGGCTTCGGCCCAGGTGACCCATTTCACGGCTTTCGCTCTGCTTGGTGCCCAGACGCCGCCACCGGCACCGGCGCCCATGCTCAATATTGTCTCGCCTAAACCGGGCGACACCCTTGTCGCCGGCAGCATCACGGTTACCGTCAGCGTGGCTGAGTTCCAGCTTGTGCCGCCGGGGACAGTGGCCATCCCCGGTCAGGGACATCTCCATTACTATCTGGATGTGCCGATACCCACCACGCCGGGAGCACCTGCCGTGACCGCGCCCGGCACCTACAAAGCCACACCCGGGACAGCCGTGGCGTGGGAGAATGTCATGCCGGGAACGCACACCTTTGGCGCCCAGCTTGTGAACGTGAACCACACGCCATTGGAGCCTCCGGTGACGGCAACGGTTACCGTGACCGTAACCCAGCCTGTCGTCCCACCGGTGCCACAACCACCGGCCATACCGGCACCCACTGTCCCACCCGCACCCGTGCCAACACCCGCACCTAGCCCAGCACCTGTGCCAATGCCGTCACCCACGCTGGTGCCCGCCCCGCTGCCCACGACAGCGCCCGGACCCATTATCACGGTGGTGCCTGCCCCGGTGCCCGCACCCTCCGTCATCGTAGTACCGGCCCCGGTGCCGGCAGCGGGACCAGCACCCCAGGGTGCTAGCTGGTGGCTAATTGGCAGCATTATCGGGGCCGTTGTCGTGCTGGGGCTGCTCATCTTCCTGGTGCGCCGTCCCAGGTCAACCGGCTAGAGGCACGTGGCACTCAACGCAATAGCCCCCGGTCTTCCGGGGGCTATTGCTATTGGACAATATCCCAAAAGTCTTTCATTCTTTATGTGCAGCGTAATCCGCCAGAACAAACTACCCGGACAGCAGTGAGTTTTCAGCCGCGCAGGGATTTATGCTTGCGGATAGTGGCAATGAGAGGGATGGATGCAAAGCACAGAATGGAGAGTGTCAACAGGACGGGATAGTAGCTCCCGGTGCGGTCATAGACGAAGCCGGCAATAACCGGGCCAACGGCGCTCCCGCCCAAGAAGGCCAGATACAAGGCGCCTTGCAGCGCGCCATAGTGCTTCAGTCCGAAGAAGCTGGCCACCAGCATGGCCATGTTGGGCGCCCAGCCACCCTGCCCCAGCCCAATCAGCACTGAGTAGAGCCATACATAGGGTAGAGAATAGGCCTGTATGATGACGATCAGGGCTGAAGCGGTAAAGGAAAAGGAAAGGCCCGCCGCGTATTTGGGGCTAATTCTGTCGCAGAGATAGCCAAAGAAGAACTTACCGGCCGCGCTGGACAGCCCAACAATACCGATAGTAACCACCGCCGAGGTGGTGGCAAAACCATGCTCGCTCAGTATGCTGACCTGGTTTTGCACGGCGGCCGTGTTCGCCAGCCCATAGATGGCAAAGGTCACTGCCGCTATCCAGAAGGCGCCCGTGCCCAGTCCCTCCTTCAGATTCAGTCCTGCCGTCATCCCCGGTCTGGAGGCGCTCCCGGACGGCACCTGTGCTACGGCGTCACCGTAGGCCCGGAGGCCCTTAGCGCGCGGGTAGTCCCTGACGATGATGAACACCATTGGTAGCATGACGGCGAGCAAGGCCGATGCCATGATGAGGTAGGCACCGCGCCAGCCCAGGCCGGGCACGAGGTAGTTCCCGATTAGCGGTGCCAGTGCCAACCCGCCAAAGCCGATGCCGATAAAGGCTAGCCCTTGCATCGTCCCACGCCGGCGGGAGAACCAGTTGGTGACTGCCGCACTGACCGGCACCGGCCCTATCAGCATCCAGCCGAAGCCAAGAAACAGGTGTAACAGATAGAAATTCCAGATAGCCGAGGTCCGGCTGAGCAGAAACAGGGAAAGGGACATGACTATTGTCCCGGCCAGCAATACCCGCCGTGGCCCGTGCCAATCAGTCAGCCGGCCCACTGCAGGCGAGATGGCCGCCGCGGCCAGGCAAAACACCAGAAAGGCCGTCGCTACCTCGGTGCGGCTCCAGGTGAACTCAGAGGCAATGGGTTTGTTGAGGACACTAAAGCCGTAGAAGCCGAAGCCCCAGTTCAGCGTGAGCGTAACAAATCCTGTCAGGATTATCCAGTAACCGTAGAAGAACCTACTGGTGTTCACTAAGTCTTCTCAAACCTATCGGGCCAAAGGTGGGCTTGCTCGCCTTACGGACCATGGTGGGGTCAAATTCGGAGGCCTTGTAGCGGTTTATCACTTGGAGTAGAATAGCAGCCGCATAGGGCAATGTCAATGCCGCCTTGACAAAAGCGGCTTATCCGCATACAGTATGACCTATCATGGCCGAAAAGGATGTTCGCCTCGAAGAAATTCCCCTGGACTCGCCAAGGCTGAGGGATTTTGTCAGGTTTCCCTGGCAGCTCTACAAGGGTGACCCCTGCTGGACACCGCCGCTTAAGGGCGACCTGCTGGGGAGCCGTTTGCTGGGATTGCCCGGCTTGCTGACATCCAGGCACCCTTACCATCGTCATGCCCCTGACATAGCCCTGCGCTATCTAGCGGTGCCATTTTCGCGGGACGCTCGGGCGATCCGTGGCTTTGTATACAAATCGGCTCACCTTGTGGATGCAATGACAGGTCTCGTCTCGCCAGATGTCGTTGTCAGGCTATATGAAGGCATCGCGTTACCTGGCTAACTTCAGTTTTTGCTTCAGATCGCTCTTGGCCGCCAAGATATTGCCCCACAGGTCGCCAAGCTGCGCCAGCCGGTCCGGCACATTGAGGATAGTGAAGTCAGTCGGGTAGACCGCGCCTAGCTCATCCCAGTGCAAAGGCGTTGAGACCGTGGCTTCAGGTGATGGACGGAGCGAATAGGCGGAAGCCAGCGTTTTGCCACGGACGTTCTGGTTATAGTCCAGGAATACCTTGCCGCTCCGTTTTGCCACTGCCCAGTCGGTGGTGACTGATCTCGGATGGCGTTTTGTCAGGAACTGGCAGATGGTCTTTGCGGCGGCGTGAACAGCGTGAAAATCGAGCTGGCGCAGTATCGGCACATAAACATGAAGCCCGGTAATGCCCGATGTCTTGACGAAGGACGATAGCGAGAGCTCATCGAGGGTTTCCTTCAGCCAGAGAGCGACCTGGCAGGTCAGGGCAAAGCCTTCCCGGTTCAGTTGCGGCTCAGCACCGGGCAGCTCAGTCCCGGAGTAGATATATGGGTCCAGGTCAAAGATGATAAAGTCAGGGTACCTGCTGAGAAAATCCACTCTATCTGCCTCGTCAGTCAGATTGTCAGGGACTTCCCTATCCGGGCCCGGGCTGACGCGGGAGAACCAGCTATGGAACTCCAGGTCAGCGAGCTGCCCCAGCCACATGAGAGTGGGAAGATTGTTGCAGAGAATGTAATCACGGCGCTTCTCACTGCGTTCTGCCAGTGGCACGGTAACTACGAAATCGGGGGCCGGGCCGTTCCAGTGCTTCTGGAAGAAGTGCTCGCCGTGGATACCATCCGGGTAGCGGCTCAGTGTGATAGGGCGGTCGCGTAGATGTCTCAGGAGATGTGGTGAGACTCCGGCGAGATAGATGAGCAGGTCTCGCTTTGTCAGGGCGGGCCGCCCATCAAGGGCGGGCCACAGCTCTTTGCCCAGGTTATTAAGCTCTATTCTATACTGGCCAATATCCAGCATGAAACTGTCCCGATGGTCTCCCAACTGCTTTAAGATACGTGTGACCGCATCGTCAGGCGCCGCACCGGTTTCTTTCGAAGAGACCGGCGTGGGCGGCATAATGCCGATTTGACTGCGGTGCACCTGCCCAGGGGGTTTATCATGGCGAAGGCGCAGGAAAACGGGCACACGGAGCTTTCCATCCCGTGTCCATTCCGCGAACTTGACCTCAGCCACGAGCTCCGGCCTGACCCATATCACCGGTGCATTCACCTCTGGCACTATGGCGAAGGGGCACTGCTGTGTCTTGATGGCTTTCAGTCTTGTTTGCAAGTCCTCGAGGGAACGGTCATCAAATCCGGTGCCAACATGGCCAGCTGATATCAGCTGGTCCTCCTCATTGTAGTAGCCGAGCAAAAGCGCACCGAAAGTGCCCGACCGGCCGCCCTTGCCTTGTGTATAGCCACCGATGATGAAGTCATCCGTCCTAGTGGACTTTATCTTAAGCCAGTCAGCAGAGCGTTCTCCCGGCCTATAGAGGCTATCTTTTCTTTTGGCGATAATACCTTCCAGGCCCGTAGCAATAGCACCCTCGTAGATAGCAGTGCCGTCGCCTTCGAAATGCTCCAGCAGGCGCACCGAGGGTGAAGGGTGTAAGATACGCCTGAGCAGCTTTTTTCTCTCCACCAGGGACACCTCCAGCAGGCTGTAGCCGTCCAGGTACAGAATATCGAAGACATAGTAGGTAATGACCGCTGCCTTTTGCCCCTGGCTTTCTTTCCGATGCATTGCGTCCAGGAATCCCTGCAGGCATTGGAAGCATATTCTGCCTCGCACATCCAGAGCGATGATTTCACCATCCAGCACTAGCTGGCCAACGGGTTGTCCTTTCAGGTCATCCCTGACACGGGCGTATTTCTCAGTTACATGACCACTTCGGGAAAGCAGACGGACCGTGCCCTGATTGATTGTAGCAATAATACGATAGCCGTCCAGCTTCGGCTCGAAAAACCAGTCAGGGTTGGAAAAAGGCTTTGTTGCGGTGGCAGCCAGCATCGGCGCTATCACTTCCGGGAACGGTGCTTTACGACTTCCGGGAAGGCTTGATAGTCCTGCAACAGCAACGGGACGCGGTGCGGTGCCCGCCTTAAGATCAGCAATGGTTGGCCCGGAAAGCACCGAGGCATCTTGTCCAAGGACTTCATTTCCCGAGGTGGCAAAGTCATCCTGATGCTTGATAAGCAGCCAGTCTTTTTCGCCGCGTTTCATTTTGACCAGCGTCCAGGAGCCCTTAAGTTTGTGGCCGCGCAGAAAGAAGGACAGCTTGCCATTAGCCAGGCCCTGCCGTATGCGCTCTTGAGCGCTGGCCCTGTCATGGAAGTATAGCTCACCATCATCATCGGGGGAATAGTCGCCGCGGTCCCAGACTATAACCTGGCCGGCGCCATATTCTCCTTTGGGAATGGTCCCTTCAAAGGAAGCGTAGTCGAGCGGGTGGTCTTCCACCATCACAGCCAGGCGCTTGACCTGAGGGTCCAGCGAAGGTCCGCCGGGAACGGCCCAGGATTTCAGCACGCCCTCAAGCTCCAGGCGGAAATCATAGTGTAGCCGGCGCGCGGCATGTTTTTGCACCACGAAGATGAGAGTCCCCTCACCCTCCATCCCGGTTCCCGGTAATGGCTCGGGAGTAAGACCCAGCGTGCGCTTCTCTTGATATTCCTTAAGCATCTGTAATATCTATATTATAGCCTTCTTTGGCATGGCCCGTAGTATGGATTACGGCGAAAGCAGCTATAATTGAAATAGGGGTACTCCGGAGGAAAATATGGCACGGGTGCTTATCGGGATCTCTTCCTGGGCAGACAAGTCTCTTATGGAGAGTGGCTTTTATCCTGAGGAGATTAAGACGCCGGCAGAAAGGCTGCGTTACTACAGTCAGAATTTCCCGGTTGCCGAGATAGACTCAAGCTATCACCACTTTCCGACTCGCCGTGACCTGGACCTTTGGCTGGGTAATGCTGTCGAGGGATTTGTCTTTGATGTGAAGGCCTTCAGCCTGTTTACGCACCACCCTACCCCTTTTAACTCTTTGCCCGGAACGATAAGAGATGAGTTTGGCCCACGGATAAAGGCCAAGGGCAATGTTTACTTGCACCACCTGCCCCCAGAAGCGGTTGACAGTCTGTGGCAGGGCTTTGTCCGAACAATTGAGACCTTCCGGCGCGCCGGAAAGTTTGGGGCGGCCCTCTTTCAGTTTCCGCCATGGTTCCACCCCGATAGCAAAAACTTCGACTACATGGCGCACGTTAGAGAGAGATTATCGTCATACCCGGTTGCCGTTGAGTTCCGCTTCGGCGCCTGGCTGGATGAGGCTAACCGCAAAAAGACCCTGGGCTTCTTGAAAGAGCACGGGATGGCCCTGGTCTGTGTTGACGAGCCTCAAGGTTTTGCCTCCAGCGTGGCGCCTATCGCCGAGGTCACCGCGCCTCCTGGCTTTGTCCGGTTTCACGGGCGTAATAGAGAAGCCTGGGGACGGAAGGATGTCACGGCTGACGAGAAGTTCCGCTATCTGTATGAGGAAAATGAGCTGGAAGAGTGGGTGCCCAGAATACGCGCCATGGCACATGAGGCTGATGAGCTACACATCATTTTCAAGAATAAGCACGCTGATTTCCCGGTAAGAAATGCCCGCCAGCTTGGCCGCATGCTGGGCGCGGCGTCCGGGACTCTTACTATCTAAGGCTTTTCAGCGCCTCCGAGCGGCCACAGCTTCTATGCTGGCTTTCAATGCTGACATCAGGTCGGGGACCTCCTCGATCTTGGGCTCGGGAGCCGCCACAACCTCCTCTCCCTGGATCTTAGCTTCGACAACCTTTTCCAGCGCCTGCCGGTATTCGTCCTTATACTGCTCAGGTTGGAAGCGGCTCGTCATCACATCAATAAGCGACCGGGCTACTCCAAGCTCGGTCGCCCTGGTCTCCATTTCCGGTATGCTGATTTCGGAAGGCGATAAGACCTCGTCCTGGTAGTGAAGCGTATGTAAGACCAGCAGCTTGTCCAGTGGTCGCAAACAGCAGAGGTGCTCCCGCCTCTGGAATGACACCTTGGCTATGCCGATTCGTCCTGACTCACGCAAGGACTCCCTGAGCAAACAGTAGGGCTTGGCGGCAAACTCTTCCGGTTCCAGGTAGTGGCTGCCGTAGAAATAGGTGGGGTCAATCTCTTCTGCCTTAACAAAGCTCAGTATCTCAATCACGTGAGTCGTTCTGACAGGCACCCGGAAAAAATCGCTCTCCTGCAAGACCACATACTGGTCTTTCCCATATTCGAACGCACGAACAGTATCTTTGATACTGAAGTACTCATCATCTTGCTCGCAGTGCAGGACTTGTTTCGGTCTGGTGAGACATTTCTTGTGAAGCAGATGAAAGCTGAGGGCATGGGTAGTAGCCGCCACATACATCTTGACCGGTATGCTCACCATGCCGAAGCTAATGGCCCCCTTCCAAAAGGCTTTTGCCATGCGTCCACCTCCCTATTTCTATTATACGCCATAACCAGTCCAAAGAACTCCGGTAGTCCTTGGAGTGGTCCAAAAGGGGTTGCCGAGACACCTGGATTCTGAGATATAATCAAATGACCCCGAGTAAAAGCAGTCGGCGCGTTGGAATAGATTGGCTGCCGTTTCCTTTATGTGGGGGGATATGTTTACCGAGGAAATAGTCAAGTTCGCAGAGGCAATAACATATGAGCATCTCCCTGGTGCTGCAAGATATGCCCATCCGCCGGAGATGGGAGCGGGACTCACTAACATGGGCGGCGAGATAGTTATCAAGCTGCGGGATGGCACAAGCTATTCATGTAAGGTCCAAAATTCCAAAGGCAGTCCGCAGGACCCTCTTTCCGGGGAAGAGATGGACAACAAATTCAGGGACTGTGCCGGCCTGTTCTTGCCGGCAAGTGATACGGACCGAGTATTACACTTCATATCGCATTTTGAAACACTCGCCGATGTGGCCGAGCTAATGGACATCCTGACGTTCGGAGCTGTATGCCACTCCTCATAGATGCCCACTCGCCTTTTGCCTGGGACCAAATGAGATTACAGAGGTCCGGCAGCAGGGCCGGTGGCATACACCAGTGACCCCACGACATTTACAGCGCCGCTCTCGGAAAGAGCTTGCACGGCGCCCGTAGCCAGTCCCTCAGCGCACCTGGCATCCAGGGAGCGGTCTTTCTGCATGATGGTTTGGGTGATGTCACTCATGGTGGACGGTCCCCTGGCAAGACATGCCATGACCAGGCCTAGCAGGGAATTCACCGTGAAGTCGGCACATATATTGTCAATAAGGAACTGTAGCGTTTTCACATTGTCTCCTCGTTTCGCTTCGCTGGATGTTCCGTATTCCCTCGCTGGCGCATCTGTCTCGGATAAGGCTAGCGCTTTAGATGCTCTCCGAAAAACTGGAACACCTTCTGCCACGCATCCATTGCCTGTTGGGGTCGGTAACGGTCCGTGTGATAATACCAGAACCCGTGGCCTGCACCATCGTAGCGATAGAACCGATAGCTCTTTCCGTGCCTCTTGATCTCTTCCTCAAGGCGATTTACCTGCTCCGGCGAAGGGCTCTGGTCGTCGTTGCCAAAGATGCCCAATAGCGGACAAGACAGGTCTTTCGTATAGTCAATAGGGGCGATAGGTTGGGCCGCAGTTAGCTCCTCTTTCGGGGCGACTACCCGGCCACCCCAGCAGTCCACTGCTGCATCTAGCCCCGCAAGCCGGCATGCGACCAGAAAGGAGTGACGCCCGCCGGAGCACGTGCCGATGATGCCCACTTTGCCATTGCAGTAGGGCAACGTTCTGAGGTATTTCATTGCCCCACGACAATCACCCACCACACTAGCATCGGAAACACCACCCGCACTGCGGGCTAATGCGGCTATCTCCTCTGGTAACCCGTGTCCGAGCCGACAGTAGATATCAGGGCAGATAGCCAGATAACCGTGCTGTGCAAACCGGCGGGAGGTTTCCCGATAGAACTCATCCCATCCCGGCAGATGGGCCACCAGGATTATACCCGGGAACGGACCCTTGCCAAGCGGCCGTGAAAAATAGGTATGGATAAGGTCACCATTGTAGCCCGTGACGCTGACTGTCTCGGCCAGCATACCTTCATACTCATCAGTCCTGAACTGGTTCCACACGGCGTTTCCTCCATAGTTTCCGATAATAGAGTCTTGACCTTGGGTTACCCGGGTTTTGTGCTCATATTGTGCTCCTGGCCAGGCTGCGGAGCAGGAAAGAAAGGAGATGGGAGCTTTGCTGGCCATTATAGCATATTGCTAGATGTCATAGAACATAAGGTCAGCATGCGGCAAAGTCCAATCGTTGCTTCCCCATTAGGCCCTCTCCCCCACGAGGCGCTGTATAGGTAGCAAAGCAGCCTCCAGCACAGGCTTACCCTTCTTCACTGACAGCCTTAGTCCGGTGTCCTAGGCTACTTCTTGAAAGTCTCTCGTAACTGTTGTTATGTCCAGCGTTTTCAATAGAGGCCGGTCTGACATGGTGTGTTTGCATCGGGTGCGGTGAGAGCTACCAATGTGCTATAATACGCTACATTCGGTAGCCCCGAGGATTAGGCCTTGCCAGGGTTACCCTGATGCTGGCGGGACCACAGGTGGTATCTCGTGGAGACGCAATCAGACCGCAACATCCATGCCTATTGGTTGACGGCGACCAAGCTTGAACCCCCACGCCTGCGCCAGGATGTAATCCCCCGGCAGAGATTGCTGGCTGAGCTTCATGATGCCGTTGTCAGTCATCCCCTGACCCTGGTCTCTGCCCCCGCCGGCTACGGCAAGACAACCCTGCTGGCAGCGTTCGTCCGCACTTACCCTGATGTTCTCACTACCTGGCTCTCGCTTGACCAGGAAGACAACGAACCGGCACGGTTCCTGTCTGCCGTTATCGCCGCTATTCAGCAGGCAGCGCCCAACTGCGGAGGACGGGCCCAGGCTATTCTTTCCAATCTCCCCAATCCTGGCGCAGAGGCCCGCCGCATCATCGGTGTGCTGGTCAACGAGGTGCTGGAAACAGTACCTGACGCCATAATCATTGTTCTTGAAGACCTGCATCTGGTCAGCGAGCCGGCTGTGTGCGTGGCCATAGACTATCTTCTGGAGCGCCTGCCGCCCCAGATGCATCTGGTAGTATCATCCCGTCATGACCCACCATTGGCCCTGGCGCGCCTGCGGGCGCGGGGGCAGCTGGCTGAGGTGCGCCTGGGCCAGCTGCGCTTCACACTGGACGAAGTGACATCCTTTATGAACGAGCAGCTGGGACTTGGTCTAGCGCCGCGAGAGCTCGCCAGTCTGCACGCCAGCACGGAGGGGTGGCCGGCCGGTCTCCGGCTTTTGGCCAGTTCGCTCGATCAGATTCCCGCATCTGCCGACCGGGCTGCCTTCGTTACCCGCCTTGCCGAGACCAGCACCCACATCTTTGACTTCCTGGCTGACGAGGTGCTGGCCCGCCAGAGTGCCAGCGTCCGGACTTTTCTCCTGAAGACTTCCGTCCTGCTAGAGCTAACTCCCAGGCTGTGCCAGGCCGTTACCGGGCAAAGCGATGCGCCGGCTATTCTGGAAGATATCTACCGCCGCAGTCTCTTCCTTATGGGGGTGGACGAAGCCGGCACAGCCTATCGCTACCACCATCTGTTTGCCGAGTTCTTGCGCCGCCGGCTGGTAAGAGACATGCCAGAGCTTGTTGTTGAATTGCACCGAAAGGCGGCCGAAGCCGAAGATGTCCCGATGCGCGCCATTTCGCATTACCTGGCGGCACAGCTCTGGGAGCAGGCAGCGAAGATGATAGAGCAAGCAGGCGAGCAGCTTCTGCGGAATGGACTACGGCGGCGGCTGGTTGACTGGATTGGGAGCCTTCCCCTTTCAGTCCGCGAGACACATCCCCGCCTCATCTATTTCCTGGGTGTCGCTGCTCTCCAGAAGGGTGACCTGGAGCAGGCATCAGCACTGCTGGAGCGTGCCCGGCGCGGCTTTGAGATGGCCAGTGACAGGGCCGGACAAGGCGAAGCCCTGCAAGAGCTAGCGGGGGTAACCAGCCAGCAGCATGACTGGACGCGGCAAGCAATACTCATTGAGCAGGCACTGACTTATCCTTTGCCGCTACATGGCCGGGTGCAGCTGCTCATGTCCCGGGCCTGGCGCGCGGTGTATGCGGCTGACCTGAGCAGGGCGGATGCCGATGTGGACGAGCTCATCAGGCTTACGCTCGAATCCGGAGAACCGCGTGCCTTTGCCATCGTGGCTCCCATTCTCCGGGGACACCTGGCATTATTGCCCGGTGGGACCATCCGCCTGGAGCACTACTGCCGTCAAGCCCTGGCCCGCTTCGGGGAAGATGCGGGTGTAGTGCAGGCCGGGGCACATTGCCTGCTGGGTTACATCTATTCGCTGCGCGGCCAGATTGAGGAGTCCGTTCGGGAGGCTGAGCGCGCAGGCGAAATCAGCCAGGGCCTCGGCGGTTTTCATTTCTTGGACTGGGAGGTAGACATAGTATTAACATCCGCCTATATGGCTCGTGGCGATTACACGGCTGCGGAACGCCGCTGGGCGGAGCGCCTGCCTGTGTATGAACAGACACCCGCTATCAGACCATGGATGCCCACGTTTCTGCTCCGTCTTGGGCAAGCGCAATGGCTGCAAGGCAAACTGGAACAGGTGCGGGAGACTGAGGCCGACCTGGTCTCCCTTGTTGATGAGCGGGCTCTACCCGAGTTGTCAGTCTCGCGGGCACTTGTGCGGGCATTCGTGGAAATGGGCGACCAGCACTATGCCGAGGCAGAGCACATCCTTCGGCCGGCGTTGGCGCTTGAAGGGCAAAGCCCTCATTGCCTCGTCTTTACCAACGCTCACCTGATGCTGGCGTATCTGTATTTGCTATGGCACCGTGCCCAGCAGGCCTTGTCTGAGCTTGCCCCGCTGTTGGCAGACTGCGAGCGCCGTGCTCTGCCCGGACTCGTCCTTCGTGAAGGCGCGGCCATAGTGACACCCCTGCTGCGCCTGGCGGTAGAGCGTGAAGTCCATGCACCCTACGCGGCGCACCTGCTCAGCATCCTCGGTGCCAGTCAGGAGCCACGCCGTGCCTATGTGCCGGAAACAGGGCAAACCCTCACTATCCGTGAGGTTGAGGTCCTCCGCCTGATTACCACCGGCGCCAGCAACCGGGCTATTGCCCACAGAATGGTAATCAGCGAACGCACGGTCAAAACGCACGTGACCAATATCCTCAGCAAGCTGAACGTCCAGTCCCGCACCCAGGCGGCGGCGCGCGCCCGTGACCTCAGGATAGTCTGACCAGTCTCTACGACCTATCCATTCTCCAAAATCATACCTCCCACAAGACGAATTCCTACCTTCGTACGATGAAATCCCTATTCCCAGGGACTAAAGTAGTCCTGTGTAGTTGGGACTGTCCCCGGGTCTGACCGGGAACTGTTGCGGAGGCTGACCTTGCTGAACGCGCTGCGCGAGCGGATGGTGGCACATCTTGCTATGAATCGGGTGGGTATGCTGGCTGTTTCCGGGCCGGAAGGCATGTGCGCCATGCCAGTGAGATACCAGACCAAGGACCTGGCCATTGACTGCCTGGTGCCTCGCTGGGCTGATGCCGCTTATTACGTGGAAGAGACTTCTAAGGTGTTGCTGGTGGTGCCAGCGGCGTTCCCTTCGCACAAAGACGCCCGAATATGCTGGCTGCAGTACCGCGGCAAGGCCCGCCTGATGACTACTCCGGATTGGAGTGGCCTGCTGCCAAGCGGAGAATCCCCGGCCCTGGCCGCTGACCTCTACAAAGTCATTCACCTGGTGCCAGAACGGATAGACTTGCTGGACGAAAGCCAGGGCTGGGGTGCCAGGGAAACGCTGGAGTTGGACAGCGCGTACTAACCGGGAAGGGGGCGAGGACATGGACTCGTAGCGTTATCAGGGACCAAAGTCTTCACAATAAGGAGGGACAGACAATGACTACTTCAGACATATTACGAATAGTCCACATCATTTTCGGCATCTATCTCGCTGGTAGCTATCTCTTCATTGTTCCGATTCTTGAACCGAGGCTGAGACGGCTGGGGGCTGCTATCCATGGCCCCGTTATGAGCGCACTCATGCCCATACTGACCCCTATAAACGGGGCTAGCTTCGTCATTGTGGTAGGGACAGGTGTGGCCTTGGCGCTCAGCAGCCGCGCCTTCAATAGTCTGTTCGCCACCGCATGGGGTTGGACCATTATTGTTGGCCTCGTGGCGACTTTGGCGGCGATCGTGGTTGGCTTTGGACTCCTGACGCCCAGGGGAATCCGTATGGACAAACTGGGGCGCAGTGTCCGGGGTCGTGCCCCCACCCCGCAGGAAGGCCGGCAGCTCCAGGAGCTATCAGCGCAGGTGGAGACCCTCAGCAGAGTGAACCTGGTGCTTGTTGTCATTGCCCTGGGCACGATGGTCGCGGCCCGGTATGTGTAGCTGTGCTATTCTCGGGCAATGAAAAGAGGAAGACAAACCAGCGCAAGTAACACTAACTCCGCACCAGCGGGAGAAGGAGGTGGGGCCAGCATTACTCTATTGTTCGTAGGTGGGTAAACCTTTCGCAAGACCACAGCAAACAAGGAAAAATTGAAGGAGGTTACCATGTCAGAGCAGAACAAGGCAGTTGTCCGCCGCTTCCTCGAAGAGATACTTAACAAGAAAAACCTGGCAGCAATCGACGAGCTAGTCTCCCCCGATTTCATAGACCACGCGGTGCCACCCGGGGCGCCACAGGGCATATCAGGGGCCAGGCAATCGCTAGGCATGTGGATAGGCGCCTTCCCTGACCTGCATGTCACGGTCCAGGACCTCATTGCCGACGGGGACAGGGTCGCCGTCCGGCTAGCCTTCAACGGCACACACAAAGGCGAAATAATGGGCATCGCCCCGACCGGCAAAAAAGTGGCCGCGGAGGGCATAGAAGTCGAGCGAATTGCGAACGGTAAGTATGCGGAGCGCTGGGAAGTCTTTGATATGCTTAGCGTAATGCAACAGCTTGGCGTGGTGCCGTCAGGCCCGGCAAGGCGGTAACCATACGCTGGTTACGTGCTGCTATGATTCTTGGAAGACAGTCTTGATGATGGATTCCCGGGGGCTGCTGTAGTCTGTAGCGCAGCTCCCTGGGTCTTTCCAGACCCAGGCAATTGGCTTTCTGAAGCACGGTTACACGATTCCGCCCCAATCCCCGGGCAATATCAGCCACGCTAATCACTGTGGAATAGAGTTCCTTCAGCTTTTCGGTCTCCTCTTTGGTCCAGCGCCGGCTTTTTATGGAATTTGGCCTGACCCATTACCGGCATATCTTCAGGACGGACGCCTTTTCGCCGATGGCCGCCCATGAGCGGCCGGGCAGTGCCGCCATTATCGCCTCCCGTGATGATGACGGCCATACCAGCTTCAACAAGCCCTCCTCTTCCCCACCCCAGGGCTTGCCCCGGCTGAGATGTGATGCGGCACGCCTGATCTTGACCACTTGCCGCAGCCCTACCTTCCAGCATAGCATTACCTCAATGTCAGTGGCCTTATGCTTCACCTCGACCCGGTCAATAAGGAGCTTAAGCAGGCGGTTGCGGAGCCGGCTCGGGTAACGCTCCCACTCATGGTCAAGATTTTCCAGGAAATGGGCCACCTTTTCCAGGTCGAGTGCAGTCGCCTTCGGTGCCACAGATGTGCGTCTTAGCAGGTCGAGTCTAGCCTTTGTCTCACGGAAGAAGCGCCAGTAGGCCTCTTCCCGTTCCGGGTCGCCACAGCCCAGGTAAGGCTCCAGGTTTGCCAGGCGTCTCTCGTAATCAGCCTCCTGGCGTCGCCGCTGGCTTTCCTCTAAGCTGTTTTGATTCACTTCCGACTTATTACTCAGAGCGTTAAGTAGTTTACAATCCTGCATAACGAACATGAGGTTCTTGAAAATACCGTTTGATAAGGTGAGGTTGACGTTGGCGACTTCTCAGATAGCCTCTGGTATTTACGATCAGTTCCTGTTGGTTCCTGGCCCGCCGGCAGCCAGACCGGCAGTACCTTCCGTCTGAAGAACAAGGGCATCCCACACCTCCACAAAGGGGGCCGTGGCGACCAGCTTGTCAAGCTGAAGGTGGTCACGCCGGAGTCCCTGACCGATGAGCA
>JACQTX010000098.1 GCA_016210585.1 Chloroflexota bacterium
CAGTTCTCCTACTGGACTGGTGCTGTGGCGAACAACTTCTCGGCCAGCACCACGGTCACCATGGACGCCAACAAGACCGTCATCGCCACCTTCATGCAGACGGGCATCCCTGTGGGCGGCGAGGTGGCCCCGGTGAGCACCAGCCGTGTCCTGGCCACCTGGCTGGCTCCGGCATTGCTGCTGGCTCTGGCTATCGGCGGCGGCTTGGTCCTTAGACAGCGCCGCGTGATTCGACCTTAGCGGAGGGTTTCTTGATTAGTGCTAAACGGACAATTGATTCCATTCCGGCTTTCGCTGGAATCCAGATGAGAAGCGATTCTGCCCTGGGTCCCGACTTTCGTCGAGATGGTTCATGGAGTGATTTTGCTAGTTTGTAGGAGCTGAGCCTCCATCCTTCTTACCCCCATTTGGAGAGTCCGCCCGAGGCGGACTCTCCAAACTTTTTCTGGACATGGCCAATCTGATAAGATGGGGGTATCTGTTGACCTCAAGCGTTTACCACGAAAATAACCCGCCCTCCGTCATTCTGGCGAAGCCTGTCCTGGCGACAGGCCAGGAGCCAGAATCCAGAGGGGAAAGATTTCTAGCCTGGATTCCAGCTTTCGCTGGAATGACAGTGCATACTCATTTTCATACTTCGTGGTGCCCGCCTGCTAGAGGGCGGTTTGGAGATACATGAAAAGCTATTGGCTCATCGCACTCGCGGTTATCGGGCTGCTCCTTTCATCTGGGTGCTCCGCACCAAAGGTAGAGTCTCCGCCGAAGGCGGCCATCATTGACCAGCTTTCTGTACTCCGGGAGAACCCTGAGTTCATCAGCAGGACAAGGCAAAGCCTGGAAGCCATGGGCTTCCAGGTGGATACCTATACCAGCGACCAGGTGACCGTCGGCTTTTACCGGCAGCTGCCCGCGAAGGGCTATAAGCTGATTATCTTCCGGGTACACTCCGGCATACTGGGCGTCCGGGAGGGTGCCGAAATCAATATCACCGAGGGCACCTGGCTCTTCACCAGCGAGGAGTACAGTGCCGCCAAATACCCACAGGAGCAGCTCACCAAACAGATGGGCATGGCACGCATTGACGCCAGCTATCCCTGGGTCTTCGCCATTGGGGCGGAGTTCGTCAAGCGCAGCATGAAAGGTAAGTTCCCCGGCACAGTCGTGATTGCCATGGGGTGCTCTGGCCTGCGCCTGACCGACCTTGCGGAGTCATTTGTCAATAAAGGGGCCTCGGTCTTCGTGGGCTGGCAGGCCACCGTTGACCTGGCTTATACCGATGATGCTACTCTCGCCCTCGTCCAGAAGCTGGTACAGCTTCCCATAAAGGAGGCAGTCAGCCAGACCATGGCGGAAAAAGGCCCCGACCCCACCTGGGGCGCTATCCTGAAGTATTACCCTCCGCAACAGGGTGACCGGATGGTCAAAGAGCTAATAAGATGATTCTGGAGGATGCCGCGGCACAGGGGACAAACCCTGCCAGATTCTTCGTCGTCCTTCTGCGAAGGACTCCTCCAGAATGACACCTATTTCGCGGGACGCGCTGGCTTTTGCGAAAGTATGGCAAATCATGGTGGACTTGCTATAATAGACCTAGCGGATGGGGTGAGAGGGTGCGGACGAAGCCTGCGAACAAAAAGAGGGATGCGCGGCTTTTCGGCATAATCCTGCTGCTGATGGTCGCCGCGTTCATCACTGATCTGCGCCTGCCGCTGGGTGTGGCCGGCGGTGTGCCCTTCGTGGTGCCCGTAGCCCTTGCCCTGTGGTTCCTCCAGCCGACATATACGTGGGTAGTGGCCGGCCTGTCCGGTGCTTTGATTGTGCTGGATATCTTTCTCAAGCCGTCCAGTGGCGTGCCCTTCTACTTCGTGATTATCAACCGCAGCTATGCTTTTCTTGCCATCGGCATTTTACTGGGCATCGGGCATCTGCAGAAGAGGCTGCTCAGGGCGAATGAGCGCCTGGCGGCGTTATCTGTTATGGAGGAGCGCGAGCGGCTATCCCGGGAGTTGCATGATGACCTCCTGCAAAGCCTCGGCGGGCTTGGTGCCAGGGCTTCCGCCGTATCCGAGTTGCTGGCCCAGAGCCGGACAGAAGACGCACGGAGGGAGTTGACCACATTGCGGGACAGCGTGGAGAAGGCCTATCTTGATGTCCGGCATTACGTCACCGGCCTGCGGATGAGCTCATTGAGCGACCGCCGCTTCCTGAAAGCCCTGGAGGATTTCGCCAGAGTATTTACCCGGCAATCAGGACTGGGGCTTGATTTCCGGGTCGCGGAAGGCACACCACAGTTCTGGCTGTCACCTGTAGTGGAGACCCAGGCCATGCGTATCGTCCAGGAGGCATTGACCAATATCACCCGGCACGCACAGGCCAGAAAAGTCTCCGTCAGGGTAAGCTTGAATGGGCCCTTTCTGGAAATCGGGGTGCAGGATGATGGGTGGGGATTTGACCCTGACCGCGTTGATGGCCAGGACCATCTGGGGCTACAGATAATGCGGGAGCGGGCCGAGCTTGCCGGCGGGCGCCTGGCCGTTCTGGCCGCGCCGGGCAGCGGCACACAAGTCACCGTGACGGTGCCCTACCAGAAGAAGGAGGCATAATGGCGACCAGAGT
The DNA here is from genome assembly GCA_016210585.1 of Chloroflexota bacterium. Classification (GTDB taxonomy): domain Bacteria; phylum Chloroflexota; class Dehalococcoidia; order Dehalococcoidales; family JAFGLR01; genus JACQTX01. The sequence continues at coordinate 2,617 of JACQTX010000098.1, forward strand.
GCTTATCGCTGATGACCATCCCGTCTTCCGGGCCGGCCTGCGCGCTCTCCTCAATACCCGGGCTGATTTCGAGGTTATCGGAGAGGCCCATAACGGGGAAGAGGCAATCGCCCTGGCCCGCGACCTGAAACCGGACCTGGTGTTGATGGACATCCGCATGCCTCGCATCGGTGGCCTCGAAGCCACGCGCCAGATAAAGAAGGACCTGCCGCAGGTGCGTATTGTTATGCTTACGGTGTCTGAGGATACGGAAGACGTCTTCGAGGCGGTCAAGGCGGGGGCGCAGGGGTATATTGTCAAAAACCTGGCCTCCGGTGAGGTCCTTGACCTTGTGCAGCAGGCGGCCAGTGGCGAGGCGGCCTTTACTCCGGCAATGGCCTCCCGTATCCTGCTGACCCTGGGAACACCGAAACCGGATAAAACGGGAGACCTCACCAGCCGCGAGCGTGAGGTACTGGAGCAGCTTGTGCTCGGCCATCGCAACGCGATCATTGCCCGGAACTTAGGCCTGACGGAAGCTACCGTCCGCTTCCATCTCAGCAACATCTTGTCCAAGCTCCACGCCCACAGCCGGACTGAAGCGGCGGTAAAAGCCATTCAGCAGCGCATTGTGCCGGCACCGGAGCAAGAGACAGATAAGCCCTAGCTGTCCTGCCAATCATTGCTAGCCAATCATCCAGTAATAGCCATCATCCTTCAGCTAATATCCGCCCCAGCCATATGGCCGTTCCCCTATCCTTCGTTCCGTCTTAGAATTAAGTTAGTGTAGCTACAGATACTTGTCAGCGAGGGAAGCGCGGGACAAGCGAAGGAGGCTGCTATGAAACAGCACAATATGAACGTGAGTGGACAGCTAGTCCTTGGCGATTACCCGGTGAGCAAGCGGGCCTTTCCGAAACGTGCAATGTCCGTACTGTGGTGGACTCTGCCAGGCCTGGCGCTGCTCGCCGCGGTCATCTACCTGTTTGTCAGTGGCGTATTCGCGTCGTCTCCAGTTGACCCGGCGGCTATGAGCGCGGAGCAAACGCTGGGAGCGGACTATGTCATGCAGACGGATTTTCTGCTCGGCCGGTACCTCCTACCGCTATTGGTAGGCTTGCTTAGTATCGGTGCCGTTCTTTTTTATGTCCTGCGTGTGAAGGTGAAGGGCCAAGCATAGCTTGAGAAAGGGACGCTGAAGACAGTATGCGCGTCATGCCAAAGGAACCCCCGGCCCATCTTATGGTCACCGATGTTCTGGACCAGGGTGTGGCGGTTGAGGCGTATGGAGGGACCAGGGCGCGGATTTCAATCCGCGCTCTGGTGATGGGGGCAGCGGAAGACCTGCACCCCTCCTACTTCGCCCTGGTGATGGCCACAGGCATTATCGCCATCGCCGCCAACTGGCTGGGGATGCGCTATATAGCCTTGCCCCTTTTTTACTTTAATATCGGTGCTTTTATCACCCTGTGGTCGCTAAACATCCTGCGCCTGGCCTACTTCCCGAAACGCTTCCTCGCTGACCTCTTCGACCACAGCCGTGGCCCGGGGTTCTTTACGATGGTCGCCGGCACAGGCGTTTTCGGTAACCAGCTCGTCCTGCTCCTGCAAGACTACCGCACTGCCGTAGCCTTCTGGTCACTGGCCTTGCTGCTGTGGCTGGGCTTGATGTACTCTATTTTCACCGGGCTTTTTATCAGGGAAAACAAGCCTTCGATCGCGGATGGTATAAATGGCGGGTGGCTGACAGGGGTGGTGGCGACTCAATCCGTTGCTACCCTAAGCGGTCTGCTGGCGGCACATTTCAGCCCGCACCAGGGCGAGATGCTCTTCCTTGCCCTGGCCATGTGGCTCTTCGGCGGCATGCTCTATATTTGGATAATCTCCCTCATCTTCTATCGCTACTGCTTTTTCAAATTCTCGCCCCAGGACCTGACACCGCCTTACTGGATAAACATGGGTGCGGTGGCCATTTCCACACTGAGCGGGACCGTCCTGATCGCCAATGCGGGTAATTTCGCCTTCTTGCAGGAAATCCTGCCCTTCCTCAAAGGCTTCACCATGTTTTTCTGGGCTACCGGGACGTGGTGGATACCCATGCTTATCATTCTGGGCGTATGGCGCCATGTCCACAAGAAGCTCCCTTTGACCTATAGCCCTCTATACTGGGGAGCAGTCTTTCCCCTCGGCATGTATGCGGCGGCCACTTTTCAGCTTGGAAAAGTCAACGGGTTCCCCTTTATCGCCTCCGTGCCTCAGGTGTTCGTCTATATTGCCCTCTTGGCTTGGCTGGCCGCCTTCACCGGACTCGTCATCGAGATAGTGAAGGGCTTTACCTCCCGGCTGTATTACCGTCCCTGACTGTCCGGTGATTACTCCAAGTTGCCCTATCCCCAAACGAAGGCTGAGCGCGTCACACTCTTCAATCAGCACCAGAGGGATGAACCATTTCGCCCCGGCGGTAGCATACCTATCGGCAGAATTGATTAGAATCCAGGTGATCTCTCAAGCATAGTGGCAGGCAGACGTATGAAAGAGGAGTCCCACGCTCATAACCCGTTGACAGAGACTATAATGGAGGCAAGCCATGCCGCCGAGAAGAAATGCCGGCTGAGCTACGGGCAGGCAATTGTCCTGGGCGTGGTCGCGGCTGCTTATTTGGCCCTGGCTACGACGCTTGCCCTGTCTCTGGGTGCCACTATCACCTCACCAAGCGTGCAAAAACTGGTGCAGGGAGCAGTGTTTCCAGTAGGCCTCATCGCGGTAGTCGTCGCTGTCTCGGAGCTGTCAACGGGGAATTACCTGGTCACCCCTCTCGGTGCCATGACACTTTGTATTCACTGGCGGCATGTTCTCCGCAACTGGGCGATGAGCTATGCGGGCAACTTCATGGGTGCTTTCTTACTGGCGGTCGTCATCATCCAGGGGGCACACTTGTTTTCGGGTGCCATGTGGGGCCAGACGTGGGTGGACCATCTCACCAAGACTACCATGGCCAAGGCCAGTCTTACGCCGCTGGAAGCTTTCTGGAGGGGATTCCTGTGTATCTGGCTAGTGGACCTGGCTATATGGCAGTCCTATCGCGTCAAGGACATCACCGCCAAATTTCTGCTCATCTGGTTCCCCACCTTTGCCTTTTTCGCCATGGGACTGGAGCACAGCGTCGTCAATATGTTCCTTTTCCCGGCAGCTATATTTATCGGCGCCCCGATTTCCTGGACGCAGTTCCTGCTCAACAATCTGGCACCCGTTGTCCTGGGCAACATTATCGGCGGCACATTCATCGTTGGCATGCTATACTGGTTTTCGGCGGGGCTGCCTTTGAAAATGGCGGCGGCACCGGGTATTATTGCATCCGACAATCCCGGTCACAGGTCACTTCCGCTCCTGGCCATGAATCTCCTCAAAGGGATGGGGGTTACCGCAATCTTCTTCGCTCTTTTCCCGGCCGGGGCGGCTGGCCTGAGCCTTCTCTTGCCGAAAAGCTGGGGCATTGTCATTCCGGTGGTGGTGATGGCCTATTTCGCCATTGTGGCCTTCCTGCTATCCCGCTATGGGGCTGGCTGCAGCAAGTGAGCTGGCGGGCAAGTTGGGAAACCAGCCCTACGAGCGTCGACTGCCTATTTTCAGGAAACTACCACTCTTGTCCAAATCAGGTTCTTGAATCGAGTCTAATTAGACGGCATATTTCAATGGTAGCCCTGAATTTTGAAGTCGAATGTTTGGCAGGTGTTATGAGTAGTGGTGAGATTGCTTCGGCTTCCGCTCTGAGCCAAGCTCGGGGCGGAATGCTCTCGCAATGACATTCGATACCAATTGCAGATACCGTCATCCATGCACCTTGCCCTTCCGCTGGCTAACCGCTATCATTATAGGGAAAGCCAAGATTTTGGAGCGGAGGTTTTGGGAAGTGTATCGCCGAGTGCTAGTGCCTTTGGATGGGTCTAAGCTAGCTGAGTCTGTCTTACCGCATGTCATCGCGCTGGCCAAGGGACGGGACGTAGCAGAGGTTGTCCTGCTGCGTATCTGTGAGCCGCCGAGCATCCTCGCTGACTACCCGGCCAGCTTGCCGGTAAGCTGGGAGAAGCATCGGGAGCAGGTTATAACGGATATGCAAAACGCCTGTGGTCTCTACCTGGACGATATGGAGCGGCAGCTAAGAGAAGAGGGATTCAAGGTGCGGACGGAGTCCCGCCTAGGTGACCCCGCCGATGAAATTGGGGACTATGCGAGCAAGAACGAGGTTGACATTATCGTAATGGCCAGCCACGGCCGCTCCGGCTTGAGCAAATGGGCCTACGGGAGTGTGGCCGAAAAGGTCCTGCACTCGACTTGTGTGCCGGTGCTGATGGTGCGGGCACCAGGCTGCGTGCCGGGCATCTGAGCACCGGCCAGCCAGTCCCAAGCTTTCTAGCTAGAAGCTAATAATGGAAATAATCAGGCTCGCCATCCGTAACCTCGTCCGCCGGCCCGTCCGCACGGCCCTGACGGTCCTGGGCGTGACCATAGCCATTGCCTTCACCGTAGCCTTGCTGAGCATCAGCGAAGGGTTTGTTATCGCCATTAACCAGTCCACGGCCCGGCAGGGTGAGCATATCGTCGTTTTGCCGGAGGAGACGGGCTTTCAGCCTGCGCCGATGCTGGAGACCTACGGGGCCACCTTCTCACAGGAAGCCATTGACAAAATCGTCCGCATTGAAAATGTAAAGGCGGTCTATCCCGTCTTCACCCGCACGCTCATGCCCAGGCGTGAGCTAGCGGCTTTCCTGTCATTGAATGGTGTGACCAGCGCCTTCCTGACCGACCTCAGACCATATCTCAAGGTGGAGAGGGGACGCCTGCTCAGAGATAGCGATAAGGACGCCCTGGTTATCGGCGCCATCGTCGCCACGCAGCACAAACTGGATATGGGCAGCAAGCTCGATGTGCAGGGCAGAGAGCTGGAGGTTGTCGGTGTCCTTCGCCCGAGCGGCGGTATACTCGAGGACATGATCTCCTATCTGCCGCTGGGGACGGCACAGGAGCTTTTCGGCGGACAAGGCAAGGTTACCCTGGCGGCAGTTACCGTCAAAGACCTGGACAGAGCGGAGGCGACAGCGAAGCAGATAAACGGTGCTGTTGCTGGGGTAAAGGCCCAGACCTCGGAAGAGCTTATGGGCGTGCTGATGGACTTTGTCAAAATCGCCCGCTCCATGCACCTGGGGGTGGCTTCTATAGCCTTGCTCATCGGCATTCTCTTTGTCCTGTCCACGATGATTATGGCGGTGAGCGAGCGCGTGAAGGAAATCGGGACGATGCGGGCTATCGGTGCCTCACGCGGCCTGGTGTTCCGGCTCATCATGAGTGAATCGGTCATCATCGGCGCCGTTGCGGGAGGGCTGGGCTGCCTGGGTGGCTATCTGCTGTCCCGGCTGATTACCTTTGGTGTGGCGCAGGTAGTGGGGGTGTCCTTCCTCCAGACGGCGGTAACGCCGCGCATCTTTGCCACTGGCATTGTCACCGCCCTGCTTATCGGCACGGTGGCCGGCCTTTACCCGGCCTGGCGCATTGCCCGGGCAAATATCGTGGGGTCGCTGAGGCATGAGTGAGAAGCTGGTCGAAACAGAAAGGCTGGACAAGCTGTTTGTCATGGGCGGTGAGACCATCAAGGCCGTGGACAATGTTGACCTGGTAATTGGCGGCGGGGAGTTCCTCAGCATCATGGGGCCTTCCGGGTCAGGCAAAACGACCCTGCTTAACCTCATCGGCTGCCTTGACCGGCCCGATGGCGGCAGGATTCTCTTTGAAGGACAGGACGTAGTCCGGCTCAGGGAAGGGGAGCTGGACCAGCTCCGGCTGAGAAAGATTGGTTTTGTTTTCCAGACCTTCAACCTGCTGCCCACGCTCACGGCCCTGGAGAATGTAACTCTACCGATGATTGTTGCCAGAGCCAGTCCGTCCGGGCGTGAGAAGAGGGCCAGGGAAATTCTCTCCTGGGTGGGCCTTTCCCACCGTCTGGCCCACTACCCGCGCCAGCTTTCTGCTGGCGAAAATCAGAGGGTGGCCATTGCCCGGGCCCTGGCTAACCAGCCGCGCCTTATCCTGGCCGACGAGCCGACCGGCAACCTGGACTCGAAATCCAAAGAGGAGATTGCCCATCTGCTCCAGCGGGTCAACTCCGAGCACGGGACCGCTATGCTCCTGGTTACCCATGACCCCATTATCGCCGGCATAGCCACCAAGACCTTCCGCATGGTGGATGGTAAAATAAGCGACGGCTGACAACTTAGCCTGCATGATTGTGTTGCTCTAACCCTGTCGAAGGATAACACCTGTTTGACCTACTACGCGGCAAACAAGCTAAGTTGCCGCCCTGGTGGTTACGTGATATAGTTGTGGGCGAGGCTTAGAATCTCAGGTGGAGAGCGTTTGATTTTACGAGGGAGGGGATGCCGTGGAGAGCCGTTTTACTGCTGTTTTCGAGAAAGATGGGGAGTGGTGGATTGGCTACGTTGAGGAACTACCCGGAGCCAACACTCAGGGCAAGACTTTAGCTGAGGCACGCCGAAATCTAAAAGAAGCCGTGGCCCTCATCATCGAGGCAAACCGAAGACTGGCAGAACGTGACCTTGAGGGTAAGGATGTCATACGGGAAGAGTTCATGGTAACGACTCCATGAAGCGCCATGAACTGTTGAAACACCTGAAACTACACGGATGCCAGTTCCTTGATGAAGGCAAGAGACACGCTATATACTTCAATCCTGCCAATCGGAAGACCTCTACAGTGCCACGCCACATAGAGATTCCAACCAGACTGGCCCTCAAGATATGTAAAGATCTTGGTATTCCGCAACCGTAGGCGCTGACCGTTTTGGGGTCTGGCAAGTAGACTTGACCCAGGTTTCTCAAAATCTAAGCCAGTGTTTCTTTCCAACAGCGTCAACCAATCTCTGGTCAAAACCAGACGCAGGGGAAATGAGATAGACACCGACACCTTCACTTTTCAAGTTCTCAAATAGACTTGAGAAATCACCATCCTTGGTGACCAAGGCCAAAATCGTATCTTTTGGCTCATGACCGCAGTCGCTTCTGCTCTGGTTTATGATTTCCTCATCCATATGCAAAGTTAATGCGTGCGTCCCAGGAGTCGGCCCGAGAACAGGTTCGATACTGGTCGCCCGATAGGGCAATTTGTCATTGCGGGCGCATCCGCCAGGGCAGTGGCGTCTTTCGGGGTAGCCCTGAAATGTTGACACGGCGCCTGTTAGCTTGCTATTCTGCTGAGCAAAGGTATTAGTGACGGGAGACTTAGGATTTACTAATCGTTTCATAATA
>JACQTX010000096.1 GCA_016210585.1 Chloroflexota bacterium
ATCCATCATGACGGTTGTCACCGTCACCAACAAAGTATGAAAATCCTCTCTCCCCAGGTGGGAGAGAGTTAGAGTGAGGGGGAATTCAACACCCTCACCCATGCCTCTCCCCTCAAGGGAGAGGAGTCTGGCTATTTTCATAACAATGACAGCTGTAGTTGCCCAACGCCCTTTGGTTCGCTATTTTTGACTCCAAGTTTTGCGCTTTTGACTGTTGAGCTTTGAGCTATCCGTATTATACCAGTTGTCTTCAGACGTAACCACAGGTCATATCGCTATTGTTGACAGTGCTGGAGAGCGGTTGTAGACTATCCCTAGACTATCAACCTCGGAAAGGGATGACAATGAGTTTCTTGAGCGAACTGGACCCTGATATCAGCCGGGCGATTGACCAGGAAGGGAAGCGGCAGAGGGAGACCATAAACCTCATCGCCTCTGAGAACTATGCCAGCAAGGCCGTGCTGGAGGCCCAGGGTTCTTTTCTCACCAATAAGTATGCCGAAGGCTACCCGCAGCGGCGCTACTACGGCGGCTGCGAGTTCATGGACACCATCGAAGGCCTGGCCATCCAGCGGGCCAGAGAGCTTTTTCATGCCGAGCACGCCAACGTGCAACCCCATAGCGGCACGCAGGCCAATATGGCAGCCTATTTCGCCCTCCTGGAGTATGGCGATACGGTAATGGGCATGAGCCTGGCCCACGGTGGCCATCTCACCCACGGCGATAAGGTGAGCTTTTCCGGCAAGTCCTACAGTTTCATCCAGTATGGCATTAACCGGGAGACGGAGCGGATTGACTACCAGGAGGTGGAGCGGCTCGCCCTGAAGCACAAGCCCAAGCTCATCGTAGTCGGTGCCAGCGCCTATCCGCGGGTTATTGATTTCGAGGCATTCCGCAACATCGCTAACCTGGTGGGTTCCAGGGTTATGGTTGATATGGCCCATATCGCCGGCATGGTGGCAGTCGGCCTGCATCCCACGCCGGTCCCCTATGCCGATGTGGTGACCTCGACGACTCATAAGACACTGCGCGGGCCACGTAGCGGCTTTATCCTGTGCCGGCAGGAGCTTGGCCAAGCCATTGATGCGGCGGTCTTCCCGCGGGCGCAGGGCGGGCCGATTATGCCGGCCATCGCCGCCAAGGCAGTGGCCTTCCTGGAGGCCATGCAGTCCAGCTTCACTACCTACCTGCGGGCCACGCTGGACAATGCCCTGGTCCTGGCGACCGAGCTACAGAAACTCGGGCTCCGCCTCGTCTCCGGCGGCACGGACAACCATCTTGTCCTGGTTGACCTTACCAGCGCGGGCATTACCGGCCGTGAGGCTGAGGAGGCCCTGGGAAAGGTGGGCATCGTGGTCAACCGCAACAGCATCCCCTTTGACCCGCGCCCGGCCCTGACCACCAGCGGGATGCGGCTGGGCACACCGGCCGTGACCACGCGCGGTTTTGGCCCGGCTGAGATGAAACAGATCGCGACCCTGATTGTGCGGGTCATCAGCCATGTTGGTGATGGAGCCGTGCAGGGCCAGGCCGCCCAAGAGGTCAAGCACCTGTGCGCCCGCTTTCCGGTGCCGGGGATAGACAAGTAGGCGCATTGGGCTGGCGTTAAGCACGAGAAAAAGAGGAAATCCGAAATCCGAATCTCGAAGCACGAAACAAACTCAAATTACCGAAGCACCAAAGCTTGCCGAAGGATTTCGGATTTCGTGCTTCGAATTTTCGACTAATCCTGTTAGGGCGTTGAATGCTGTCCAACATCCTCGTTCGCGAAAGGAGGTTCTAACTTGAAAGCCTTTGAATACCTGGAACCCCGCACTGTTAGTGAAACCCTCAAGCTCCTGTCTCAGCACAGCGCCGAAGCCAGAGTCCTGGCCGGCGGCGTGGACCTGCTTTGCCGGATGCGCTGCCGTGAAATCGAGCCGGACTACGTTTTGAATATCAGCAAGATACCGGAGCTGGCCTATCTTGACGGTGATGGCAGCAAGGGTATGAGGATAGGCGCCCTGGCCACGCTGCGCGCCCTGGAGCTTGCGCCCGCCGTGCGCCGCGCCTACCCACCGCTGTGGGCCGCGGCCAGTCAGATCGGCTCGGTCCAGGTGAAGCACATGGGCACGGCCGTGGGCAATATATGCGTGGGCACACCGGCCTCCGATATCGCTGTCGCCCTGCTCGCCCTCGGTGCCAAGCTCAAGGTGGCCAGCGCCACCGGCACAAGGACTATCCCTATCGAGGAGTTTTTTACGGGGGTCCGGCAAACGGCCCTGAAGGCGGAGGAGATGGTCACCGAGCTGTCACTGCCGCCAGTTGCTACTAACACTGGCTTCTCCTTCCGGCGGCTGGTGCGGAATGCCACCGATGTAGCGAAGGTGAATGTCGCCGTCATGCTGACCATGTCTGACGGTGCCTGCCAAGCTGCTCGCATCAGCCTCGGCGCCGTCGCCCCCACAGTTATGCGGGCCAGAAACGCCGAGGCAGTCCTGGAAGGACAGAAGGCCACTCCGGCAGCAATCGAGCAGGCGGCAGAGGCTGCCACCCAGGAAGTGAAGCCGATAACCGACTTGCGCTCCACCGCCGACTATCGGCGGCAGGCAACGAAGGTGCTCCTGAGGCGGGCATTGACCGAAGCGCTGCAGAATGCCCAATCACAGAGCGACAGGAGGCCAGGACAATGAGAAAAGAAGTGGCACAGTTTATCGTCAATGACCGGCCCTACGAGGTAATCGTTGAGTCGCACATGACCCTGCTGGATGTCCTGAGAGACCAGCTTGGCCTGACGGGGACCAAGTGCGGCTGCAATGTCGGCGAGTGTGGGGCCTGCACTGTCCTGATTGACGGGAAGCCGACCCTCTCCTGCCTCACGCTGGCGCTGGCGGCACGGGACAGGAATATCGAGACCATCGAAGGTCTGGCCAGGGGCAGCAAGCTGCACCCGGTGCAGAAGGCCTTTGTGGACAAAGGGGCGGTGCAGTGCGGCTTTTGCACGCCGGGCATGGTGCTCTCCGCCAAGGCGTTCCTTGCCGAAAATCCCAGCCCCACCAGGGACGAGGTCAAAGAGGCCTTGAAGGGCAACCTCTGCCGGTGCACCGGCTATGTCAAAATAGTGGACGCGGTGCTGGCCGCCGCCGAGACGCTCAGAGCAGGAGGCGACTGAAATGAGTGAAGAGCTGTCTGTTGTCGGCAGGAGACTGCCCCGTCCGGATGCGGCCCTCAAGGCGACCGGCGCCGCCCAGTTCACTGCAGACATAAGGTTGCCCGGGATGCTCGTCGGCAAGGTCCTGCGCAGCCCGTATCCCCATGCTCGGATTGTCAGGATAGACACGTCTGCGGCGGAGAAGCTTCCCGGCGTGGCCGCCGTGCTCACCAGGGACGATGTTCCAGAGAAGTCCTTCACTGTTTTCACGTTCGACCTGTTCACGCCCTGGCCCTTCCGGCCGGAGCTTAAAGACCAGCACGTGCTCAGCGAGAAGGCCCGGTTTATCGGTGACCCCGTTGCGGCAGTAGCGGCTGTTGACGAAGCAACGGCGGAGACAGCGCTGGCACTCATCAAGGTGGACTACGAGCCAATCAAGCCGCTAATAAGCGTTTCAGAAGCTACAAAAGAGGGATCTCCCCGTATCCATGATCACGCCGAGCGCAACGCCGCTGACCGTTCCATCTATGCCTTCCCGGTCGGCAATGTGGAGAAGGCCATGCAGGAGGCTGACCATATCGTGGAGCAGACCTTCAGCACCACGCGGCAGAGACATGGCCAGCTTGAGCCGACCACCTGCATCGCCCACTTTGGCAGCGATGGGAGGCTGACCGTCTGGTCGGCGTGCCAGACGATGCATGCGGCGAAGCGAAAAATAGCCGAGCTATTCGACTTGCCTCCGGGTATGGTCCGGTGGATAACACCCCATATCGGTGGTAACTTTGGCCAAAAGCTCAGCCTCACGGCTGAGCCTATCTGCATTGCCCTGGCAAAGAAAACGGGCCGGCCGGTGAAGCTGCAGTATTCTCGCGAGGAAGACTTCATCGCCACGGAAAGCCGCCAGCCCTTTGTCATGACAGGCAAGATGGGGGTGCGGAAAGACGGCACTATCGCCGCGCTGCACGCCAGGGGCGTCCTGGATGCCGGTGCCTATTTCACGCAGAGCCGGGCCTCGGCCACGGTTGGCCTGGGCAAATTCTTTGGCCTCTACCGCTGTGCCCATATGGCCGGTGAGGCCGAAATTGTCTATACCAATACCCCGGTCTGCGGCGGCATGCGGGGCTACGGTGACGCCGAGATGATGTTTGTTCTGGAGCAGCTCGTGGACATGGCGGCGGAAAAGCTGGGCATGGACCCTGTTGACTTCCGACTGCAAAACATCCGGCGTGCCGGCGAGCCCAGCGACCCACCCTACATTCTGATTGAGCACAGCGCCCTGGACAAGTGCATCAAGCGCGGCGCCCAGATGATAGGCTGGCGGGAGAAAAGGGTACTGCCAAAGCAAGGTGTGGTGAGGCGGGGGATAGGCATGGCCTGCAATACCCATGTTAGCGGTGCCCAGTCCGGCCTGCTCGAGTTCTCCACCGCCTTCGTCAAGCTGAATGCCGATGGCTCGGCCACGGTGACGGTGAGTCCCTGCGAGATGGGGCAGGGCATCCTAGGCGTCCTCGCCCAAATTGCCGCTGAAGAGCTCGGGCTGCGCATTGAGAATGTGAATATGGTGACCGGAGACACGGATGTCACGGGCTTCGATGTCGGCTCCCATGCCAGCCGCTCGACATACGTGACCGGTGGCGCCGTCGTGCAGGCGGCCCGCCAGGTCAAGGGCCAGCTGCTGGAGGGCGCCGCCAAGGCTCTGGGTGTTGCTGCCGACACGCTCGCAGTGAGAGACGGGCGGGTCTATGTCCGGGACGCCCCGGAAAAAGGCATATCTGTCGCCGAGGTGACCCGGAACGTCACCTACAATTTCAAGGGGGAGAACCTTAATATCGCCGGGAAGGCGGCCAACCTGCCGCAGAAGTCGCCACCCTTCCAGGCCGCCTTCGCCGAGGTCGAGGTTGATACCGAGACGGGCCAAGTCAAGGTGCTGAAGGTGCTGGTCGTGGCGGACATCGGGCGGGCCATCAACCCGATGACGGTGGAAGGCCAGTTCCAGGGGGGCATCATGCAGGGCATCGGCTTCGCCCTGCTGGAGGACTTCATCTTTGACCCGGCCAGTGGGCTAGTGATCACAGACAATTTTGACGGCTACCGCCTGCCCACGGTAGGGGATGTGCCTGACATCGAAGTAGCACTGGTCGAGGAGCCGGTGGCTTCCGGCCCCTTCGGCGCCAAGGGACTGGGCGAGCTGAGCATCATCGGCATCGCCCCGGCCATCGCCAACGCCATCTATAATGCCATCGGCGTGCGCCTGACGGAGCTGCCCATGACGCCGGAGAGAGTCCTGAACGCGCTGAGTGGGAAGGGAAAGGGCTGAGCCGCGCCTATGACGTGTAATACCAAGCGAGCGGAGGTGAGTATTGGCTACAACAAGCACCAAATATGTCATAGATGAAAAAGGCAGAAAAAAGGCGGTACTGCTGGATATTAAGGCATACCGCAGGCTTATAGCTGAACTTGAGGAGCTAGAGGCCATTCGCGCCTACGACGCGGCCAGAGCGTCAGGCGACGAGGTAGTCCCGTTTGAGCAGGCAGCGCAGGAAATTGAGAAAACGCGCAAATGACCTATGACCTCCTGATTTTGCGGCGTGCCCAGAAGGAGCTATCCGGGCTACCTGAAGGTACGTATGAGCGGGTCAAGTTGGCCATATATCAACTTGCGGACAATCCAAAGCCCCGTGGCAGCCGGAAGCTGACTGGTCGTGAGGGCTGGCGCATCCGTGTAGGTGATTACCGGGTCATTTATGAAATTGACTACCATTCCCACTCAGTCACTGTTTTGCATGTGGGCCACCGGCGTGATGTGTACCGGTAGCTGAGGAGCGAATGTAGGGACACGACATGCCGTGCCCCCCTATAAGATTGTTATTCTAGCAAAGGCCGCAATCCCAGAGAACCAAGGAGGCCCTCTCCTGGGTACCATTCAGATGTTCATGTTCACGAGCCATTGGCAATAGTCAGGCAAGAACATAACCCCCTGATACCAATATATGTAAAAGGAGTTGTTGTTCTATGCAACGCAAGAAAAGGGCTATAGAAATCTTATGGCAGAAGTCAAAATTTAGGAGTATTCTCAATATCATCCTGTTATTGATACTGGCCTACTTCCTTTACGCCTCGTTTAGCTTATCGCTGGAATTAAGATTTGCCATTGCGAGTATAGCTGTGGCTCTTATCGCAATAATGTCTGCTGATTACCAGCAGGTGATAGACGCGCAGAAGATTGATGAGATTTTAGCTAGACTAGACAATATTCAGAGGAAACCCGATAGTTTGCCGAAAGATGACGATGTCACGTCACCTCTAGCTGAAGGGGTAATATCTATTATCAAAGAGATAGATCATATGTTCAGACAAAAGCGATAGATTGTAATCTTCAGCCCTATGGAAATGGCAGCACCGCGTCAATGGAAGCCGCATCGCAGAGAAGCATAACCAGCCGGTCAACGCCGAGAGCGATACCGGCGCACTCCGGCAGGTGTCTTATGGCCGCCAGGAAGTGCTCAGGCAGGGTAATGTGCCTGCCTTGCCTTTCCAGCGCCTCGATTTCATGGCGGAAGCGTTCTGCCTGCTCGGCGGCATCGTTAAGCTCGGTGTAGGCGTTGGCGATTTCCAGGCCACCGATGAAGACCTCTGCCCTTTCTGCCACCATGGGATCCGCCGGCTTGAGCCTGGACAGAGAGGCCAGTGCGGCGGGATAGTCACAGAGCACCGCCGGGCGGCCGGCGGCAAAAGCGGGCACCACCTTCGCCATCAGGTCAATATCGCAGCGCTCCGCGTCCGGGTTAGCTACAGGATCCCAGCTGACGGCTTTCAAGAAGGCGTCGCGAAGCGTCAGACGGGGCCAGGGCGGCGTCAGGTCAATGCGCTGCCCCTGGTAGTCAATGGCGGTGCCATAACCCAGGCGATTAGCGAGACTACTGACCAGCCGCTCGGTATCCTCAATCAGTTTGAGATAGTCAGCACCAGTGCGGTACCACTCGAGGATGGTGAACTCGGGCCGGTGGCGCCGGCCGCGCTCACCCTTGCGAAAGCAATGACAGAGCTGGAAAATATTGCCGTAGCCAGCCGCCAGCATCTGCTTCATGAATATCTCGGGAGAGGTAGCCAGGAAGTGGCCATTAGCGATAAAGGGGGTAATGTGCTGCTCCGGGATGATTTCCCGCAGGAGAAGGGGTGTATCTACCTCCAGGAAATCTTCCTCCCGAAAGAAGGCGCGGATACCTTCGAGGATGGCGGTCCTCCGCTCAAGATTTGTCTTGACCCTGGTAAGGTGCTGGGCTGAGTCCTCACTCACTCCTTCGTGCTCACTCGCTCCACGTAGGCGCCGGTAACCGTGGAGACGCGGATGGTATCGCCTTCCTTCACGAAGGCAGGCACACCCACGGTGTAGCCCGTCTCCGTGACGGCGTCTTTCAGCTGGGCCGTAACGGTCTGCGTCTTGGAGGCACCCATACCCGCATTCACCACCTTAAGCTCCACAGCCTTGGGCAGGCTTATGTCTATGGGGCGTTCGTCCCACATAAGAACGGTTACCACCATGTTCTCTTTCAGGAAATACTTCTTATCGCCAACACGCTCCTTGGGGACGGTGTGTTGCTCGTATGTCTCGGTATCCATGAAGACGAGGTCGTCGTTTTCGGCATACAGGTACTGCATGTCATGGGCACTGACGCGCGCTTCTTCCATCTTATCCCCGGAGTGGTAGGTCAAATCAACAAGGGCGCTAGTCATAAGGTTACGCACCTTGAGGTGATAGATGCCGCGTCCTTTGCCCGGCTTAACAAAGTCAAAGTCTTCCACGTTGTGGGGCGCGCCATCAATAAGCAGCTTTGTATTCCGGCTTACCTCTGAGATTTCCACAGTCAAGATACTCCTTCAACATGAAAATAGGCATTCATACTAGTCTCCAATAATAGCAGAATTTAGCCAGGACTTAAAGGGTGTCTGGCGGGACGGCGCAAGAACAGTTTCTAAACTCTCCCTTTCGCCTTTCTGATGCTGCCACCTGTTGACAGGTCACTGGCAGATTAACTAGAATGACGGACATGCAGACTGAAATGCTGCCTTCAAATGCAAAGGAGGTGTTGCGTTGACAAGGAAAGAGGTCTCCTTCTACAGCGATTCCGTGTCCCTGGCGGCTGACATCTATCTCCCCGATAACTACATGGACGGTGAAAGTCGAGCTACCATAATACTGCTCTCTGGCTTCTGGGGCACCAAGGGTTCCTCCCTCGGCGATGAGGTGGGGCAATACGGGGCACGCCTGCTGCAAGAGGGCTACATCATCTTCCGCTATGACCACCCTGGCTTCGGCAGCAGCGGCGGTGAGCGCGGCCGCCTGTTCCCATTGGAGCAAGTGGAAGGCATTAAGGATGCCGTGACCTTTCTACAGCAGCGTCCGGAGGTCAACCGGGAGAGGATTGGCCTGCTGGGGGCCAGCTTCGGCGGCGGCAACGTGGTTTACGCAGTTGCCGTTGACCACAGGGTGCGCTGCGTGGTAGCCATAAACCCCGTCTCCGATGGGGAGGAGTTCCTGCGCTATGAGAAGCCAGGCTGCGAGTGGCCCAGGTTCCTAAAAAGACTTGAGGAAGACAGGACGAGAAGATCCCTGACAGGCAAATCGGAGCTTGTTGAGCCGTATCATGACGTGATGTGGATAGGCCCCGGCGAGGAGATAAACAAAATAGCGCAGCGGCGTTACCGGGAAGCGGGCGTTGATAAGATTTCACTCTATAGCGCCGAGGCCATCATCAACTACAAGCCCATAGATGTAGTGGGCAGGGTTACTGCCCCGCTTCTCATCATTCAGGCTGAGAAAGACAGCCTGGTCCCGGCACATACGAGCATCGAAATGTATTGCCGGGCCCGGGAGCCGAAGAGGCTGTTGACCTTCGATTGCGACCACTATGACCTTTTTGCTCCGGGCCAACCGGTTATGGAGCAAAGCTGCCTGGCCACCAGCAAGTGGTTCCTGGAGCACATACCGCCAGGATGAGACTCCGTCCCTAGCCAGTCTTCCCTGTCTTTCGCCGGTCACCGGACTCGGCCTTGGGGATGGCGCGGTGTACCCAGGCTTCCCTGTCCTTAATGTCCCGGTCGAAGAAGAAGCGGTAAAGGATAAGCTCCCGCGTTGGCACCGTGGCTGAGATGGGCACACGTGGCGCCGTTAGCCGCCTGATGGCCGTAATCAGGAATATACCGGTGTAGGCGAGGGTGACCGGCAGCCGCTCCTCAGTCCCCAGGCTTCTGCCGAATAGCCAGCCAATGATGGCGGTGTGAGACAACCAGCTGAAAACAGGCAGCAAGACCGTGTCCAGCACCGTGGCTATGGCCACCTGCCGGAAGAGCCGGCCAATACCGGCAATAAGAAGCAACAGTATGGCCAGATTTGGTGCCAGAAACAGGACTATCCCCAGGGTGGTCAGGACACCCCTGCCGCCGCTGAAACCGAGAAAAACCGGCCAGTTATGACCAGCGATGGCCGCTGCCCCGGCTAGCACCTGCTGGTAGAGAGGCAGTCCCATCATGTCCCCCACAAAAACGGCCAGCATACCTTTGCCCACATCAAAAATGGCGACCAGGATGCCGACTCGCTTGGAAACGACGGTCATGACATTGGTGGTGCCAACGTTACCGCTGCCGACCAGCCGTATATCAACGCCGCGCGTCCAGCGCGACAGAAGATAGGCGGCGGGAATAGACCCCACCAAATAGGCCGCCACCAGCAGCAAAGCGAACCCAAGCATAGTTTATGACCCCGACACTGTCCCTTTCCTGACCAGCGCCATGAGCCGCTGGACTGACTCTATCGGCACATGGACGGCCCCAATCATCGTCTCGTTGGCCTCATCAAGACCGTGATAGTCACTGCCGCCGGTGGGCACCAGGTCATATTTCAGAGCCAGTCCCAGCAAGTCGCGCACCTGCTCCGCGGTATAGCTATCGTAGTATGTCTCAATGCCCACCATGCCGGCACCCTTTAGCTGGATGATCATGGCTTCCACATCCGGGACAGTAAAGGGGTGTGCCAGCACCGGTAAGCCATGCGCCCGCAGGATAAGCCGGACGGCTTCCTCTGGACTTATCTTCTCGCGCTCCACATAGGCGGGGCCTTCGCGTCCTATATATTTGGTGAAGGCATCGCGGAAGGCACTGGTGTAACCCTTTTCCAGCATCGCCTGGGCAATATGGGGACGCCCGATGGAGCTACCCTTGGCCAGCTCCTGGACGCGCTCCCAGCTAATGATAATGCCCAGGTTGGCCAGCTTGGCAATCATCTTCTGGGCACGAATAACCCGCGAGCGGCGCAGCCTTTCCAGGGAACTTAATAGCTCAGCGTTGCCATAGTCAAGGAAGTAGCCGAGGACATGGGCTTCCCCCTGGGGGACATCGGTGCTGATTTCAACAGCAGGGATAATCCTGAGCCGAGGAAAGGCTTTGGCCGCGTTTAGGGCCGGCAGTATGCCGTCCACTGAATCATGGTCGGCCAAGCCCAGATAGGTCACCCCGATAGCCGCCGACTTGCGGATAAGCTCCGCCGGGCTGAGCTGCCCATCGGAGATCCTGGAGTGCACATGCAGGTCAACTTTACCCACTAGTCCACCTCACGGTAGATTCGCTCGATACGGGTCGCCTTGCCCGTGGTCTCATTCACGTCAACCAGCACGGCGTTAAGCATGGTCCTGCCTTTGGCCACGGTGAAACGCTGCGGCTTGATGGTGAGGAACGCCTGGACAACCTCCTCAGTCTGCATACCTATAACGGACTCAATCGGCCCGGTCATACCGATATCGGTCACATAGGCTGTGCCCCCAGGCAACACCCGGCTGTCAATGGTGCCGACGTGGGTGTGGGTGCCGAGCACAGCGGTGACCCGGCCATCAAGGTAATGCCCCATGGCCACTTTCTCGGACGTTGCCTCGGCGTGGAAGTCCACAATAATCACGGGCGGCGAGGGCGATACCTCTGCCAGCAGCCTGTCCATTCCCCGGAAAGGGCAATCGAAGTTACCCATAAAGGTCCGCCCTATAAGGTTGACCACCATGACCTGCCCGTGCACCAGATAGCCTCGCCCCGGCACTCCCGGCGGGTAGTTCAGGGGACGCGTGACCGGCATGGCACCATCGAGATAGGGGATGATCTCCTTCTGTGCCCAGATGTGGTTGCCCGAGGTTATGATATTGACACCGCTGGCAATTAGCTCATTGGCAGTATCCGGTGTCAGACCAAAGCCACCGGCAGCATTTTCCCCGTTAGCGATGACCAGGTCTATCCGGTACTCCTGGCGCAGCCCGGTCAGAAGCTCCTGGAGCGCCTTGCGTCCGGGCCGGCCGATGATGTCACCTATCACCAGGACTAACACTTTACGGGGCTGACCTCCTGACCATTATAAGACTTTACGTCTGCGTATGAAAGAGCCTACTCAAAGAGAGCGCCTACTGGCAAAGCAAGCCGCTCGCGGATTCGACAGGCTCACCGCGAGCGGCTTGTGGTATATTCAACCTCTACTTGGCGTAGTCAACAGCCCGGGTCTCCCGGACTACGGTGACCTTTATCTGGCCAGGGTATTCCAGCCCCTCTTCTATCTTCTTGACGATGTCACGAGCCAGCCGGACGGCGGATATATCGTCAACCTCCTCTGGCTTGACCATGATGCGGATTTCCCGCCCGGCCTGGATAGCGAAGGACCTCTCTACACCCTTGAACCCGTTGGCGATGTCTTCCAGCGCCCGCAGGCGTTTGATGTAGCTTTCTAACGTCTCGCGCCGGGCACCGGGCCGGGCGCCGCTGATGGCATCAGCCGCCGAGACGATAAAGCCCCACAGTGATGTATTCTCCGTTTCCAGATGGTGCTCGGCGATACCCTGCACCACCTCCGGGGACTTGTCCCATTGCTTGACCAGGTCTGCCCCGATGGCGGCATGGGTGCCTTCTACCTCCCGGTCCACCGCCTTGCCGATATCGTGGAGCAGACCAGCGCGTTTGGCCAGAGTAGCGTTCGCCCCCAACTCACCGGCAATCATGCTGGCCAGGAAAGCTGTTTCGATGCTATGGTTGAGGACGTTCTGCCCGTAGCTTGTCCGGTATTTCAGACGGCCCAGCAGCTTGATTAGCTCCGGACGTAAGCCGTGCACGCCGACCTGATAGGCGGCCTCTTCACCGGTCTTGACGATATCCGCCTCAACCTGCTCCTTGACGTTGTTGACGACTTCCTCGATACGTGCCGGGTGGATACGCCCGTCAAGGACAAGCTTGGCCAACGCCTGGCGAGCAATCTCGCGCCGCACCCCGTCGAAGCTGGAAAGGGTCACGGCCTCCGGCGTGTCATCAATAATCAGGTCCACGCCGGTGGCCTGCTCCAGGGCCCGGATATTGCGTCCTTCGCGGCCAATCAGGCGGCCCTTCATCTCGTCACTTGGTATCGGCACCGTGGACACCGTGGTCTCGGCCACCATCTCGGACGCCGAGCGCTGGATGGCCTGTGCCAAGATGGACTGTGTCCTTTCGTTGGTCTCCTCCCTGAGTTTAGCTTCCCACTCCCGGAGCCGGCGCGTGGCCTCCTCCTTTAGCTCGCCCTGCATCGCCTCCAGCAGGACATTCTTGGCTTCGGCACTGGACATGCTGGAGATTGTCTCCAGTTGTTTCAGCTGCTTGTCCTTGATTTCGCTAATCTGGGCACGCAGGGTTTCGATGGACTTCTCCTTGTTGGTCAGGTTACGGTCGCGGTGCTCCAGGTTCTCTAGCTTGCGCTCGACATTCTCGAGCTTCTGGTTCAGGCGGTTCTCCTGCCGCTGCAGCTCCAGGCGCCGTTCCCGGTGCTCAGATTCGGCAGCTGATTTGACCTTTTCCATCTCCTGTCTGGCTTCATTACTGATTTCCTTGGCCTTAGACTGGGACTCAGCGATTATACGGGCGCCTTTTCTTTCGGCAATGCGTATCTGCCGGCTGATGATGGCCCGTCTCAGGACAAAGGCCACAAAAGCGCCCAGTATGATGCCAATGATGAAAATACCAGCAACAAAACCGCCCGTCAGCAGTAATGGCAGTCCTACTTGTTCCACTTGCATAAGCGTCACCTCCTTTCAGTTAGTTTCGTATTCAGTCACATGATTATCTTTTTATTCTCCTCTCCCATCAAGGGAAAGGGATTCTGCAAGAATAGGGGTTCATGCAATTAGCCTTGTTCCTCTATTTCCTGCCAGCATCTGGCTACTGTCTGGTCTATCACGCTGTAGCTAAAGCCACGCCGCCTGAGGTATTGGCCCAGGCGCCGGCGAAAGGCATCGTAGTCGGCCCCGGACAGGCGGCGCACCTTGCTCGCCGCGGCCCGGTAGGCGCTCTCGGCATCATCCACATCCCGCATGGTTTGCGTGATAATGTCTTCCGCAATTCCTTTTTTTCGCAACTCTACCATTGCTAACTGCTGGCTGCGCGGGCTAAAGGTCTCCCGATTCTCTTTCCAGAATCTGGTAAAAGCAGCATCATCAACCAGCCCCTGTTGCTTCAGCCGGCCAAGTACGTTTTCTACTGTTTCGCCGGCAAAACCGCGCTGGCGCAGGCGCTCCCTCAGCTCAGACTCGCTGCGCGGGCGGTAATGGAGATAGCGAGCCGCTGCATCGAAGCAGCGCTGGCGTTGGTCCGAGGTAACCAGGGCGTCAACTTGCGAGTCGGTCAGCTCAGTACCTGCTCGCAGCCCTGCCTGAGCCGCTACTTCAGCCGCCAGGCTGAAGGCTGACCTGCCGTCCAGAAACAGCCGGACCCGTTTATTCCTCATCCTGGTTAGCTTGCTAATTCTCGGCACTTTGTCATCACTAAAAAAAGAAAGCTGAGGCCCGAGCCCCAGCTTTCCAAAAAGCCCTTGCTGGTGGGTACCTATTCAATTGAAAAGCGTGCTATTCAGCGCACGGAATCGTATAGGTAGCCGCTGAGGCTCTAATCTGTTTTTCAAGCTCCTGAGCCAGCTCAGAATGCTCTACCAGGTGTTGCTTGGCACTCTCCTTCCCTTGACCCAGACGGATGTCCCCGTAGGAGAAGAAGGCGCCGGCTTTCTTGATAAGCCCCAGCTCTACACTCAGGTCAATAAGGTTGCTTTCCTTACTGATCCCGTGGTCAAACATGATGTCGAACTCAGCACTGCGGAAAGGAGGCGCTACTTTGTTCTTGACAACTTTGGCCTTGACGTGACTACCTATGGCTACGTTTCCCTGCTTGATATTCTCCACACGTCTCATATCAATGCGGACCGAGCTGTAGAATTTCAGTGCCCGGCCTCCCGGCGTGACCTCCGGATTTCCAAAGATAATACCCACCTTTTCCCGTAGCTGGTTGATGAAGACTACAGCCGTCCCTGACCTGCTGATGGTGGCCACCAGCTTGCGCAACGCTTGCGACATCAGGCGGGCCTGTAGGCCCACGTGAGCATCACCCATTTCCCCTTCAATCTCAGCCCGGGGTACCAGGGCTGCGACGCTATCAATGACGATAACTTCTACGGCTCCGCTCCTGACCAGCGCCTCGGTAATTTCCAGTGCCTGCTCGCCGGTGTCAGGTTGCGAAATCAGCAGCTCCTCTACGTTAACCCCGCAATGGGCCGCATAGGCTGGGTCCAGGGCGTGCTCCGCATCAATATAGGCAGCCACACCTCCCCGTTTTTGTGCTTCCGCAATTATGTGTTGACCAAGGGTAGTCTTCCCGGACGCTTCGGCCCCGAATATCTCCGTAATCCGTCCTTTGGGAATCCCTCCTACGCCAAGAGCCAGGTCTAACGCCAGCGAGCCGGTAGGAATCACCTCTATCGGTGACGTGGTGTCCTTTTCCCCCAGCTTCATGACGGAGCCTTTGCCAAACCGCTTCTCGATTTGGCTGATGGCCAGCTCCAGCGCCTTTACCTTCTCTGTGGTCATTTCTTTACCAGCACTATCATAGCATAGCTACAGGCTTAATACAAGTGTGTCATGACGAGGGTGTCTGCCAGAGCACCGTCCGCGGATTCCGGGTTACCCTTTGCTCCGGCGGATAGCACCATATCTCACCAGCCCGGCCAGCCCGTTGACAGCCTGCTCCGGGGTGGGGTAGGCGGGGACCTGTATCCCGGCGAACTTGTCCAGGGGCGCCGAGCCGAGTGGTGTGAAGAGGCAGACCGTGATAGGCTTCCGGTGGTGGGCCACGTCAGCAATGGCATCATTCAACGGGGAGTCCGCTACCGTAATGACACTTATGGCGTCAACACCATCATCTTCCAGGACCACCCGCATCATCTCCCGGCAAGCCGCGCGGTCGTTCCCTGTCCCGGCAATATCAACGGGATTATCGAGCCGGACCAGTGGCGAACCGAGGCGTCTTAGAGTCTGCCTGGTAGCCGGTGCAAACTGGGCTAGCTTGAGGCCGAGGCGGTGACAGGCATCCCCCATGACGATGGAAGGCCCCGCCTGGATGGAGAAGATGGCGACGCGGTCCCCCGCCGCCGACGGCTGCAGGGCCAGTGCCCCGGCCACATCCGCCAGCTCGGTGATGCTCTCCACCACAAGGATACCGGCCTGGCTGAAGGCCGCTTTATAGAACTCGTATTTGCCCGCCAGGGCACCGGTGTGGGACAAAGTGGCCGGGTTAAGCTGCTGGTCTCGGCCGCCCTTGAGGACGATGATAGGTTTCCGCTTTGTCACTTCGCTCGCTACGGACAGCAGGCGGCGCGGCTCGTCCACGCCCTCGATGTAGAGGGCGATGACCTTCGTATCCTCGTCCTCGCCCAGGTAGGCCACTATCTCGTCGAAATCGAGGTTGCACCGGTTGCCCATGCTGAAGGCCTTGCTGATGCCTATATCCTGTGCATCCAGGGCCAAAATTATGGCCGTAATCATACCGCCGCTCTGGGCGGCAAGACTGACACCGCCAATCTTGGTCAAGGCATACTCCGGGCGGAAGGTGGCGTTCACCCTGGCACGGGGATTAATCATGCCCAGGCAGTTGGGGCCAATAATCTTCATGCTGCCACGGTTGGCCGTTTCTCTGAGCTGTTTTTGAAGCTCCATACCCACATCCGTGCCCAGCTCACGGAAACCGCTGGTAATCATGACGGCCCCCTTGATGCCTTTAGCCACACATTCCTCGATTACCGGCAGGGTCTGCTGGGCCGGGATGGTGATGATGGCCAGGTCAACCTCGCCGGGGACAGCACTGAGCGTGGGATAGACCTTGAGATTAAAGAGCTCGGTCAGGTTAGGATTGACGGGATAGACGCCGCCCGGGAAGCCGCTTTCAACCATGCTTTGTACACACATGTAGCCCATCTTTTCAGGGTTATTGGAGGCGCCGATAACAGCCACGCTCCGGGGATTAAGGATACCGTTCATTTGCTCAACTAAAGTCATACTATAGATACTCCTAGCCCGGATAAACCGGAAATTCGAAGCACGAAATCCGAAATACTAAACAATATCAAATCTCAAAATTCAATGATTTTTCAACCATTTTGGATTTCGGTAAATTTGAGTTTGTTTCGTGCTATTTTCCCTTCATGTTCGTGTGGGGCTTTGTTTACTAAAGAACCAAACGATAGTCAAACTTAGGGCGGCGCTATGGTGACGTTGGCCAGGCTGGGATAGCCCAGGGCGTTTAGCTTATACCCATTGACGTAGGGCTTGACCAGAATATAGTTCTTGCCAAACCACAGGGGTATTACGGCCACGTCATCCACAATCTTCTGCTCTGCCTTCTGGTAGAGTGCCAGGCTACGCTCGGTGTCCGGCTCGGTACCGGCCTGGTCCAGCATAGCATCTACCTCCGGATTGCTGTACTCACCGAAGTTATAGTCGGCACCGGTGTGGAACAGGACCTCCAGGAAGTCCTGCGGGTGGGGATAGTCCGCAATCCAGCCGCTGACGAACATCTCATCCCTCTCTTCTTTGAGGACATAGGTGAACCGCTCCGGCTCAAGCTGGCGCACGGTCACTTCCACCCCCAGGTTTAGCCGCCACTCCTGGACAATGGCCTCCAGGTCCTGGGACATGCCGCCGCCGAGGCCTGCTGTAGTAATGGTGATGGGTGGTAGCTTGCTAGCATCGCCATACTTGGAAGCTGCTAGCCATCGCTTGGCCGTCTCTGGGTCGTGGGCGAGACCGGTCAACGCTTTGTTGAAGGCGGGTATACCCGGCGGCAAGATACCCTCGGCCTTTTGCACCATGTTACGGAAGGTCAGTATGGCAATCTTTTCCCGGTTTATCGCCTGGTAGAAAGCCCGGCGGACATTGATATCATCAAAGGGGGGCCGGGTCACATCAAAGCCAATATAGAAGAAGCTAAGCTCCGGGTACACCGCCATCTCCTTGCGAAAGGGGCCCTTTTCATCAGTGACGCGGTCAATGTAGTCCGTGCCAAAACCGGTCACGTCTATCCGGCTTGTCTCGTAAAGGTTCATGGGAACGCCACTATATAGCTGATAGACAACGGAATCGAGGCCCGCCGGCTTGTCATAGTAAAGCGGATTTTTCTCCAGAACGATCAAGCTGTTCTTGTCCCATTGCTTGAGCCTAAAGGGGCCGGTGCCGTTCGGCCTGGCCCACCAGTCCTCGCCCGCCCCAACATTTGCCCTGTCCACGACAAAGGCGGTAGGATAGGTGAGCTTGGACAGGAAATAGACCTTGGGCGTGTCAATGGTTACCTGCAGGGTGTAATCATCAATAACCCTGATGCCGGCGATCTGCTGGCTGCGTCCCGTCAGCACCTCTTTCATCCCGACGATATCGCCGAGGTAGGTAGCCGCCGTCAGAGAGCCAGTAGCCGGGTCGGCGGCCCGCCGCCAGGAATACGCAAAGTCCTGGGCTTTCACTTCACGTCCGCTATGGAACCGGACGTTCTTTCGCAGGGTGAAGGTGTAGGTCCTGCCGTCTCGGCTGACCTGCCACTTTTCAGCAATATCCGGCACCGGTTTGAGGCTATCATCCAGGCGGACGAGGCCGCTGAAAATCTGCATGATATACTGGTGGGAGGTGGCCTCGCCGGCGATGGCCGGGTCAAGGGTCACCGGGTCAATACTATACAGGTTAAGGACCTGCTGGCGCCCACCCGATTTGCCAAAAAGCTGGCAAGCAGATTGGCTGAGTATCAGCGCGGCGCACAGTATGGCGGCAAAGAGGATGAGGGCAAAGCGTCTCATTATATGGCTGGTCCCCGGTTGCGTGTTTTCTCCTGTAACCTTACTATAGCACAAAGACTGCCCTATCGCATCTCGCCAATCGTCTCCGTTTGTTTGCGTCTCGACCCGGTATGAAATGAGATATAATTAAGTTAAAGGGTAGTATGCTCTTCAATATTATTGCCATGAAAAAGGCCTTCGTCTGTCTTCTTGCGGTCTGCCTGGTCCTACCGAGTTTGGCTGGGTGTTCTATTCCAGCGCCAGCGCCGCCTGAGAACCCTCAACCCGCAGGCACATGGCGGCAACGTGCGCCACTACCCTCACCCCGAAGTGAAGTAGCCGCGGTCGCTCTGGGCGGCAAGGTATTCATAATTGGTGGTCTGACTCCTGTGGCTGGTGTAACCAGGCTGGTGGAGGCTTACGCCCCAGCCTCAGATACATGGGAGAGGAAGGCGGACTTGCCCCTGGCCTTGCACCATACCAGCGCTGTTGCCGTAAGGGAGAGAATATATGTTTTGGGGGGCTTCAGCGCTGGCCCGGTGGGAGAAGTTTTTGAGTATGACCCCTCAAATGATACCTGGAAAGCCAGGGCTTTCATACCAACGCCTCGTGGTGCTCATGCTGCGGTGGCAATCGGTGAGAAAATCTACCTTGTGGGCGGCGTTACCGGTTTTGGTGGCACCAATATTGCTGCCCTGGAAGTCTATGACCTGGCCACCGATTCATGGGAAGTGAAATCCCCGCTACCCACAGCCCGCGATCACCTGGCAGTGGGCGTAGTAGATGGGAAAATCTATGCCATTGGTGGCCGTCTGCGTCACAGCTTCAGCTCAAACCTGAATGTAAACGAGGTTTACGACCCAGAGACTGACACCTGGACAGTCAAGTCTCCCTTGCCAACGGCACGCAGTGGCATCGCTGCCGCTAATCTCAGGGGCCGCATTTACGTCTTCGGTGGCGAAAGTCCGGGCGGCACTTTCGCTGATAACGAAGGCTATGACCCGACCTCGGATACCTGGACAAGATTCACGCCGATGCCAACAGCCCGGCACGGACTAGGTGCTGCGGTAGTCGGAGAGACCATATATGTTATCGGAGGCGGCGTGTCCCCCGGCTCCAGCGATAGCAGCGCCAACGAGGCCTTCATTCCGTGATATTGAGACTTCGTAAGCATGGCCAAGCAATATGGAGAGGATACATGCCAGCCTGCCAGACAAAGCCAAGGAAGATGTAGGCAATGAGTCCAGGAAATGTTTTAACAAGGACTTCGACCTACGGGGAAAGGGGACTGGAGAAGAGGGCAGAACACGGCTGAACAGTCTGCTTCTCTCGATTTGAAAATATATGAAATCCTCTATCTCTGACTTTATGGTGATAAAAGGAAGGATTGTTGACGGGCTGAGGGAAGCCGGCTTTTTTACCCGTCTTCCTTGGGCCAGACAGCAATTTGTGACCAAGCTAGGTATTGACCCTTACCCCGGTACGCTCAATCTGGACATTAGCGATGCCGAAGATGTGGAAAAACTGAGGGAAGTCAAAAGGCGAAAAGGCATTGAGATAATTCCCGCGGGACCAGACTTCTGTTCGGCGAAGTGCTTTCATGTCCTGGTATCCGGGAAAGTGAAAGGGGCCCTTATCATCCCACAGATTGCTGATTATCCCGAATCAAAACTAGAGATTATCGCTTCTGACAGGATCAGAGATATTCTACCCTCAAATGTCGGCGATGTCGTGGAAGTACAAATTTTCTAGATGAGAACGCAAAGAAGTCCTTGATGACTCTCCGGATTACTATCCTCTTCGTTCCCCTCACCTCCCGGTGTCAGGTACACCAAACGCTTGCGTGGGCATTGGGTTTGGAAGATATCAAACTTCCGAATAGATTTGACACCCGGAGGCTGAGCGTATAGTATTTCATTATTGCCCGTGGTCCGGGTGTAGAAGTCACTTTACTCAAGTTGACCTGAGAAAGGGAGCCTTTTATGACAAAACAAGAGGTGGATTTCCTCACCATCGAGATTATGAGGCACAGATTGAACCGTATTACCGACGAGATGGCGACCACGCTCCGCCGGGTATCCGGTTCGCCAGTGGTGACGGATAGCGGCGACTATTCGACTGGCCTATTCATGGCCAACGGCGACCTGTCCGTCAGGTCAGGGATCCTGTTTGCCGTGCCGCTGATTTCCCTTGCCGTCAGCTCCATTATTGAACGTTACAGTGAAGACCCCGGTTTCAAAGAGGGTGATATGTTCCTGTTCAATGACCCCTACCGGGGAGCGGGCCACCAGTCCGATATTTTCATCATCGCGCCCATCTTCGTTGACGGTGAGCTGGTCGCCTGGACCGGCTCATTCACTCACGTGGTAGATATTGGTGCTATTGATTTTGGAATGCGGTCGACGCGTGCCGAGAATGTTTTCCATGAAGGGCTCCGCTTCCCGGGTATCAAGATTGTGGAGAACGACCGGCTGCGGAAAGACGTTTTTGACTCTGTCTGTAATATGGTTCGAGAGCCTGACCTCGTCGGTCTGGACATCAAGGGCCAGATTGCCGCTGCCCGAACGGGCCGGGACCGGTTCCTTGACCTGGCGCGGCAGTCCGGCCTGGCCACCGTCAAGACGGTCATGGCGGAGATAATAAGATACTCGGAAGACATGGTCCGTGCTACGCTGCGTGAACTGCCAGACGGCACCTGGCGCGAGGTCCTCTACGAGGACAATGATGGCATCAGCGACACGCTCTATAAAATCGTAATCACTATGACCAAAGAGGGAGACTCTTTGACTTTTGATTTCACGGGGAGCAGCAAGCAAGGCCCCAACCTCTGTAACTGTCCTTACGGAGCGACAAGAGCGGCGGTCCTTTGTTCCGTCATAGTCATGCTGGGCTATAACGCTCCCTGGAATGAAGGCCTCACCAGACCGGTCAGAATAATCGCGCCGGAGGGCACCCTGGTGAACCCCACGTTTCCCGCCTGCGTGGGGGTCGGCACCACCAGCGCTAGCTGGATAACGGTGAACGGCGTAACGCAGCTCCTGTCACGCATGATGGGCACGAGCGAGAAACACAAGGATGAAATCTTCGCCATGTGGGAGGCAGCCAACACCGGTTCTCAGTACTCAGCCACTGATGAGACTGGTCGCATGCTCGGGTTCATCGCCCTGGACCAGCTAGCCGGCGGTGGTGGCGCCCGGCCCTGGGGCGATGGCGTCAACACCGGAGGCGAAATAGAAGCCTGCGAGGCCATTATATCCAACGTGGAGAGGTATGAATCAACCTGGCCGATACTCTACCTCTTCCGGCGGCAGGGCATTGACAGTGCCGGGCCGGGGAAATTCCGCGGCGGGGTCGGGGGGGAATACTGCGTTACCCCCTACGAATGCCCCCGTGGTCAAATGAGATTCGTTATTGACGGTTCCGGGGCTGAGCCGGCGCTGAGCTACGGCCTGTTCGGTGGCTATCCGGCCGCCAACAGCGCCTGCATGATCGTAAAAGAGGCGAAGGTTATTGACGAGATGAAGGCAGGTCACTTCGTCACGGATGTGACAAAGGCAGCCGGCCAGCTTATTGTCCCACCTATCAAGAGCCGGCATGAGCTTAAGGCCGGGGACATAATCCTGGTCAGGTGGCTGGCGGGTGGCGGCTACGGTGACGTGCTGGAGCGGGACCCGGAGATGGTCCGCCGGGATGTGGCCGCCGAGCTGGTCTCTCCGGAATGCGCTCTGCATGCCTATGATACGGTCATTGACAGCCAGACCGGTGAGGTCAACAGAGAAGCAACGGAGAAACGGAAACAGGAGAGGCGGCTAAAGCGGCTGGGCATAGCGGATGCCTCAAAGCTAAAACCCGTGAACTTCCGGCCGCCGCCAGGGACACGCCGTTTCTCGGAGTACCTGGTCATGACCGGCAACGCCAATGTCCCCCAGATCCAATGCCGGAAGTGCGGCCACATCTTTGTCCCGGTGACGGAAAACTGGAAGAAGCACGCCAAAGTAGCAGAAAGGCCACTTTCGGTCTTGGGACCCAAGATGTCCGGGACGAAGCGCTTTGTGCTGAGGGAGTTCTATTGCCCGGACTGTGCGACGATGATAGAGGTGGAGATGATTTTGAAGGAAATGCCGCCTATCTGGGACAGCCAGCTGAAAATGCCGGCCTAAACGCTATGCCAGCTCTCTCGAGACTGGAAATGATCGTCGCCTCAAGACCGGTATTGCGTGGAGGCAGAATTTGGCGACCCCGGGGGGCTTCGGGGTCAGGTGCAATATCTAGATGGGGGATTCTATCCTGTACGCGCGCCTTCGGCATTAATTACAGCCCGCCGTTGGCGAGGCAAGATAAGACACCCTGATTGGACCGGTCTTGCCCGGACCCGTGAGATCGATAGCCTCCGAGACCTCGCCAGAGAATTTGGTGTTTCCTACGAAACAATAAGGCGGACCATAGCTGCTAGCCACTCTGATGGTGAACGCCGCGCTTAAGGTAGTCGTTTACCCCTTTGATGGTTAGTCGATATAATGCGGGCACAGGAAATCGGCTGCATCGCGTTGTCGACCCTTCGGATAGCAGCACCTATGGTGTCCTCGCCGTAGACTTTGCCTTCCCGCTCTTCCCATTTGTCAGCAATCTTCTTGATGGTTAGGCCGTTTCTTGACCATTTCCACCAGGTCAAGTCACGCAAAAGAATCTTCTCCTCTTCCCGTTTTGTAGACTGTGTTTCAACACCAGACATCCGCATAACCATTCGTATCTGTTTCCAGATATCTAACCAATCTTTTCGAGTGGTAGCGCCATCGATACCGGCTACTAAAGCTACAAATTTGGTCCCTTCGTCCTGCTCATCTATGTGAAGAAGAACTAATGGGAGTAAGGAAGACAATCCGAATCCAGTGTTCTCCTCAACGAGAATGCGCCTCTTTATTTCATTGACCGTGTCCTCTGGCATACCGAACTCATGAGCTAAATCCATCGCTCGGCGGTCAAGCGGCACTTCTAGATGGAAGCCTGCCCTACAAGGCTGACGCGAATACGCGAAGTTTTCCACCAATTCTGAGGGCTCTTTGGAAGTGCCAATAATAACGCGGTAGATCCTTGCTCCGTTTGCTAATTGCCTGCTCAGCATGACTCTCGTACCATTCTATTGCTTCCTTTGGATAAAATCCCTTGGGTTCTCTAGGATCAAGAGGCTTCTCCATTGGAAATCCAGCCGATGGTATCCCTAACTCGATCCGCACCTGTTTGACACGCTCTTTGAAAGCTGGGCCAAAGGCACTAAGCTCGGCCCTTCTTCGCTTTTTGTATGAGGGCAATCTATTCATACATGCCTCCCGGAAAAATGGGGGTCTTCATTTTTCGTGGGCATACTTCGGCTCTTATTATACGCTATTCATACCCAGTCGAAAAGAATATGGCAAGAGCAGAGTCAAAGAGCAGAAAGAACCCGGTAACGACTCACCCAGTACTGACCGGCGAAAGACGCAGCGACAGCGCGCTGTGGCAACTTTCGTCTGTTCTGGCTGAAATCGCTGAACTGAGCATTGGGAAGAAACTGTCCGATAATAGTTCCGATGATTCAAAAAGCGAGAAGACAGGCAGCACCAGGCAGGTATCTATCAGGGTCGAGAATGTGGACAATGTCTAAATCCTATTTAGAACCGTTTGAAATAGCAAAGCTTGAGAGTTCGGCCAAGTATCTGCGCGATAGACTGCTGATTCGCTTGCTTTTCCATCTCGGCTGCCGCATA
>JACQTX010000095.1 GCA_016210585.1 Chloroflexota bacterium
GTGCTACATTATGGTATTAATTAAGTAAAGAACCCTGGCTTGTTTGTGCCGAACACGCGGTTTACCGGCAGGGAGTGGCCAGAAATAGCCCATAGTCGGGCTAGGCTAGGGTCTAGCCGGAAACAAACGGAGAGGAGGATAGGAGGCGGTCATGTCTTATGACAGGAGCAGGCTGGGCATAAAGGAAGATAAGTGGGTCCCGACCATCTGTGGTCTGTGCCACTATATGTGTGGCGTGAAAGTCCACGTCATTGATGGTGTGGCCGTAGGTGTGGAAGGCATACCCGAGTCCTCCTGGGGCTCCCAGGGTGGTCTCTGTGGCCGGGGGGCGGCCCAGCTTCAGGTGCTCTACGACCCGAACCGCGTGAACTACCCCGTCCGGAGGGGTAATCCGGAAAAGGGCATCGGCATTGACCCCAAATGGCAACGTATCTCCTGGGAAGAGGCGATGGACGAGATTGTTGCCAGGTTGGGTAAAATCCACCGCGAGAACCCGGGCAAGCTGGGCGTGGCCTCGGGCGTACGCTACTCCATGGGCTCCTACAACTTTGTGCTCCTCGCTATGTTTGCCCACACCTTCGGCGCCAACTTCACCTCATGTGGGTCCGGACTCTATTGCGGTATGGTCACTCACGAGGTCGCCGGGATGAACCACGCCTCCTGGTATTTTGTCCCTGACCATCTCCACTGTAACTACACCATCTACTTCGGCGTCAAAGAGGTCGGCGCCACCATGCTCAATATGCTGGCCCGGCATCGCGGCAACGCCGTGGCCCGCGGCGAGAAAATAGTGGCCTTCGACCCGCTATGCCATGTCGTGGGCGGGACGGCCAAAGAGTGGATACCAATCCTGCCGGGGACCGACCTGATTGTGGCCCTGGCCATGGCCAATGTGCTCGTGAACGAGCTTGGCGTCTATGACAGGGAGCATCTCAAGAAGAAAACGGACGCCCCTTACCTCGTGCAGCCAGATGGTCATTTCGTCAGAGATGATAGTGGCGAACCACTGGTCTGGGACCTATCGGATAAAACCACCAAGAACTGGAAACAGCCCATTGGTGATGCCGCCCTGGAGGGCACCTACGAGGTCAGGGGCATGAAGTGCCGTCCTGTCTTCGACATTATCAAGCAGCATCTGAAGCAATATAGCCCGGAGCGGGCTTCGGAGGTAAGCACTGTCCCGGCGGCCACCATCCGACGCATCGCCGCCGAGTTCGGCCAGGAAGCCCGCATCGGCAGCACCATAGAGGTCCAGGGGGTAAAGCTGCCCTACCGCCCGGTGGGTGTCACCCAGTTCCGCCCCGGCTCAGGACACACCAATGCCTTCCACCAGCATATGGCGGCAGACCTGCTCAACCAGCTCGTCGGGGCCTGCGATGTGCCCGGCGGCGCCCTCGGTCTGGGGCCGGCCATAGCCCTGGGGCATCCCGATACCGGCTATCCCAGGCATGGCCCTTCTGTGGCCAAGGACGGCTACATGAGCGTGGATGTGCATCCCGGCATGGGCATCTGGCCGCGACCTGAGCCGAAGCTGCCCAAAAACCTCACTCTGGCGGAGCTCTTCCCCATGATGGGCCTGCCCAGCCAGCCATTCAGCTTCATGCGCGGCGGGCCGGAGCTATACCGGAAGCTGGGCATTGACCCTGACCTGGAGGCGTTGCTGGTCTCCGGCTCGAACCTGGTGAACAATTTCGGCAATGAAGTAGCCATGGAGGCCTACCTTAAGAAAGTCCCCTTCACGGTCTGCCTGGAGATCTACCAGAACGAGACTACAGAAGGTTTTGCTGATATTGTCCTGCCGATGGCCGGCGGTCTGGAAACACTGGACTTTGTGACCCATACCCTCGGTCTCGCCATCGGCCCCTATTCCCTGCTGGACAATGCCTATCACCTCCGGCAGCCGGTAGTCCCGCCCATGTTCGAGAGGCGGGAGGTCTATCAGTTCTTTGACGAGCTGATTCGCCGGATCGGACTTACCAGAGAGTGGGTGCAGGCGCTCAACGTGAACCTGTGCGAATACTGTGGTCACCCCGGCATATTTGACCCGGATGAGACGCTCCCCTGGGAAGAGGTAGGCGACCGCTTTTTGAAGATGCTCTTCGGGCCAGAGCGCGGCCTGGACTGGTTCAAGGAGCACGGCTTCATAACCTGGCCCAAACGGGCCGAGGAGGCCTACTGGCGCTGGTTTCGTGAAGGCCGCTCACATCTCTATGCCGAGTGGCTGATTGACGCCCGGGAGAAGGAAAGGGCCATCTGTGACCCGCGGGACATCAAGATAGACTGGGAGCAATATACGCCATTGATAAGCTGGTTCCCGCCGGTAGTCCAGAGGGAAAAAGATACGGAGCATGACCTCTACCTGGTAACCTTCACCGATTCATTCCACCACGGCTCCTGGACGCATGGCATCCCCTGGCTAGCTGAGGTCAGCGACTCCACCGGCTATCTCTATACTATCCTCATGAATACCAGAACGGCCAAGGAGAAGGGAATAAAGGACGGCGATACCATAACGCTGGAAAACAAGCAGGGGCACAGGACAAGCGGCGTTGTCCACTTGATAGAGGGTATTCACCCGCAGTGTATTGCCACGTCCTACGGCACCGGTAAGTGGGCAAAGGGACAGCCCATAGCGCGGGGTAAAGGCCCCAATACGGCCACCCTGACGCAGATTGACCTGGAGCACCTCTGTCCTATAACAATGACGGCTGAAGCAGCTATTACCGTTAAAGTATATAAAGAGGAGGTGGCAAGATGAGACGGGGCTGGCTGATGAAAGGAGGAAGCTATGGAGACCTATGATAAGGTCAAACTGGGCATTAAAGAAGACAAGTGGGTAAACTCCATCTGTAGTGTCTGTCACTACTCCTGCGGGGTGCGGGTGCACATCGTTGACGGCGTGGCCGTCGGGATTGAGGGGCTACCCGGCATGAGCTGGGGATCCAAGGGTGGGCTGTGCGGCAAATCGGCCGGTCAGCTCCAGGTCCTCTACGATCCTAACCGCGTCAACTACCCCGTCCGGAGGGGTAACCCGGAGAAGGGCATCGGCGTTGACCCCAAATGGCAGCGTATCTCCTGGGACGAGGCCATGAATGAGATAGTTGACCGGCTCGGCAAGATCCTGCGCGAAAAGCCGTCCCGGTTCGGGGTCACCTCGGGCGTGCGCGTCGGCCCCGGTGAGCACTACTTTATCGCCTCGGTCATCTTTGCCGCTGTCTATGGCGCCAGCTTCGTATCAACAGGCGCCGGGCTTTACTGCGGTATGGCTACGCATGATGTCGCTGCGCTGAACCACGCTTCGTGGCGCATGGCCCCGGACTTCTTCCATGGTAACTACACCATCTACTTCGGCGACCAGATAGGGGTAGGCGGTCACTACCTCAACGTGACGGCACGCGCCCGGGCCGATGGCGTGGCCCGCGGCATGAAGATTGTGGTCTTTGACCCGCTGTGCCATAACGTGGCCATGGCGGGGAAGGAATGGATACCCATTCTGCCGGGCACTGACCTGATTGTCGCCCTGGCCATGGCCAATATCCTGGTGAACGAGCTGGGCATTTACGATAGAGAGCACCTCAAACGCTACACGGATGCTCCCTACCTGGTGCAGGAAAATGGCCTTTTCCTCCGGGATGACAGTGGCGAGCCGCTCCTCTGGGACCTGGCGGACAACACCGCCAAGAACTGGAAGCAGCCCATTGGCAATGCCGCCCTGGAGGGGACCTACGAGGTCAGGGGCGTCAAAGTCCGGCCTGCCTTTGCCGTCATGAAGGAGCACCTGAGGCAATATACCGCGGAGCGGGCCTCCGAGGTCAGCACCGTCCCCGCGTCTACTATCAGGCGTATCGCCACGGAGTTCGGCCAGGAGGCGCGCATCGGCAGCACCATAGAGATCCAGGGTGTCAAGATGCCCTACCGGCCGGTGTCAGCCATCCAGTTCCGCTCCGGCTCGGCACATACCAATGCCTTCCACCAGCAGATGGCTGTTGACCTGCTCAACCAGCTTGTCGGGGCTTCGGACGTCCCTGGTGGCTGCATTGGCTACGGGCCGGCTGTGGGCTATGGCTCTCCCGAAAAAGGCCTGCCCACTCACGGCCCGGTAGTCTCCAAGGATGGCTACATGAGTGTGCAGCTGCTCCCCGGCCGCACGGAGTGGCCTCACCATGATCCCGAGGTACCCACTAATTTCGTGTTAAACCAACTCTTCACCAGTATGGCCCTGCCCTGCCACCCCTTCACCTTGATGAAGGGCGGGCCGGAGCTATACCGCAAGCTGGGCATTGACCCGCAGCTAGATGCTTTGCTGGTAGTAGCCGCTAACCTGATGAAGAACTTCGGCAGCCAGGAGTCAGTAGCCGAATATCTGAAGACCATCCCCTTCGTTGTTTGCTACGATATCTTTCAAAATGAGACCACGGAAGGGTTTGCGGACATTGTCCTGCCTTCGGCGGCCGGGCTGGAGTCCCTGGAGTTCACCACGCCGACGCGCCGCATCGGCATGGCCCCCTACTGTTTGCTCGATAACGCCTTCCCGGTCCGCCAGCCTGTGGTCGCACCGATGTATGAGAGGCGGGACTACAGCGATTTCCTGACCGACCTTATCCACAGGCTCGGCCTGACCAGGCAGTGGAACAGCCAGCTAAACCTCCACTTCTGTAAGTTCTGCGGTCACCCGGATATATTCGGCCTTGATGAGAAGCTCTCCTGGTCAGCGGTAGCGGACCGCTTTCTGCAGGCGCTCTTCGGGCCGGAAAAAGGTCTGGACTGGTTCAAGGAGCACGGCTACCTGGCCTGGCCCAAGAAGATAGACGAGGCTTACTGGCGGCCCTTCCACGAGGGGCGGGCACATATCTACATGGACTATCTGGTTGGTGTCGGAGACAAGGTAAAAGCCATCTGCGAGCCGCGCGACATCAAGATAGACTGGGAACAGTATACTCCGCTCATTAGCTGGTTCCCGCCGATAATACAAAAGGAGAAGGACGCCGAGCACGACCTCTACCTGGTCACCTTCACCGATTCGCTCCATGCCGGTAGCTGGACACACGGTATCCCCTGGATGGCCGAGGTCAGTGACACGACGGGCTACCACTACACCATCCTGATGAATCCGAAGACGGCCGCGGCCAGGGGAATAAAGGATGGCGATACCATCACGATAGAGAACAAGTACGGCCACAGCACCAGCGGTGTCGTCCATATTATCGAGGGGATACATCCGGAATGCATCGGGACAATATACGGCACCGGGAAGTGGGCGAGAGGACAGCCACTGGCTAGAGGGAAAGGCGCCAATACGGCGGTCATGACTGAGGTTGACCTGGAGCACATCTGTCCGATAACGGTGACTCCGGAAGCAGCTATCGTCGTCAAAGTATCTAAAGGAGGGACATCCAAATGAGATGGGGAATGGTCATTGACCTGGCCAAGTGTATCTCTTGTTATGCCTGCGTGATTAGCTGTAAGCAGGAGCATTTCTTGCCGGCAGGGGTCTTCTGGAGCCGGGGGGTGGTAGGCGAGGTGGGCACATACCCCGCCGCCAAGAAACAGTTCCTACCCGTGCTCTGCAATCACTGCCAGGAGGCAGCCTGCGTCAAGGTCTGTCCTACCACTGCCACCCAGCAGCGCGAGGACGGCATCGTCTGGGTGGACGCCAACAAATGCATAGGCTGCCGGTATTGTGTCATGGCCTGTCCCTACCAGAACCGCACCTACCTGGCGGAAATCAAGCCGCACCATCCCGGTCAGGACTTCACCGAGATGGAGAAGATGGGCCGGCGTCTCTACCCGCTCACCGAGGGCACGGTGGTCAAGTGTAACTTCTGCATGGAGAGGATAGATGCTGGCATGGCCAAGGGTCTGCAGCCAGGCGAAGATAGAGAAGCCACCCCGGCCTGTGTCAATACCTGTCCGGCCAATGCCCGCACCTTCGGCGACCTGGATAACCCCGACAGCCTGGTCTCCCGGCTCATCAGGGAGAAAAAGGGCTTCCCCCTGCACCATGAGTTTGGCACCGAGCCTTCGGTGTACTATCTGCGATATTAGGATGCTAACAGGAGGAATAGAGAAATGCAGACAAGACCTTACCAGTGGATGTACAAACCCACTCCGCAGACGGAGTGGATAAGAAGACAGGGGATGTTGCTGTGGCTGGCCTTCTTTTTTCTCGAGCTGGGGGCGGGCACCTTTATCGTTGGCTCAGCCTTTAATAATCTACAGGCCATGTTCACCGGCTGGCTGATTACTGCCATCGGCGGGGGCGGCTGCCACCTGCTCTACCTCGGCCACCCTCTCCGGGCTTGGCGCGTCCTGTTCTCATCCGGGTGGAAGACCTCCTGGATATCCCGTGGCCTCATCTTTACCACGGTGTTCCTGCTCCTGGGGGGAATACACCTCATCCTCGCTCAGTGGGCGACCTCCTCCATAGCGCTGCTGGTTATTGCGGACATATTCGCCTTCTTCGCCGTCATCTACGTGGGCTTTGCCATGAGCTATGTCAGTGCCATCCCCTTGTGGAATACGGCCCTTTTGCCCGTGCTGTATGCCATACTCGGCATCTGGGGCGGTCTAGGCATTACGCTGATGACCATGGCCAACGATGCTAGTGCTGCGGTGGAGACTGTTGAGGCTTGGTCGCGCATCTTCCTCGTCGCCTTCATCTTCATTGTTTTCATCTATTTCTTCACGGTGCGTTACCAGGGGGCGGTAGCTCCTAGCTCGGCGGGCAAGACCGCCGTCCGGGAGATAATGGCCGGCAAGTGGGCACCGCTCTTCTGGGTGCTGGTTGTCGTGCTGGCTATGGCGCTGCCACTGGGCCTCGCCCTGAGCACATGGATGGCCAGCCTGGCGATACCGATAGCTCTCTTATACATCGCTATCATCTTCGAGCTGCTGGGTGACCTTGCCCTGCGCTATGTCATTTTGCGCAATGGCCTGTACACGCCCCTCTTGCCGCTGTAAAAGACCTTTTCAGGAGGACCTTGCGCTTGAAACAAGAGTGGTGAGCTGGCGACTATTTTAGTCGGAACAACGAAGAGTGGAGGAGAGGTTATTTAAGCCATGACCGTAGAAAACAAAACACAGGCTTCCGGGTGGGGGCATGAGAACTACCCCAACCCGCCTGGGGTCGCTTTTATCGAGACCGACGAAATGAAATGCGTGGGCTGTGAAATCTGCCAGATGGCCTGCTCCATGCAGCATTTCGGGGTCATCAACAAGGACCTGGCCAGGATCCAGGTGCACAAGTATCTGCTGCCCGCACCCAAAGCTGTCCAGGTGGTCTGCAGCCAGTGCCAGAAAGAGGAAAGGGAGTGTGAAAAGGCCTGCCCGGTTGACCCGCCGGCTATCCATTACGATGAGAAGACCTTTCACATGGTCCTGGACAAGGAGAGGTGCCTGGGGCAAGGCTGCCTGCTCTGCTTTGAGGCCTGTCCTTCTAAGGCCATTGTGAACTACCCCAGGGTCTCCGAGTCCCCATTGGTCTGCGACCTGTGTGACACGGAGAACACGGGCAAGCGCAATCCCCAGTGTGTCAATGTGTGCCCCACAGGTGCCCTTTACTACAAGGACCTCGTGGTGTGGGGATTTCCGCTGCGGGACATGGTCCGCAAACATGCGGACGAAAAGGCAGCATTGATTGCCAGGCGGCTCTACCCGCTGACTAAAGACAAGGTGTGGCAGCCGGCGTGGAGGTCGCAAGATGAGTGAGATTAAGATCAACCTGCTGGAAGTTGATTTGACCAACAGGACAAGCCGCGTCCTGGACGTCACGGAAGACGTCAAGAGATACCTCGGCGGCAAGGGCATCGGCAACAAGCTCATCTGGGACCTCGTGCCACAGGGCGCTGACCCGCTCGGCCCGCAGAATGTCCTGCACATCGGTGTGGGGCCATTGACCGGCCTCTTCGGCACCAAGACGATTTTGAGCTTCGTTTCCCCTCTCACGGGCTGGTCAGGCCGGAGCACCGTTTCCGGCAATATTGGTGACCAGATTATGCGGGCGCAATACAATGCAGGTATCCTGCTGAAGGGCAAGGCGGACAAGCCCGTCTATCTCTATGTCTATGATGATAAGGTGCAGGTCCGGGATGCCCCCGACCTCTGGGGACAGTGGCGACAGAAGAGCGAGGTCCAGCTAATAGACCGCTTGAAGCGTGAGACCGGTGAGCTTTTCAGTGTGCTCTGCATCGGGCCGGCCGGTGAGAACATGGTCAGGTATGCCAATGCCATCACCGAGTCCAACCACAGCGCCTCCAAATGGGGCTGCGGTGCGGTGATGGGTTCCAAGAACCTCAAGGCCATTGCCGTGCGCGGCACTAAAGGCCCTCTCTATGCCGATCACGCCAAGGTCTGGGAGCTGTTCAAGACCTATGCCACCAGTCCGATAACGGCCGCGCGCAAGCTCGAGGAAAGTCGCTGGGGACACCTGGCATCAATCCCAGTCCTGCTGCGCCATGCCGCCGAGGGCGTCAAGAACAGCCACTTCGGCTATCACCCCATAGTGGAAGAGAGCGATGTCCTGGCCCATGAGCTGAAGTATCACATCTGGACTATCGGCTGCCCCGGCTGTGCTGCCGCCTGCAAGGTCCCCTTCTTCAAGAATAGCCCTAGGGGGACATTCACCGGCGAGATGCGGCATGACAACAACGGGTGCTTCAACGCCAATATCCTGGTTGGCTTCGAGCAGATGTCCGAGATTTCCACTCTGCTTGATGAGCTCGGCATGGACGGTGAAGAAGCTGGTGGGCTGGTGGCCTGGGCCATGGACCTCTACGAGCGTGGCATCATTACGAAAGCTGACCTGGGTGGCATTGACCTGAAATGGGGCAGTGTGGAGGCGACCTGTGAGCTTCTTAAGAAGATAGCCTATAAGCAGGACAAGGCCCCGGCGGCCTTGGCCGAAGGCTTCCGGCGGGCTTATCCCATCTTTGGCAAAGAAGCCCAGTATCTGGCGATGGAGGTGCACGGGTGCTCGTGCGGCACCTACGACATACGGAACCAGAACCCCATTCTAAAAGGCCCCCTCATCGGCTCACTCGCTTATGCGACGAGCCATAACGGGGCCAGGCTGGGTGGCGGTATTCAGTCACACCTGAATGAAAACGCCACCATGTGCCTGTTTGCCTCGCCGCCCTTCCGCGCCATATGGGGCTCGGAAGAGGAGGCCGCCAGGCTATTCCTCAACGCGGCCTGCGGTTGGGACATCACCGCTGACGATGTCAAAGAGATCGAGTTGAGGAGCTATTACCTCAACCGGAGCGTCAGCCTGAAGCACGGCTACCATCCGCAGAAGGATGACTACTTCCCGCCGCGCGCCTTTGACGAGCCTATCAAGGATAAATACGGCAAGACCTGGGTCTGGGAGAGGGCACAGTTTGAGAAGGAGAAGAAGGGGCACTATGTGGGCGCCCTGAAGCTCACAGAAGAGGGCCTGCCGCCAGGAGACGGTCTCAAGCGGCTTGGCCTTGACTTCATCATACCTGTCCTGGAACCGTTGCAGGCCATTGGGTAAGGAGGCGCGAGATGCGGTAGCAACAAGCGAATGGGTGCGTTCATACAGTTGATGGTGGTGCTATGCACCACCAGGAAAGGATGAGAATAGGTGCCCCTGTCATTCTAGCCCTGTATCGGAGCACGGGTGAAATCCGGCGGGAATCTATGGTCTGGATTCTCTGCCTGCGGCGGACAGCAATGACAGCGACGAGCTATTTTCAAAAGAACTCAAGGAGATAAATATGAAAAGGAAAGGACTAGCAACATATCTGCTGCCATTAGCAGCCGCAGTGCTAATGGTCACAATGTTGGCCTGCAAGGCGCCGCAGACCACGCCAGCCCCGGCGCCCACAGTAACAAAGACGGCCACAGCCACGGCGACCGTCACCGCGCCGCCGACAACCGTAACCGCCAAGCCGGCACCGGCGCCCACCGTGACCGCCACCGCCACGGCAACGGTAACTACTACGCCGGAGACTGTCGTAACCGTCAAGATGTTACGTCCCTTCCCCTTAGACAACATCTTGGCTATCCCGCACCGCTGGCTAACGAACGAGGGCAACAAGATGGGGGAGGGCAAGCTGGTCTTCAAGGACGTGGGCGGGACTGAGGTTGCCCCAGCCGCTAACCAGCTCAAGATGGTGATGGCCGGGACGGTGGAGATGACGGTGAATGTTACAGCTTATGTGGCCAGTGATTTCTACGAGGGCGTGCCTCTGGATGGGGGCATTATGGGCGTCATGGGACCAGACATTCGTAAGGTGGGCATGCTTGATGCCCTGGACAGGATGGCCCGTAAGAAAATCGGGGTCGCCATACTTGGCAGTCCCGGCCTGTTCCCGATGTCTATATTCCTGAACAAGCCCATCACCAAGTTGGCTGACCTGAAGAGTATGAAGCTCAGAAGTGTGCCGGCTTATGACATTTTCTTCAAGGCATACGGAGTTCCCACCGTCGTAATACCGGCGGCCGAAGTCATTGGGGCTTTACAGACCGGTGTGGTTGATGGTATGGCGTGGGGCGGGGGAACGTTGGGCTTGGCTGAATTTGGCTTTGTGCCTTACCTCAAGTATCAGGTCTTTCCCGACATGTGGAAGGCCCCGGGTTATCTGAGCTACGTCAACGCCGCCTGGTTCGATAAGCTGCCGGACTGGCATAAGAACAAGCTCAAGGCAATCATGATGGCTCAAGAAAACGCCGTCATTGATGAGGTATTAAAGGCCAGTGGCCCGGCACTGAAAAAGCTCCGGGAGGCAGGCATTAAGGCGATTACCATCCCCGACCAGGACTGGTGGGACGCCCAGAAAATCATCTTTGAGGAGACCAATAAAGACCTGCGCAAGAACGCTCCCGATAATGCCGAAGAGATAATCAAGTACCTGAGCATGTTCTACCCGCCAAAAGAGATCTGGTGGCCATCCTACGAGTGGAAATAGGCAGCAAAGTAAACATACTATAAGGGATGCCTGTCATTTGCAAAAAATCATACTGAGGAGGGATAAAAAGCAATGAGGAAAAGGACATTGTCAACCTACCTGCTGGCAGTGGTAACCACTCTGCTGGTGGTATTATTGCTGGCCTGCAAGGCAGCACCGAAGACGACGCCGGCACCGGCACCGACGGTGACCGCCACGGCCACGGCAACCGTCACCGCCGCGCCGGCCACCGTAACCGCCACAGCGGCGCCCGCGCCCACAGTGACAGCTACGGCCACGTCAACGGTAACCGCTACGGCTTTACCCGTAGTAACCGTTAAGATGTTGCGTTCGTTCGCCCTGGATAGCCCCTTCAATATAGCTTATAGATACTTCTTGGAAGAGGGCAATAAGATGGGCGAAGGCAAGCTGGTCTTCAAGGACGGCGGCGGCACTGAGGTTGCCCCACCCTTCGACCAGATTAAGCTGGCCAAGGCCGGCATCATTGATTTGCTGATTACACCCACTGTCTATCCTGGGGCCGAATTCTACGAAGCGTGGCCTCTGGACCCGGGCATTATGGGCGCTATGGGACCGGACGTCCGCAAAATCGGCATGACCGCTGCC
Source organism: Chloroflexota bacterium (assembly GCA_016210585.1). GTDB lineage: Bacteria > Chloroflexota > Dehalococcoidia > Dehalococcoidales > JAFGLR01 > JACQTX01. Next base: position 11,535 of record JACQTX010000095.1, read on the forward strand.
CTGGACAAGATGGCACGTAAGAAGATGGGTGTGGCCTTCCTCGGTGCCCCCGGCTGGTATACCTTTACCATCTTTTTGAGCAAGCCCATTACCAAGCTGGCTGACCTGAAAGGGATGAAGCTCAGAAGCACGCCCAGCTACGACCTTCTTTTCAAGCCATTGGGTGTCTCCACTGTTGTTGTGCCGCCGACAGAAGTCCTGACCGCGTTGCAGACCGGGCTGGTTGATGGCCTGGCCTGGCCCAGTGACTATATCATAGCTACCGGCTATGCCCCCTACCTGAAATACCAGGTGTATCCGGAGCTGTGGAAGGCTCCCGGCAACGGCGCCTACGCCAATGCCGCCTGGTTTGATGCCTTGCCACAGTGGCATAAGGACAAGCTGATGGAAATCATGGTTAAGGCAGAACAGGAGTCCATCCCGCGCGCCGAAGCGTCTTCTGCTGCCGAGATTAAGAAGGTTCGCGCGGCCGGGGTTAAGCCTATTGTGCTATCAGACGCTGACTGGTTTGAAGCGGAACGGATTATCTTCGAGGAAACCAATAAACTGCTCAGAGATAAGGCCGCGGGCAATGCCGAAGAGGTCATCAAATACCTGAATATGTTCTACCCGCCCAAGCAAGTCTGGTTGCCAACCTACGATTGGAAATAGCAGACTTCTAGCCAGTTGAAAGGCTGCAATAAAGCCTGTCCCCGCAGCATACTGCGGGGACAGGCTTTTGAGGCTTGTTTTTCTCGAGGAAGGTGATGGGCTCAAAAAAGAATAGCAAGGGGCTGAGTCGCGTCTGGGACAAGGTCTTATTGGCCACTACCGTGCTCAGCGGCATTATCATCATAGGTATGATGCTGAGCATTGGCTACGAAGTGTTCATGCGTTATTTCCTGAACCGTCCGACCAGGTGGGTGGTCCACTTCACCGAGTTTGGACTGCTCTATGTTACCTTTCTGGCCGCGGCCTGGGTCCTGAAGCACGAAGGGCACGTGAAGATTGACATCGTTCTTAGCAGACTGTCTCGCAAGGCGCAGCAGTTTAGTGAGACTGTTACCTCCTCAATCGGTGCCGTGGTCTCCGGGGCCTTCTTTTGGTTTGCCCTACGATCTACAGTGGAGACATTCACCCTTGGCAAGGTCTATTATAAAGCCATAACTGTCTTACAGTGGCCCATCCTAGGCATCATGGCCCTGGGCAGCCTGGTCCTGACTGTCGAATTTATCATACGCGCCTACCGCCACGGCAGAGGAAAGGTCGCCGCGGGACACGAAGAGGTCTCTGAGGGAGAAATGTAGTAATGGAATGGTGGGTAACCCTTCTGATTATCATCGGTGCCCTGGTGGTGCTGTTCGCCTCCGGTCTGCCCGTAGCCTTCGCCTTTATGGTTATCAACTTCGTGGGCACACTCTTCCTGATGGGAGGGGTGAGAGGCCTGCCGATAATGGTGGAGACGGTCGTCTCCAATATCGCCGTGTTCAGCCTTGTCGCAGTGCCCATGTTTATCCTGCTGGGCGAAATCCTTTACCGTGCCGGCGTGGCCACGAGGATGGTGTCCGCCATAAGCGTGTGGATGGGGCGGGTGCGGGGCAGCCTCGCTCTGATTGCGGTAATCGCGGGCGTAGTCTTCGCCATGATGAGTGGTTCGAGCATGAGCGGTGTCGCCGTTTTAGGCTCGACTCTCGTCCCAGACATGAAGAAAAGGGGCTACAGCAACGAGATGAGCATCGGGCCAATACTGGGCGCCGGTGGCCTGGCTATGATCATCCCGCCGAGCATCCTCATGATCCTCTTGGCTACGCTGGCCATGGTGCCGGCGGATAAGGCATTGATTGGCGGCTTTATTCCGGGGCTGGTGCTGGCTGGCCTCTATGCTGCTTATATCCTCATAAGGTCATACATACAGCCCCAGCTAGCGCCGGCTTATGTGCCGGCGGGAGTTACCTGGCGGGAAAGGGCCCGTTCGCTGGTCTTTATTCTGCCTGTAGGTTTCATTATTTTCCTTGTCCTGGGCCTAATTTTCCTGGGTGTCACCACGCCCTCTGAGGCGGCGGCCATTGGCGCCATCGGTGCCTTTATCCTGGCCTTTATCTATGGCGGGTTGACATGGCAGACCTTTACCGCCTCGGTTTCGGAAACATTCAAAGTCACTGCCATGGTATTCCTGATTATCATGGGGTCCACTACTTTCAGCAGCCTGCTCGCCTTCACTGGCGCTACCGGCGGACTCACGAATCTCGCGCTCGCCTTGCCGGTGCACCCTGTTGTCCTCGTTATAATGATGCAGTTCATAATCCTCATCATGGGCTGTTTCATTGATGGTATATCCATTATGATGATAACTGTGCCTATCTATATGCCCATTATCCGTACTCTTGGCCTTGACCCATTATGGTTCGTCGTGATGACCATCGTAAACATAGAGTTGGGTGGCATCACGCCCCCCTTTGGGCTGCTGAACTTCGTCATGAAGGGCGTCTTGCCCGATGTCGATATGATGGACATCATCAAGGCTGGGGCACCTTTCGTGGGGCTGCAGATAGTGGGGATGGCCCTCATGTTCGCCTTTCCGATCCTGGTCACCTGGCTGCCCAGCGTGACCGGGAAGTAGCTCACGGCGATTCAGACACCCTCTTTACCCAAAGGAAACACACAACTCTGCGGACTTCTGTTTGAGAAGAA
>JACQTX010000097.1 GCA_016210585.1 Chloroflexota bacterium
AGTTTATCACAGGAGCTGGTCTGCCGCCAATGCCTGCCCACATGCCTGCAGATGGCGTTGCCTCGAAGGCCTGGAGCGCCTCCTCTCCCATACACTGTCGCGTTTATTATAACACACGCTCCAACGACGGGGAGCTCCTTCAAGGCCGGCCACTGCTCCCGGTAATCGAGCAGCTTGACCGCCGGAAACCAAAAACCCAGGCTACAGCCCCACAGCTCATAGCCGAATTGGTCCGGCCGCCCCGTAGGATGCCTTGCTCAAATCCCTTACCATGAAAATGCCCGGGTCTCGTGGAGGCCCATTTTCATTGAGGGGGGCGGCCAATTTCGGTTGGCCATGAGTGTTTCTTCCATTTAGGCCTGCCCTCCGCTCTGCCCCAATGGGGCAGTTCAGGCCGGGATCCTCCTCCTTCCGCGGCTTGGCCGATCCGATGAGCCGCGAAGCCAGTATCGCCCCGCTTCCGGAGGCCTTTGCCCTCTTAGGAAATTGGGGTGGTTACTATGCCCCATACTCGGGACGAAGAGCAGCGCGGATACCCCATCGCTGTAATTCTTCAGCAATGCGGAGGCAGGTGTCCCACATGCCGTCTCTCTTGGCTGTCATATGTATTGCTACATCTATCATATCTGGGTTGTTCCACGACACGTGGATCTCCTGGACGCTGCCCACTCCAAATTCCTTCTCGAAAGCTTCTTGAATATACCGACGCATTTCGCCAATGTCCACCTCTATAAGGTGCAGCGCAGGAGAAGAGCTATGCACCATGCTCATATTTTTATCCCCCTTCCAACCAAATATTGCCAACACACCTTTCGCAAATCTTCAGCTTCTTGCAAACACTGGGCGCTGAGCTCGCGCATATTGTTGGGCGTATAGGGGGAATACTCGATGGCATTGCGGACGTCCCGCCATCGTCCCAGTCTGACGCCCATCTCGTCGCCCACTATGCGCGATAAGGCAGCAGGTAAACGGTCGTGCCCATCCACGTCCGCCCGTTGGTGATGAAATACAGTAGCCCGCGCCATGTGATACATGGCATAATATCCCCGCGAAATGATATGAGGCCGACTCAGTGGGTCTTCCAAACTCAACCGCTGTACAAACCCCAAATACCGCTCACCGTAATAGAAGCGGTCACGGACCAGTTCATCTATTAAAACAGAAACTTCGTTTGCGCTGATACCCCCTAATGATTGGAGACTGTGCAGGAGTTCTGATTGTAGTCCAGACAGTCGCTGAAGCCGCGCCAGTATTTCCTTCCGTTGTTCCAGTATAAGCATCCTCTTAGCCTGATCCCTCCCAGCCAAGCCAACCGCGCATGCAGTTGGGGCGTTGGTCCACGTGCTCGACCGGCGGTATCATCTCCAATCCCTGCCACCGTGCCAGTGTCTCCGCCCAGGTCAGGAACTATGCCTCCCGCTCCGCTCGTGTCCCGGCCGGCAACCGGCACTTCGTACGGTTGTCCGTGAACTCCAGTTTATTCGCAGGCAAGCTCAACAGCAACAGGTATTCCAATACAATCTGAACAACTGGCTCTTTCCTTCCCCTAGCTTTCCTCAAAGACTTCTTCGGCCGTCCTGGTCTCCAGGGGTCCGCTCGGTCCATCGCTCGAGGGTCTCCGGATTGGCCTGCGTCAGCTTTTCCTCCACCCACCCGGGAAGCGCCCCAAACCAACGCGACAACAGATGCCTCAGCACGGGGGCTTCGCCTTGTTGGAGTCCTTCTTTGAGTCCCTCTTGGCGACCTTCCCGTAAACCGTCCTCTTTCCACTGCTTCGTCCATTCTATGACTCGTTCGGCCAACATGGTCCTCACCTCCTTCAGGTCCTGTAGCTCGGGCAGCTCTCTCCCCGGCATACCCGCCAGATGAGGTCGTCTTCCCGGTCACCAGAGGATCGTCGCTGACGTAGCTGCCACCCATCCTCTCTAAGGTACTGAAATCCAGCTGCTCGACCCACTCCTCCTTGACAAAGACAAACCCGCGCAGCAGCTCCTCTACCATGCGGGCGTGGGAAAAGAGCAGCTTGTCACTGCTGTCGTGCTCGGCCATCGGTGACCCTCATCTCTGATTCTGCCCTCATGATACCATCCCGGGG